>JAIRJX010000358.1 GCA_031260425.1 Gemmobacter sp.
GGATGGAAACGCTGGTCCGCGTCGAAGGGCATCGACGGGCGATCGAGGACAGCTTCGAGACCGCGAAGAATGAGTTCGGACTCGATCATGACGAGTCTCGCTCCTGGCATGGCCGGCACCGACATGTTTCGCTGGTCATGCCGGCCTTCGCGATGACGGCCGGCATTCGCCATCAGGCCGATGCCGCACCGCCCCGAAAAACGATGCGCAGGACGAGGGCAGAGCGCCAGAACTGATCCGCTGGTCGATCCAGGAAATCCCGCGCATCGCGAACCGCAGGGCCCGGCGCAGGCCGAACATGCGGCCTTCGCGACCCTTCTTTTTCCTGATGCGCCGGAGCTTCAGGCCATCGTGGCAGGCTACGGTGTCGATGCCGGGAACTTGCGGACACAGGATGTGGCGGCCCGCCAGAGCCTCCTGATCGCGGGTGACGGCCCGGTGACGCCTGAACCGCGGCGGGTTTGTCGGAGGCTCCCACTCCTGAGCAGGATGGAGCATCATGAGCCAGACGACGAACAAGTTTTCTCCTGAGGTCGGCGAGCGTGCGGTGCGGATGGTTCTCGACGGCGAAGCGGGCGTCGAGCCATCGGTCGGCAGCGTCGGCGACAACTACGACAATGCGCTGGCGGAGACGATCAACGGGCTGTTCAAGGCCGAAGTCATCCACCGCCGTGGCCCGTGGCGCAGTTTCGAGGCGGTGGAACATGCCACGCTCGAACGGGTGGACCGGTTCAACAACCGCCGCCCGCCGGAGCCGATCGGGAACATCTCGCCCGCCGAAGCCGGGGCAAACTTCTACGCGGCACCGGAAACCGACCCCAAGGCCGCATAACTAACTGAAATCAGCCGCCGACAAACCCGGCGCGGTTCAATCACCTGTCATCACCTGATATCAGATAATCCCGTCCAAAGTCTTCCGCCCTCAGCCGTTCTCTTCCGATATCAGACCATGTGTCACTCATATCTCAAACCATGTGACAACACACATGGAGCAAGGCGCGAAGCCTCTCCCCCCAGGGCGCTATGCGGCTGATCCGAGCGGGGCGGGCTTACATGGGCCTGCGTGGCCCCTTGGAGGAAACGACTGCCTCTGCCTTCGCCCCGTGCAACGGAGGGCGATACCCGACCGCGGGTGGGCGCACCTACGGTTGTGGTCGCCACTTTATGATGCGACCACGCCTATGATCGGTCCCCGCGCCGACGCCCAAAAGCGCCCGCCCTCGGAGGCGGTCGGGCGCTGCCCGGCGGCGCTACGTGTCTTGTTCCGGGTGGGGAGTGGACTCCCGATCTCGGTATTCCGCCCAGATTGCCGCGGCTGTTCAGGGCAGGGTACCGGAGGCTGCACGACCTTCCGTGAAACACACAGGCAACCGCAGAATTTCATCTGACCCACCGGGGCTCATGTCATCATTGCCGACCGATATGCCGCGCGCCGGGGGCAATATCTCGCCTGTTTCAACCCGGCGCGCTGTGGTGAGGGAGGCAGGTCGCAATCCGCCCCGTCAAACCAGCCGCGAGACATCCCGCGCCGCGCGCACGAAATCGGCGAAGAGCGGATGCGGCGCAAAGGGCTTGGACTTCAGTTCCGGGTGGAACTGCACGCCGATGAACCACGGATGCCCTGCATATTCCACGATCTCGGGCAGCCGTCCGTCAGGCGACATGCCCGAGAAGACCAACCCGCAGCCTTCCAGCCTGTCGCGATAGCGGATATCGACCTCGTAGCGGTGACGGTGGCGCTCCTCGATCTCGGTCGCACCATAGATCGCCGCCACCTGCGAGCCCGCCTTCAGCGTGGCGCTGTAGGCGCCAAGGCGCATGGTGCCGCCCTTGTCGTCGCCCGGCCTGCGCTCGACCTTGTGGTTGCCCTGCACCCATTCCTTCAGGAGGTAGACAACCGGGGTGAAGCGCCTGGCCCCCGCCTCGTGATCGAACTCCTCCGATCCGGCATCGGTCAGCCCGGCCAGGTTGCGCGCCGCCTCGATCACCGCCATCTGCATTCCCAGACAGATGCCAAGATAGGGGATGCCCTTCTCGCGGGCATATTTCGCCGCCTTGATCTTGCCTTCCGTGCCGCGCTCACCGAAGCCACCGGGCACGAGGATTGCGTGGAAGCTCTCCAGCCATGGCGCCGGGTCCTCGCGCTCGAAGATCTCGCTGTCGATCCATTCGGCGCGCACCTTCACCCGGTTCGCCATTCCGCCATGGGTCAGCGCCTCGGCGATGGATTTGTAAGCGTCTTCCAACTGGGTATATTTGCCGACCACCGCCACCCGCACCTCGCCCTCGGGATTGGCGATGCGATCCATCACATCCTCCCAGCGCGCCAGATCGGGCTCCCGCGCCGGCGTGATGCCGAAGGCGTTCAGCACCGCCTGATCCAGCCCCGCCCGGTGATAGGCCAGCGGCGCCCCGTAGATGGTTTTCAGATCATAGGCCGGGATCACTGCATCCTTGCGGACGTTGCAGAAGAGCGCGATCTTTTCGCGCTCGCGTTCGGGGATCGGATGCTCGCTGCGACAGACCAGCACATCGGGGGCGAGACCGATGCTCTGCAGTTCCTTCACCGAATGCTGGGTGGGCTTGGTCTTCAGCTCGCCGCTTGCCGAGAGATAGGGCAGCAGCGTCAGATGCATCAGGATACATTCGCCTTGCGGGCGTTCGTGGATGAACTGGCGGATCGCCTCGAAAAAGGGCAGGCCCTCGATATCGCCGACCGTGCCGCCGATCTCGCAGAGCATGAAATCGGTCTCGCCCTCGCCGATACGCAGGAAATCCTTGATCTCGTTGGTCACATGCGGAACGACCTGGATGGTCTTGCCAAGGTAGTCGCCCCGCCGCTCCTTCTCCAGCACGTTGGAATAGATCCGGCCCGACGAGATGGAATCGGTCTTGCGCGCCGAAACGCCGGTGAAACGCTCGTAATGACCGAGGTCGAGATCGGTTTCCGCCCCATCGTCGGTAACGAACACCTCGCCATGTTCGAAGGGCGACATGGTGCCGGGATCCACATTCAGATAGGGGTCGAGCTTGCGGAGCCGCACTGAATAGCCTCGCGCCTGCAACAGCGCCCCCAGCGCCGCCGACGACAGCCCCTTGCCGAGCGAAGAGACCACACCCCCGGTGATGAAGATGTAACGCGTCATTTGGGGTCTCCCGTGACTACAGTTCAAGAGGCGATTCGCCCGTGCGAAATCGCGGTATCACGGGAGTCATCGCTTAGCCGGATTTTCGGGAAAGCGCAACCCTGCCCGCTAGATGCTGACAACAGATACCAGCGCGCTTCTAGGGCTAGTGGAGACTCAATTATTGCCCTGCGCCGGCGCGGCAGGCGACGGCTGATCAGCGCGCGGCGGCGTCAGCGGCGTATCGGAGGGCACCGGCGGCAGCAGGTCGGAGCCGAGCGGGCTGACGGGCACCGTCGCGGGCGCGCGGGCGCTGCCGCCGATCTGTTCGGTAACCGAGCCATCCACCCCGCGTGCAGCCAGAATGGCCAGCGTCAGCGAGGTGATGATGAAGCAGATTGCGAAGATCCAGGTCAGCCGGGTCAGCGCATTGGCCGCGCCACGCGCCGAGACCACGCCGCCTCCACCGCTCCCCATACCAAGACCGCCGCCCTCCGACCGCTGCAACAGCACCACGCCGATGAGCAGGAGCGCGAGGATCAGATGGATGGTGAGGATGACGTTTTGCATGGGGCCGCCGTGTTCGGTGCTGACGCGCCTATCTAGGCGGAAGGGGCCTTGCGTGCAAGGGCCTCCGGTTGCGCAGCGCCCCGGGGCGAGTTGGGGGTGCGCGGCGAAACGGACTTCGTCTGGCTTTCGCCGCGGTGCTTGGGAAGCTGGCCGACCGTCCGGAAAAGGCGAGGACAGACCTGCATCTATTCAAGGCTCATATGGTTTCCTGGCACAGCCTATGGCTCCCGGTCGTCTGCCGAAGCACCTTGTGAGCCCACTCCCCGCCCGGAACAAGGCGCGCAAGCGCCGCCGGGCAGCGCCCGACCACCCCGAGGGCGCTTTGGGGGCGTTGGCGCGGAGATCGGGCATAAGCGTGGCTGAGCCATGAAGCGCAGACCACAACCGTCTCACGCGCCCACCCGCGGTCGGGTGCTGCCCTCCGCTGCGAGGGATGGTGAGGATCAGAGGCCGGGGGCTTGCCGAAAACCGCGCGGGCCCTGCATGAATACCAATCCGTCCGGACGGCGTTTCGCCATCTGGCTCCAACCTTCGCCATGGCCCACGCCTGCCCGAGCCCTGCACAAGGGATGGAGGCATGGATGGCAAAACCCGAAAGACACGCAATACCTTCCCTCCGGTCCGGCTGCCCGGCGCAGCAGGGGGTAAACGATCCCCCCTGATGGCTGAGAACAGGCGCGGACGGTTGTTACTCTTTCCCCGCATAGGCCGCATAGGTTTCGGCCATCACCTCATCCAGCCGCCGCCCTGCCCGATAAGGGGCCAGCGTCTCGGGCAGGGCGATACCCGCTGACAGCATGGGCGAAGGCTCCGGCGCACCGGTCCGCGTCACCAGCGGAATCACCCCGGCCCAGACCGGCCAGTCACCATCCTCGGCATCGTCACCGACATTCTCGGCGCGGATCTTGGCACTGGCCTCCTCGATCTCCATCACCACTACGGAGGTCGCCTTGATCTCCTGCGTGCTCATCGGCCGCAGCGTGGCAGCACGGCCCGGCACCAGCCGCTCGGTGATCGCGTCGAGCGCCCGGCGCTTTTCCTCCGGCTCGTCCACCAGCCGTGCCGTGCCGAACACCATGGCCGAGCGGTAGTTGCAGGAATGGTTGTAGGCCGAGCGCGCCAGCACCAGCCCGTCGAAATGCGTCACCGTCAGGCAGACCGGCATTCCCTTTGCCTGCTGTCGCAGCATCCGGCTGGCGGAAGAGCCGTGCCAGTAGACCTGCCCGCCCTCGCGCCAGTGAATCGTCGGTGTGCAATAGGGTTGGCCGTCAATCGCATAGGCGACATGACAGAGCATCGCGGAGTCCAGGATGGCATGGACCTTCTCGTGATCATAGATGGCGCGGGTGGGGCTGCGCTTAACGCGGCTCCGGGGGGTTGGGTGATAGGCGTTGGTCATGATGATTTCCCTTGCTTCGACTCGTTCTACATCGATAAATTGGTTCGAAAGAGATCCAATATGATAAGAAAAAACCGAACCAATTTGCCCGACTGGTCAGCGCTGGTGCCGGTGCTGCCCGAAGCCGGCCCGCGCGGCCGTGCGCTCTATATCGCGCTGCGGCGGCTGATCGAGACCGGCGCGCTGCCGCCTGGTGCCAAGCTGCCGCCCAGCCGCGACCTTGCCGCCCGGCTCGGTCTCGCGCGGGGCGCGGTGGTCGCCGGATTCGAGATGCTGGCTGCTGATGGCTTCACCGAAGCCCGAACCGGGCGGGGCACCTTCGTCGCAGGCGCGGTACCGCAGGTCGCCCCGGCCCGGCCCCGGCCCGAGACACCCTTTGCCGCGCTTACCCTGCCGGGTGATCTTGGCCTCGCCCGTCCCGACCCGATCAGCCTTGACCGGTTCCGCGCCATCCTGAACCGCCACCTCGCCCGGCCACCCGCCAACCTCTTTCACTATGCCGATCCGCGCGGCGATGCCGGCCTGCGGACCGAGATCGCCGCCTATCTGCGCACCGCGCGCGGGCTGCGGCTCGATCCGGGACAGATCGTGCTGACCTCCGGCACGCAGGGCGGGCTCGATCTGGTGGCGCGGGCGGTACTGGCCCCCGGCGATCCGGTCTGGATCGAGGAGCCGGGCTATCCCTCCGGCAAGGCCGCCTTCGCGCCGCAACGGCTGGTGCCCGTCCCGGTCGATGCCGAGGGGCTCGATGTAGCGGCGGGCCGCGCCGCCTGTGCCGAAGCGCGCGCGGCCTATGTCACCCCCTCGCACCAGTTCCCGCTCGGGGTGACCATGACCATGCGCCGCCGCCTCGCGCTGCTCGACTGGGCAGCGGAGCAGGGTGCCTGGGTGATCGAGGACGATTACGACAGCGAGTTCCGCTTCGCCGGCCCGCCGCTCACCGCACTTCAGGGCATGGATGGCGCGGGGCGGGTGATCTATGCCGGCACCTTTTCCAAGGCGCTGATGCCCGGGCTGCGGACCGGCTATCTGGTGCTGCCCGAACCGCTGGTCGAGCCG
>JAIRJX010000059.1 GCA_031260425.1 Gemmobacter sp.
CCCAGCCTGCGAATGTCGCGCGGCAGGACGGTATTCAGGAATTCCTCGGCATCGGGGCCGATGATCTCGCATTTGCGCAGGGCTGACAGGTCCATCAGTGCCACTTTCTCGCGGCAGGCCCGCCATTCATCCACCAATGTCGAGGTGCGGAAGGTGCTGGGCAGGAAATAACCGTTAACGGTGGTGAATTCTGCACCAAGCGCCACCATCCGGTCGTGGAAGGGGGTCTTCTGCGTATCGCTCGCGGCGGAAGAGGGGGTCATGCGGTAACCTCTGGATCGGGTGAAACGCTCGGCCTTGTCGTAGACGCGGAGGTGGATTTCGCTGGGGTTCCAGCCGTTCGCGGCGTCGATCTCGTCAGGACAGCCCGAATTGACGCAGACCAGATCGGTTGCCGCCCGCAGCAGAACGAAATCGCCGGGCCGCGACCACGGCTCGCCCGAGGTGAAGGAGTGCAGGTTCTCCTGAACCAGGTTGAAGAAGAAGTTGATCGTGGGCCATCCCCGACGCGGCCGGATCCCCCACGGACGAAGCGCGTTCGAGATATTGTCCGAGCAATTGACATGGCCGAAGTAGCCCAGGTCCTCGTAGTAGCGTCCGGTGCAGGCCACGGCGAAAGTGTCATGTCGGCCGCTGGTGTCCTGCACGATGTCGAGGATCGGCTCCAGGTCAGTGGTGAAATACTTCGAATATAGCCCCGGCTCGGGAAAGAAGTTACCGTTCATCGACCGGGTTGACCCCTGGTCGATGCCGTTTTCAAACCCCTTGTCCAGATCGCTGCGCTTGAAGGCGTTGAAGTCGGTGCATTCGCGGCCGCGCACGTCGATGATCTGGACGAATTGTCCCGCCTTCACTTCATAGGCATGGGCGGTGCCGGGAGTGATGGTGTATTCGTAGACCGGATCGGCAAGCGGTTCCGGCAGGGCGAATTCGCCCTTTTCGTTCAACCGCTTGCGGCGCCTGATGTAGAGCACGATCTCGGTCAGTGGGGTCGATTGATCCGGGGTCATCGGCGCGCCCACCGCGCCCAGCAGCAGGAGCCCGTCGCGCTCCGCTTCGAATGCGCGATGGTCCGTGGCGGCTGAGCCCTCATCGAAAAGGCGCACTGCCTCGGCACGGCCCAGATCGAAACCGGCCTGTGCCAGCGCCTCAAGGACAGCACGTCCCTCTCGCCCGCCCTGCGCAAGCGCCGCCTGCAGTCCGTCGGGAGCCCCGGAGGAGGCCGCGCCGATAAAGCCCGCGCGCGACGTGCCGTCCGCCCCGAAGAAGACCAGCTCGGCCGGCTGCATCCCCTCGCGGTCAAGAACCCAGAACTGGTCTCCCGCCAGAAGCTCGATCGCACGGGTGCCGCCGCCCGGAATGGGATGCCGCTCGACCCCTGGCGGCAGGACGGGAAGACCGGGAATGACGGTTCCGCGCAATTGCGTCGGACGTTCGATAAAATCGGCCAGATCCATCGGCGATACCTCCTGTCAGGGTGGGGGTGCAGTGGCTTCCGGCCTGCGACGCACCGGGGGCGCCGCAGGCCGGATCACGACCGATTATTCGGCCGCGACTGTCTTCGGATCGTTGATGTAGGCCTCAAGACTGTCGTCCAGCGCCTCGCGCCAGGGCGTGTGATGATGGGGCGACATCTTGCCGGTGAAGACCGAGCGATAGACATTGTCGCGGAAGCCCATGATGTCGGCCATCTTGTTCTTCTTCCACTGCCAGAACAGATCGTAGACCGCATCCACATCGAAGGTGGGATAATCGGTCTGCGCAAGCAGGCGCTTGATCGTGTCGCCCTGGAACTCCCAGCCCTCGTTCAACTCGACGATTGCCTCTTCCTTGCCGCGCCATTCCAGGCAATCGGCCTCCATCTCGGCGGCCGACGGCAGCGCGATCCGGCCAAGGATCACGTCGCGCGCCCACCAGGCCTGGGCGTCGAACATGTTGAAGGTGAACCAGTTGTCCGGAGCGCCGATGTAGAAGAACTTCGGGTTCTTCGTCCAAGCCACGCCCTGATAGAGACCCAGCGGCCAGAGCCGGTTGCTCGATACCAGCCGCAGATCGTCCTGCAGATAGGGGTAGTGGTGCAGATAGCCCGTGCACAGGATGATCGCATCGAAATCCTTCTGTGAGCCGTCCTTGAAATGGCAGGTCTTGCCCGAGACGCTGACCAGGTTGGGCCGTTCGTCCCAGTTATCGGGCCATTTGTAGCCGGTGGCCTGGGTGCGATAGCACGAGGTAAGCGATTTCGCACCGTATTTCCAGCATTGCGAGCCGATATCCTCGGCCGAATAGCTGGCACCGACGATCAGGATATCCTGGTCCGTGAACTCCAGCGCATCGCGCATGTCATGGGCATGAAGGACACGGCCGGCAAAGCGGTCGATCCCCGGGAAATAGGGGATATGCGGTGTCGAGAAGTGCCCACCGCAGTTCATCACATAGTCGAAGGTCTCGTTGTAGATGCGGTTTGCACCGTGGTCGTGCACGGTCACGGTGAACTTGCCGGTGGCTTCGTCGTAGTTCACCCAGCGGACCACCGATTTGTAGCGGATCCACTCGGTCGCCACGGTCTTTTCGACCCTGCCCTTGATGTAGTCGTAAAGAACCTCGCGCGGGGGGTAGGAGCCGATCCCTTTGCCGAAATGCTCGTCAAAGGTATAGTCAGCGAATTCCAGCGCCTCCTTCGGGCCGTTCGACCACAGGTAGCGATACATCGAACCATGCACCGGCTCGCCGAATTCGTCCGTGCCGGTGCGCCAGTTGTAGTTCCACAGGCCCCCCCAATTGTCCTGCTTCTCGAAGCAGACGATTTCGGGAATTTCGGTGCCTTTGGCACGGGCCGAAACGAAGGCGCGCAAAACCGCCAGGCCGCTTGGCCCTGCACCGATGACTGCTACCCGTTTGTTCATTTCTCGTTCTCTCCATGTTGAGGACGTTTCTGGTTTTATTTGGCAGCCCGGCTCCCGCCGCGCTGGCGGACAAATGCCTCTCCCTCCCCTGAGGGATGAGTTCATGCGCGCAGGCCATAATAAAACCACCCGGTCCCAAGGGGCCGGATCGGTCGCTTCTGGTCTTTGCAATATACTTAAGGCTCAAGGCAGGTCACGGTTTCCACCGCACGCTCCCCCGCACACTCCCGTAGTGCGACTCTGCCCGGAACATGATGAAGTCTGTGAGCAGTTGCATCGAGTGTCAAGAAAATTTGACGTATTGTTAATTTTAACTTTTACATGACGATTGCCCGGCCCATGGCCGCTGTTGTCGCGCAGCCAGATTGTCGACCGATGCACCGGCCGGAAATGCCGCGTCCAAGGCCTTGGGCGCCGAGCCGGCCCTGGCCCGTTCTCCACCAGAAGGGCCGCAGGGGCAGGGCTGGTGGCAGTTGAGGCTCATTGCCCGGTCTGACCCGGCGGGGCTTCGTGAGGCTCGGTGCATTGCACCGGACGGCGCCGCCGGTCGTAGGCGCACCGTCAGAAGCGCGGGACTGCACCCGCCGGCTGCCGTGCCTCCTCCACTCCCATGCGCAGGGCGCGACCGATCCGGTGCGCCATCTGCGACCAGGCAGCGGCGGCCTCTTCGGGCAAGGTGCGGGCTAATACCTCGTCAAAAAGTCCGAGCCAGATCGGGAAATGCGCGGCCTCTACATCGCCCGCCGTGCGATGAACCATCATGGGCGAGCCATCATAGACCCCGTCACGCAGGATGGCGTTGCGCCAGAAGCGGGCGATCTTCGCCTCATGTTCCGGCCAGTCGGTGACATGATCCGCAAATACCGGCCCCAGCACCGGATGTGCCCGCACCGCCGCATAGAAGGCCGTAACCTGCGCATCGATCTGGGCGGGGGTGACGGGAAGGCGGGGCGGAAAGGCGGTCATGACTGATATCCTCGCAAGGCAGCTCCCGCGAAACACCCCTGCTGCGCCCGGCGCAAGGCGGCGCCTTGCCGCAGTTCAAGCCCGGATACCGAGCCCGACCGGGCAGGTGACACCGGTGCCGCCCAGCCCGCAATACCCGTCGGGGTTCTTGGCAAGGTATTGCTGATGGTAATCCTCGGCATAGTAGAAGACTGGCGCGGCCAGGATCTCGGTAGTGATTACGCCGCGCCCTGCCGCATCCAGCGCCCGCTGATAGACGACTTGCGAGCCGCGTGCCGCCGCCTCCTGCTCCGGTGTGTAGAAATAGATGCCGGAACGGTAGGTGGAGCCGATATCGTTGCCCTGCCGCATTCCCTGTGTCGGATCATGATTTTCCCAGAACAGCCGCAACAGATCCTCGTAAGATATGATGGCGGGGTCATGGATCAGCCGCACCACTTCGTTGTGGCCGGTCAACTGGGTGCAGGTCTCCTTGTAGGTCGGATTGGGTGTATAGCCGCCGGCATAACCCGCCATGGTGAGCCAGACCCCATCCTGCTGCCAGAACTTCCGCTCCACCCCCCAGAAACAACCCATGCCGAACATCGCCTCGGCAAGGCCCGTTGGCACCGGGGATTTCAGGTCGAGGCCGGAAAGGAAATGCGGCTCGGTGACCGGCATCGGCTCGGGCCGGCCGGGCAGGGCGTCCTGCACCGAAACCATCTTCATCCTGTCGGTCGATAAGATCTGGAACATGTGCGCCTCCTGTCTGTGCCAATATAGCACCCCCGCCGGCCCTGCCAACTCACACCGCGGGGATTCTCCGTGCGTCGCGGGGGGCAGGTGGTGGAAGCCGGGAAGGGGGTATCCTCCTGCCGCCCTGCCCTTCGTTGCGGCCGGTTTGAAACCCCTCCCGAGACCAAGCAGGGCTTTCCGGCCGCACCCGTCGCTGGCGCCGAGCAGGGACGGTTCAACCACAGAAAGGGGGGCTTTCCGCCCCCCTCTTGGCCAGAGGCCAATTCACCCCCCGAGGATATTTCCGAACAGATGAAGCCGGAGAGACTTTCCTGTTCGTTTCCGGTTCAAAAATATCCTCGGGGTGAGCCCGAAGGGCGAGGGGGCGCGAGCGCCCCCTTGTCTCGCGGCCGCATCTGCTGCAGGCCGAGGAGCGCCCGTGGGCGTCAGGGTCAGCCGCGTGGGCGGCGGGGGGCGGCCATGCCGCCTTGTGGCTTGCGCCCCGCATTCGCGGGTCGGCCCGGTGCGGCGGTGGGCTTGCCGGCGGCGGCGCGCGCGGGGTGCTGCCCGTCGCGCGGCCGGGACGGCTGGCCGGGTTTCGCCGGGCGCGGCGCCCCGCCGCGTGACGGGCGGTTCTGTCCGGGCTTTGTGGCAGCCTTCACCGCCTCCATCGCCCAGGGCGCGCCGCCGAGCACTGGCAGCGGCTTTTTCAACAGCTTCTCGATGGCGGTGAACTCCTCCATCTCCGCCGGGGCGCAGAAGCTGACCGAACTGCCGTCGGCCCCTGCCCGCGCGGTGCGGCCGATGCGGTGGACATAGTTTTCTGCCACGTTCGGCATGTCGTAATTATAGACGTGGCGCACCACTGGAATGTCGATGCCGCGCGCGGCCACGTCGGTTGCCACCAGCACCATCAATGTGCCTTCACGGAACTCCGCCAGCACCCGCGCACGCTGGTTCTGGCTGCGGTTGCCGTGGATGGCACCGGCGCTGAAGCCCCAGTTCCCCAGCAGTTGCGCGATCTGGTCGGCGCCGTGCTTGGTGCGCGAGAACACGATGGCGGCCTCGCCGGGGTGCTTTTGCAGATAGCTTTCCAGCAGCTTCGCCTTGTCGCCCTGCGGGATGAAATGCACACCCTGGCTGATGCGCTCCACCGGCTTGCCGGGGGGGGCGACCTGCACACGGACCGGCTCGCGTAGATAGGTGGCAGCGATTTCCTCGATGTCCTTGGGCATGGTGGCGCTGAAGAGCAGGGTCTGGCGCTTGTGCGGCAGGTGCTTGGCGATGGTGCGCAGCGCGTGGATGAAGCCCATGTCGAGCATGTGGTCGGCCTCGTCCAGCACCAGATAGCCGCAGGCGTCAAGCCGCACATCGCCGCGCTCCAGCAGGTCGATCAGCCGGCCGGGTGTCGCGATCAGCACGTCGGTGCCTTTGGCCAGCCGCTCGGACTGCTTGTTGATCGAGGCGCCGCCCACCACCATGGTCAGCTTGACCGGCGTGCCTTTGGTGAAGGCGAAGAGGTGTTCGTGGATCTGCTGCACCAGTTCGCGGGTCGGGGCGAGGATCAGCGCGCGCACATTGCGCGGCCCCGGCGGGTGGGTGACATCGAGCAGCCGGTGCAGAAGCGGCAGGCCGAAGGCGGCGGTCTTGCCGGTGCCGGTCTGCGCCAGCCCCATCAGGTCGCGCCCCTTCATCACCGAGGGGATGGCTTCGACCTGGATCGGGGTCGGGGCGGTGAAGCCGGTGGTTTCAAGCGCCTTCAGGAGCTTGGGCGAAAGGCCGAGATCGGCGAAGGTGGTCATGGCAATATCCCTTGAGGGGGAGGGCCTCGCCGCTCCCGCATCGGGGCGCGCAAGCCTCGCCGCCGGGGCGCATCCCCGGCCGACCGTCCGCGCGCGGCGCCCCTGCGTGATGGTGGGAACCTGTGCCCGCCACCCCGTTTCGGCTCACGCGGCCGGGTGTCGGACGGTGCGGAGATGGGGGCAAGCAGGGCGGATGTCAAGGCGTGGAAGTTTGCGCCATCGGCTTTCTGTGATATGGCGATGGTGAAAACCGTTCCGGGAAGGAGTATCCATGAGACGCGTCAGTTGATGCAGTGGCTGGATGTCCGCTTCGCGCGGCTCGGCATCACAACCATGGCTGGTATCGCGTTTCCCGGGATCTTCATGGCGGAGTTGGTGCATTCCCTTTGGACCGGCGTTCCGTTCGGTATCGAGTAGCAACTGCTGCACCTGGTCGCGGTACTCGTTGGTCTTTACACTCTACTTAGTCTGCCTCTGTGGATCGTGCCTTTCGCGCTGACTTTCTCGGCTTGCATGGGTCTTCTTACGGGGGGGCTGGGCGAGACGAAAGCCGCGCAATGGGCGGGAACCCTGTCCGCCCTGGTTGCCGTCATGGCCGTCACTTGTATCATTCCCATTATTTGGGGCGTTGAGCGGGTGCAGATATTTACCGTCGGCGTATCTGCGGTGGTGATCGCACCCATGGTGGCGTGCTGGATTTACCGCCCCACCATTCGTTGAGGGGACGAGGCGTTCCGGGAGGCATGGCCGATTTCGCCGGACCGGGAGCCGGAATGCAGCGGGGCGGGCCGGTATTCGGCTTCCTCAGGCGATCATTGGAGCGTCGCAGATCACCCTTTACCCAGACATCGTGTGAGCCCGCTCCCTGCCTGGAACAGGGTGCATGGCACTGCCGGGCAGCGCTACGCCCGCCCCGGAGGGCGACCGCTCTGTTGCCGCCAGCGCTGGGATCGATCATCGGCGTGGTTGAGCCATAAAGTACAGGCCGCAACCGTAGTGGCGCCCACCCGTGGTCGGACGCCACTCTTCCGCTGCGCCGGGTGTCGGGGATCAAGCGACCGCGGGTTTCGCCAGAAAGCCACGTGGGCGAATAGTGGCCGTGCCCGGCACACCCGCCACATACAGGCGTCCGTCCCGCCCCTCACTTCGGCGGCAACCGTAACGCGCCATCAAGGCGGATCACCTCGCCGTTCAGCATCGGGTTCGCGATGATATGCAAGGCGAGGGCCGCGTATTCCTCCGCGCGGCCGAGACGGGAGGGGAAGGGGACCATTTCCCCCAGCGCATCCTGTGCCGCCTGAGGCAGGCCGCGCAGCATCGGCGTCTCGAAGATGCCCGGCGCGATGGTCATCACCCGGATCCCGAGCGGGGCCAGCTCGCGGGCAGCGGGCAGGGTCAGCCCGATCACCCCACCCTTGGAGGCGGCATAGGCGGTCTGGCCGATCTGCCCCTCATATCCGGCCACCGAGGCGGTGTTGATGACAACGCCGCGTTCGCCGGTTTCCAGCACCTCCAGCCCCTGCGCCTGCGCGGCAAAGAGCCTCAGCAAGTTGAAGTTGCCGATCAGGTTCACCTCGACCACCCGGCGGAAGTCATCAAGCGGCATCACCCCGGATTTGCCGAGCATCTTCTTCGCCGGCGCTACGCCCGCACAATTCACCAGAATACGGGCCGGCCCGATCTCGTCGAATACCGTCTCGGCCGCCGCCGCATCGGTCACGTCAAGCCCGAAGGCGCGCCCATCCAGTTCAGCCGCCAGCGTCGCAGCACCCGCAGCATTGTGGTCAAGCAGCACCACGCGCGCGCCGGCTGCAGCCAGTGCGCGTGCCGTGCCGGCACCGAGGCCCGAGGCCCCGCCTGAAATGATCGCGGTTTCACCCTTTACCTGCATGATATCGCCCTTTTCAAATTTTGCGGCGTTGCTGCCGCGCAGAGGCGGGAAAGGGAAGGCTCAGTCGCGGGTTCCGGCGAACTTCTGCTGCCATTCTGCCCGCTCCTCGTCGGTGATCTTGCGAAACAGGTTCTCCGGCACGGCGAAGGCATGGCCGGCGGGAAGCGCGCCGAGCGCGGCGGTCACGTCCTTGGGCCAGGTCCAGTCGTCCGAGCTCAGCGCCTCCATCATCGCCCACGCCGCGTCGGGGATGAAGGGGCGCGACAGGATAGCATAAAGCCGGATCAGGTTCAGTGACAGCCGGATGGTCGCCTGCGCCTGATCCGGGTCGGTCTTGACCACTGACCACGGCGCCGCGGATTGCAGATATTCGTTGCCGGCAACCCAGATCGCCCGCAGTTCGGCAGCGGCCTTGCGGATCTCCATCTGGTCCATCAGCCGCTCGTAATCGCGGATACGGGTGTCGAGCCCTTCGATCAGCGCGGTTTCCTGTGGGCCATAGTGCCCCGCCTCTGGCACCGTCTCGCCGAATTTGGACTTGGCGAATTTGGTGACACGAGAGACGAAATTGCCCAGAACATCCGCCAGATCCTTGTTCACCGAGGCCTGGAAGTTCTCCCAGGTGAATTCTGCGTCGGAAGATTCCGGAGCATGGCTGAGCAGCCACCAGCGCCAGTAATCGGCGGGCAGGATCGACAGCGCCTGATCCATGAACACCCCCCGCCCGCGCGAGGTGGAGAACTGGCCGCCATCGTAATTCAGGTAATTGAAGGACTTGAGATAATCGACCATCTTCCACGGCTCGCCCGAGCCGATGAGGGTGGCCGGGAAGCTGAGCGTGTGGAAGGGCACGTTGTCCTTGCCCATGAACTGGTAATAGGTCACATCGTCCGCGCCCTTGTCGGTGCGCCACCAGCGCTGCCAGGCTGCATCCTCCAGGCCATGCGCATCGGCCCACTCGGCGGTGCAGGCAATATATTCGATGGGGGCGTCGAACCAGACGTAGAAGACCTTGCCCTCCATCCCCGGCCAGGGCGTGTCGCCCTTGCGCACCGGGATACCCCAATGCAGATCCCGAGTGATGCCGCGATCCTGCAAGCCGTCACCGTCATGCAGCCACTTCCGCGCGATGGAGGTGGTCAGGATCGGCCAGTCGGTTTTCGAGTCGATCCAGGCCTCGATCCGGTCCTTCAGCGCGCGCTGCATCAAATAAAGATGCGTGGTCTCGCGCACTTCCAGATTGGTCGAGCCGGAAATGGTGGAATGCGGATCGATCAGGTCGGTCGGGTCAAGCTGCTTGGTGCAGTTGTCGCATTGATCCCCCCGCGCCGAAGTGTAGCCGCAATTCGGGCAGGTGCCCTCGATATAGCGGTCGGGCAGGAAGCGGCCGTCGTCGATGGAATAGACCTGCTTTTCGGTGACCTCGCGGATCAATCCGTTCTCGGCCAGCTTGCCGGCGAAATGCTGGGTGAGGCGGTGATTGCGCTGGCTGGAGGAGCGTCCGAAATGGTCGAAGGACAGCCGGAAGCCCCGTGCGATTTCGGCCTGTACCGCGTGCATCTCGGCGCAATAGGCCTCGACCGGCTTGCCGGCCTTGGCGGCGGCAAGCTCGGCGGGGGTGCCGTGCTCGTCTGTGGCGCAGATGAACATCACCTCATGGCCGCGCCCGCGCATGTAGCGCGCGAAGAGATCGGCCGGAAGCTGGGAGCCGACGAGGTTTCCCAGATGCTTGATCCCGTTGATGTAGGGAATTGCCGAAGTGATGAGAATCCGTGCCATGGCGCGCCGTCCCTGTGAAGTCCGGCGTTGTTTAGGACGGATCGCCATGCGCCACAACCGGGGCCGTGCCTGCGGGTAGCTGAGAGGGCGGATTCGGCGCGCGCGGGCGGGAAGGGATGAAACGGCGCGAGGTTCACGCGGTGCGCTGGTCGTAGCAAGCCACCACTTCCGCTCCGACACCTCGCGTAACAGAAGGGCAGCACCCGACCTCGGGGGTGCTTGATACGATCGTGATCTGCACTTTAATGGTGCAGTTCCGCCGAACCCCGATCCCCGCGCCTGTGTCGCCAAAGCGCCCGCCCGTGCGGCCGGGCGCCGCCCGGCGGCACTTCGTGCTTTGTTCCGGGCATGGCCCAGGCTCACCCGGAGTTTGTGCTGAGCCTGTATTCCTTCAAAGCGCCCATGCAATCCCTGGGGAAACCGCAGCTTCCGGCATCCGCGCCCCGCAAGAGGGGGGAGGGTGCTCGCCCCGCCATTGGCGCCTCGTTCCCTATCGGGCAGGTGCCGACCGCTCCTCCGGGATCGGCACCGCCTCTTGCAGGAATGGTACGAGACGGGAAGGACGAGGCAATATACCGACCGGCAGGCGGCACGTCCTCTACGGGGGGCCGTATTCACCCAGGGCGCATCTCACCTCCGGGCGAAACTGCCCTTTTCGCTTTCAGCATCCTGTGCAACAGGGTCTGCCGCTCGCCGTTCCTCTACTGCCGGAACGGCCAGAGCGGATGCGGCACCGGATCTTTTGCCTGCAACAGATAGCGGCGGAAGATCTCGGCGTAGCTGCGATAGACGTAACCTTCGTTACGGCGCCGGTAATGTTCCGGGTTGCGGCGGTAGAGCGCGGGAAGCTCATACCATGGTACGTTCGGATGCATGTGATGCACCACATGCAGGTTGTTGTTCAGAAACAGGAGCGCCAGCGGCCCGCGATCCTCGATGATCACGGTGCGTGCCCGCGCCGCCTCATGCGCGCGGTGTTCGAGGAAGGTGCGGACCTTCAGCAGCGCCTGGCCTATATAGGCTGCCGCGATATAGGCCCAGGCCTCCATCTCGGCCCACCAGAGCCATGCCACAACTGGCCCCAGCCCGGCCAGATGCAGCGCCCAGTCGCGCCGCACCCCCGGCGCACCCACCGCCAGTAGCCGCGCCTCGGTCCGGAGCCAGAGCAGGTTGCCGACCAGTGGCCCCAGCACGATCCGGCCCAGCAGCGTGTTGTTCATTCTGAGCACCGACCGCGCCCAGCCCGGCAGTCCGGCCCAGACCGCAGGGTCGAAATAGTTCGATTCCGGATCGTCATAGGGATCGGTCAGGATCGGGTCGTGATGATGCGCAAGGTGCGTGTCGCGGAAACGGCCATAGGGCACCGTGAGCGTCAGTGCCGGAAAGGCCAGGACCTCGTTCCAGAACCGGGAGCGGAACGGGTGGCCATGCAGGACCTCGTGTTGCAGCGAGGAAAATTGCGCCACCGCAACCCCGGTCAGCAGCACCCCCGCCAGCGGCGACCAGCGGGTGATCAGCGTCGTGCCAAGCCCCCAGAGCGCATAGGTGACGAGGATCATGAGCAGGGTGCGCCATTCGGCACGATGCGGGACAACAGCGGACATCTTCACCTCGGCTATTCGATCCGGAACGGATAGCACTCGACAACTGCGCCGCATAGGGTGGATCGATGTTCGGAAACTCCCGGTTGCCATTGCGTGCCAGCCGCGAAGCATCAAAGCAGAGCACGGCGCCGACTTCCCCGACGCACAAGGCGGCGACAAGCTTCTCGAAGCCGGGCCGGATCACCATGCCGCTGCCAGAGCGGCCGAGATCGTCGTCGATCACATCCACGGTCCGGAAACCACGACGACGCGCGACCTCGACCAGTTCATATTGGCGTCGCCGGCTCTCGGTGTTGAACTCCACCTGGGCCGGGGTCGATTGGCGCACATGGACCACCGCCTTGCGCTGCAGGATGGCCGGCGGAAGGAGATTACCGTCCATCATCGTTTTGCCCCAACTTGCCCTTTGCCATCCATCGAGATCCGGGTGCCGCTCCGTTTCAGTCGGTCGGTCCATGCTAACGATGTGAACTGCGAGCCCTGGTCCGTGTTCATGATCCCCGGCGGGCCAAAGCGGTGGGTGGACTCATTCAGCGCCTCGACGCAGAAGTCGGCCTCCAGCGTATTCGAGATGCGCCAGGCCAGCACCTTGCGCGTGAACCAGTCCATGATCGCCACCAGGTAAAGAAAGCCGCGCCGCATCGGAGGGTAGGTGATGTCGGCACACCAGGCCTGACCGGGCCGGTCCACGCGCAGCCCCCCAAAAGATAGGGATAGGTCTTGTGCCCCTTCCTCGGCTTGCTGGTGTTGGGCTTCTGGTAGATCGGCATCAAACGCATGAGCCGCATCAGCCGCCGGATGCGTTTCTGGTTCACGCCGTGGCCCTCGTTCTGCAGATGCCACGTCATCTGCCGGACGCCGTAGAAGGGCGTGTCGAGGAACTGCTGATCAATCACCCGCATCAGACCCAAGTTCATCTCCGTCTCACCCGATGGCGGGTGGTAGAATGACGAGCGCGAGATCGACAGAAGGCCGCACTGTGCACCGATCGACGGCGCAGGATGGTCCCGCTCAATCATCCTACGCCTCACTTGCCGGTCCACGGCTTGAGCTTTCGTGACAAAAATCGTTGGCGACGGCCAGTTCCCCGATCTTGGCATGCAGCGAGCGGACCGTTCCCTCGTCCACCTCAGCAGGCTTTCGGCGCCCCCGCTCGAAGATATCCGCAGCGCCATCCAGCAGCGATTTCTTCCACTGGTGGATCATCGTCGGATGCACGCCATATTCGGTCAGCTCCGACACCGTCCGCTCGCCCTTCACCGCCTCCAGCACCACGCGCGCCTTGATGCCCGCGTCATGGTTCCTCCTCATCTCTGGAGACCGGCAAACGTCAGATCGTGGCTTCCGTCACTGTCCGATTTCCGGGGAGTAGCTCACCCCGCGCTTCGCGCGAAGCGCCGCCGGGCAGTGCTCGATCATGGGCGGGGTGTCCTTCGGTTGTGATCGTCGTTTTATGGTGACGCTCCGCCTGACTCATATCTCCGCGCCTACGTCACCCAAGCCCCGGGGCGGGCGCTGCCCTTCCGTTGTGGGGGACGGCGAAGGGGAAGCAGCGACTTCACCCGGATCCCCGCGCCCTGAGAGCCTGCGCCTTGCCCGGCACAGTCGGGTCGCGGTTCGGGAGGCGTTACGCCTGCCTTTCGGAAGCCGTCTGCCGAGGTGTCGTAGGCGGAGGTTTCTGTTCCCGCAATCGGCCGGATATGCCTGCGTATGACGGGAGGGGTTTTCCCGGACGGGCGAGGCGGCCCCCGAACGGGGATTGCGCCAGGCCGAGGCACCCTTCACACTTCCCGCGACGGTTGATCGGGAATCGGACAGGGGAAGCGGAGATGCAAATTTCCTTCACGGGCAAGACGGCACTGGTGACCGGTGCGGGGTCGGGCATCGGCGAGGCCATCGCGCTTGATCTGGGCCGGGCCGGGGCGCTGGTCATAGCGGCGGATCTGGACGCGGCCAAGGCGGCGTCGGTTGCCGACCGGATCGTGGCGGCGGGTGGGCAGGCTCAACCCGGCGCGGGGGACGTATCCGACCCGAAGGTGGTGGAGCAACTGGTGGCAGAAGCGGTTGCGGCGGGCGGCAGGCTCGATCTGCTGGTGAACAATGCCGGGATCGGCGGCCCCTCCGCGCCGCTGGGCGAATATCCGCTGGATGGCTGGAGGAAGGTCATCGATGTAAACCTGAACGCGGTGTTCTACGGAATGCGCTTCGCCATCCCCGAGATGCTGAAGATCGGTGGTGGCGCCATCGTCAACATGGCTTCGATTCTGGGAACCGTGGGTTTCGCCAATGCCGGAGCCTATGTTGCGGCGAAACACGCGCTTCTGGGCCTGACCAAGTCAGCAGCACTGGAATATGCCGCGAAGAGCATTAGGGTTAACGCCGTCGGCCCTGCCTTCATCGACACGCCGCTGCTCGACAACCTGCCGCCCGGTGCAAAGGAGGCGCTGGTTGCCTCGCATCCGGTGGGTCGGCTCGGTGTCGCCTCCGATGTCTCGGCGCTGACGCTGTTTCTGCTGTCGGATCAGGCGCGGTTCATCAACGGATCGTATCATCTGGTCGATGGCGGCTACACCGCGCAATAGGGGGTGTTCTCCGGTGC
>JAIRJX010000085.1 GCA_031260425.1 Gemmobacter sp.
GCGCCGGTGGTGCGCGATGGCATGGGGGCGCTCAGGGTGGTCGAGGCGCTGCGCGGCTCGCCCTCGCACATGCTGCTGGTCTATGACGAATACGGCCATTTCGAGGGGATCATCACGCCGATGGACCTGCTGGAGGCGATCACCGGATCCTTCGTTGCCGCCACCGAGGACGAGCCGAAGATCGTCGAACGCGCTGATGGTTCGCTTCTGGTCGCGGGCTGGATGCCGGTGGACGAATTCGCCGAGCGGCTGGGGCTGGAGCTGCGCGCTGATCGCGACTTCGAAACGGTGGCGGGGCTGGTGATCGACGCGATGGGCGCGCTCCCCGATGTGAGCGAGGCGGTCACGCTTTCGGGCTGGCGCATCGAGGTAGTCGATCTTGATGGACGGCGGATCGACAAGCTGCTGGTGGCGCGCGCGGTCTGATCCGGCGGGGCTTCGCCCGAACCAGGCGGCGCCTTGCCGACGGGCCGGATTTCTTCTGCCGCATAAGCCCTTACCGCATGAATTCCTCTGGCCGGCCCGTCGCGCCCTGTATCACCGTCAGGTCGACATTCATCCGGGGCTCACGTCCTCGTCAGCCGAATCCCGTGGTCTCTCCGGTCATCGTCATGAGGGGCGGGCTCTCCACCGTCGACGCCGTGCATGGCGGGGGCGGGAAGCCGTGAGTATTTTTGCAAGAAGCAATGCAACAACCTTCGACACCCGGCAGGAATGGCCCGCAGTCGGCGCGGGGCGCCATGGCCGTTGTTCCGGGCTGAGAGAGGGCACCGGACAGCTGATCGGGACAAGGATGTTCCATGGCCCGCGCAGGACCGCTCGGAGAAATTCCGGATACAGGACTGTTCACGGGAAAGCGTCCCGGTTTCCCGCTACCATGGCTGCGGTTCTTGAGTTCCGCCCGGCCAGACCCTAAACCGGAGAGACGCAACAAGGGAAGCATTTCATGCGCGTCAACAGCGATCTGGCCGGCTCGATCGGCAATACCCCCCTGATCCGCCTGCGCAAGGCGAGTGAAATGACCGGTTGCGAAATCCTCGGCAAGGCGGAGTTCATGAATCCGGGCCAGTCGGTGAAGGACCGCGCGGCGCTTTACATCATCCGCGACGCGGTGGCGAAGGGGCGGTTGCGGCCCGGCGGCACCATTGTAGAGGGGACGGCCGGCAATACCGGCATCGGTCTGGCGCTGGTCGGTGCCTCGATGGGGTTCCGCACGGTGATCGTCATCCCGGAGACGCAGAGCCAGGAGAAGAAGGACATGCTGCGGTTGGCGGGGGCCGATCTGGTGCAGGTTCCGGCCGCGCCCTACAAGAACCTGAACAATTACGTGCACTATTCCGGCCGGCTGGCCGAAGCGCTGGCGCGGAGCGAGCCGAATGGGGCGATCTGGGCCAACCAGTTCGACAATGTGGCGAACCGGCAGGCACATATCGAGACCACGGGACCGGAAATCTGGCAGCAGACCGAGGGCAGGGTGGACGGCTTCATCTGCTCCGTGGGTTCGGGCGGCACGCTGGCGGGCACCGCCATGGCCTTGCAGCCGAAGGGCGTGAGGATCGGCCTTGCCGACCCTGAAGGTTCGGCGCTGCACAGTTTCTATACCGAAGGCCGTTTTGACGCGCCCGGCTCCTCGATCACCGAAGGTATCGGTCAGGGCCGCGTCACCGCCAATCTGGAGGGCTTCCGACCCGATTTCAGCTATCGCATTCCCGATGGCGAGGCGTTGCCGGTGGTGTTCGACCTGCTGGCGGAAGAGGGGCTCTGCCTTGGCGGCTCGTCCGGCATCAATGTGGCGGGTGCGATCCGCATGGCGCAGCAGATGGGGCCCGGCCATACCATCGTCACCATGCTCTGCGACTATGGCACCCGCTACCAGACGAAACTGTTCAACCCGGCCTTCCTCAGGGATCGCGGCCTGCCGGTGCCGGCCTGGCTCGACGCGGTACCCCGGATGATTCCGGAGGTCTACACCGATGCGTGACGGTGATGATGCGTGAGCTGATACGCACGCTTGCCCTGCTGGTCGCGCTGCTCTTTGCGGGGGCTGCGGTGGCGCAGGAGGGCAGCGAAAGGCGGGATGGGCCGCCGACGCCAGGGTCCGTTCCCGCTCCGGCGCCGGCACCGACCGGCGGCCTGACCAAGAGCAAGACCGCCGGCAGTTCCGGCGGCGGCAAGACGATCCTGGTCACGCCCGCCGGTGCCGCGCTCGACTACGCGGTCTGGGAGCAACTCGCGCAGCGCGCCGAGTCGAGCGTGGCCGCGGGCACCACCTCGAACAGCGGTCTCGAATTGCTGCGCGGTCAACTGGTTGACTGGCGCACGAAGCTTCAGGCGGCGCAGAACACCAATGCGGGCCGGATCAAGAGCCTGCGCGACCAGATCACGGCCCTTGGCTCCGCCCCGGCCGACGGCGCGAGCGAGGCGCCCGAACTGGCCGATCGCCGCAAGCAACTGGGCGAGCAGCTTGCCAAGCTGGAGGCGCCGGGCCGCACCGCCGAGGAAGCCTATCGCCGCGCCAACGGCCTGATCACCGAGATCGACGTCGAACTGCGCGAGCGCCAGACGGCGCAGCTTCTGAAGCTCTGGCCGACCCCGGCCAATCCGGCGAACTGGGCCGTGGCGCTCGGGGCGGTGCGCGACAGCATGGTGCAGATCTGGGGCGAGGTTGGCGGCAACTGGAAACGTGAGAGCCGCCGCAGCGAGATGCTCGACAACCTGCCGGTCATCAGCATCCTGCTGGTGATGGCGCTGGTGCTGATCGCGCGCGGCCGGCGCTGGATCGTGCGTTTCACCAACTGGCTGCACACCTCGTCGCATTCGCCGCGCTGGAGCAGGGTCTGGGCCCTCATCGCCTCGCTCGGCCAGGTCATGGTGCCGACGGCGGGGGTGATCATGGTCACGGTGGGCCTGTCGCTGACCGGGATGCTTTCCGGCATGAGCCGGGATCTGGTGAGAGCGCTTACCACGGCGGGCTTTGCGCTGTTCTTCTCCCGCTGGCTGGCCGGCTGGATCTTTCCGCCGACGGGCGGCAGTCCGCTGGGATTCGCACCGGGGCACTGCACTCAGGGACGCTTCCTGACCGCGATGATCGGCCTGGTGCTGGGGCTGGAATCCATGCGTCTGCAGGTGCTCAGGCCGGGCCAGTTGCCCGAAGCTGCGGTGCCGGTCCTGAGCCTGCCGCTGCTTCTGGTGATGAGCTTTCTGCTATGGCGGCTTGGTCATCTGTTGAACCGCGGTTTTGCCCTGGCCGCATCACCCGAGGCGGGCGAGGGCGAGGGGCCTGGCTTCCGCGACCGGATGTTGCAGCTTCTGGGCAAGCTGGTCGTCGCTATCGCCGTGCTGGGGCCGCTGCTGGCGGTGATCGGCTATACCTCTGCGGCGGGCGCGCTGGTCTTTCAGGCCGCCGCCTCGCTTG
>JAIRJX010000186.1 GCA_031260425.1 Gemmobacter sp.
ATGAGGCGCTGCCGCCTATCCCGGACGTCGACGCCTCGGCGGTGGCGCTGGAGCGTCTGGTGGTGAAGGCCGAGGATGCGGCGGTGGCAGAGGCACTGGACAACCTCGCCGGGACCGCGAAAACCTTCGACGATCGCGCGCAGGGCGCCGCGGCCGAGGACGGTGATCAGGTGACCATCGACTTCGAGGGTTTCGTCGATGGCGAGGCCTTCGAGGGCGGCAAGGGCGAGGGCTATCCGCTGGTGCTCGGCTCGAACTCGTTCATCCCGGGCTTCGAGGCGCAGCTTGTCGGCGCCAAGGCCGGCGACGAGACCGAGGTGAAGGTAACCTTCCCCGAGAGCTACGGCGCCGAGCATCTGGCCGGCAAGGACGCGCTCTTCAAATGCAGGATCCATGCGGTGAAGGCGCCGAAGGCGGCAGAGCTCGATGACGAGTTGGCGAAGAAATTCGGAGCCGATGACCTCGCCGCGCTGAAGGGCCAGATCGGCGAGCGGCTGGAGGCCGAATACAAGGGTGCCGCCCGTGCCGTGCTGAAGCGCAAGCTGCTTGATCAGCTCGACGGGATGGTGAAGTTCGAGCTGCCGTCGAAACTGGTCGAGGCCGAGGCCGCGCAGATCGCCCACCAGCTTTGGCACGAAGAAAACCCGGAAGTGCATGACCATAACCATGGCCATGTCGAGCCCTCTGACGAGCACAAGGCGCTGGCCGAGCGTCGCGTGCGTCTGGGCCTGCTGCTGGCCGAGGTTGGACGCAAGGCGGATGTGCAGGTGACGGATGCCGAGATGACCCAGGCCGTGCTGAACGCCGCCCGGCAATATCCCGGCCAGGAGCGCGCCTTCTTCGAATTCGTGCAGAAGAACGCCCAGATGCAACAGCAACTGCGCGCGCCGATCTTCGAGGACAAGGTGGTCGACCTCATCGTGGCCGGTGCTACGGTGACCGACCGGGAGGTTTCGAAGGACGACCTGCAGAAAGCGGTCGAGGCGCTGGACGAACTCTGAGCGAGCTTTCCCGCACCGCTGCAGGGGGCCGTGCCGCAGGGCGCGGCCCTTTGCCTTTCGTGCGAGGCGCGCGCGCCGGAGGCGGCTTTGCCGGGCCGTGGCCCGCTCCCCCTTGTCGCCCCCTCGGAGGGGGGGACGTGATCAGGCCGCACGGACGGAGCGGGCGGCTACTCGCCGCTCTCCCGCCTCGTGCCAGACCACGAAGAGCCCGGTGCCGCAGATGCTGGTGATGCCGGTCCAGGCGACCGCGTCCGGCCAGTCCGACCAGAAGAGCCAGCCCCAGACGACGCCCCAGATCATTCCGCTGTATTCGAACGGTGCGACGGCGGCGGGCGATGCGATGCGATAGGCCTGGGTCAGCAGCGTCGTCGCACCCGCCGCAATGGCGCCGCAAGTGATCATCAACAGAAAGTCGCCCGGGGCTGGCATGACCCAGCCCCGGATAAGGAAAGCAAGGCTGGGATGCCCGCCTCCGCCGAAGACCACCGACAGCAGCAGCGCGCCCAGCAGGAGGACCAGGTTGCCGTGAAAGGCCTGAACCGCCGCCGAATGCTGCATCCCCAACCGCCGCGACAGCACCATCGACAGCGCATAGTTCAGCCCGGCAAACACCGGCAGTAGCGAGGCCCAGTCGAAGAGGCTGGAGCCCGGTCGCACCACGATCAGGACGCCGGCGAAGCCACAGCCCACCGCCAGCCAGCGCGCCGGTCCCAGCAGGAGCGCGGCCAGCGCCACCATCATGAGCGGCGCGGCGAAGTAAAGCGCAACCGTCGTCGCCAGCGGCAACGCGGCGAGGGCGAGGTAATAGCTGGCATTGGCGAGAAACAGCAGGCAGCCGCGCAGGACAAGCCACCGCCAGCCGGCGCCAGGAGTGCGGAGGTTCCCCTGCCGTCGCGCCACACCAGGAGAAGGAGGAGCGGCAAGGCGGTCAGGCTGCGGATCATCATGGCCTGATGCAACGGATAGCTGCCGGAAAGTTGCTTGAGGATCAGGTCCTGCACGGAAAAGACCGCGATACCGGTCACAAGACAAAGGATACCGGAAAGGGTCCGGGACGGGGCGGACATGGGAAAGCTCCTGCGCTGCATGGGCAGGCTAGGCCGGAGCCCGGACGCAGGCTGTGACAGCGGCGACACGCAATGCCGCAAACCGATTTCCACCCACCCGGTCCGGCCTCGCCTCCGGGTTCCGTGGCCAAGGCATCGCAGGAGCAGGTGTCCTTGTTTGTGATAGTGCCGGAGGAGATCGGAAGAAGAAGGGGGCGCGAGCGCCCCCTTTCTTCGACGCAGATCCTCGCCGCGCTGCCTCTCCGGTGACGGTGGATTTCCCTGCCCGCCCGGGCACTTTCCCCGGCAGACGGGGCGTCGTATAGCTTCGGGCCAGAGATGGGATAACAGCCCCGAAGCAGGAGGGCGGCATGGCGGTCGGTATTTTCGATTCGGGTCTGGGCGGGCTCACGGTGCTTGACGCGGCAGCGCGGCGGCTGCCCGAGGTGCCCTTCGTCTATCTGGGCGACAATGCCCATGCGCCCTACGGGGTACGGACGCATGACGATATCTTCGGCCTTACCTGCGCGGCTGTCGGGCGGCTTTGGGCAGAGGGGTGCGATCTGGTGATCCTCGCCTGCAACACCGCCTCTGCCGCCGCTCTGAAGCGGATGCAGGAGACCTGGGTTCCGCAGGAGAAGCGGGTGCTCGGGGTCTTCGTGCCGCTGATCGAGGCGCTGACCGAACGGCATTGGGGCGACAATTCGCCGCCGCGCGAGGTGGCGGTGAAGCACGTGGCGCTGTTCGCCACCCCCGCCACGGTGGCTTCGCGCGCGTTTCAGCGCGAGCTCGCGTTCCGCGCCATCGGGGTTGATGTCGAGGCGCAGCCCTGTGCCGGCGTGGTGGATGCCATCGAGCAGGGCGACGAGATCCTGGCCGAGGCGCTGGTGCGCAGCCATGTCGAAAGCCTCATGCGGCGGATGCCGCGCCCCGAGGCCGCCATCCTCGGCTGCACCCATTACCCGCTGATGCAGCGGGCTTTCCGGCAGGCGCTCGGGCCCGGGGTGAAGGTGTTCAGCCAGGCCGATCTGGTGGCCGAAAGCCTTGCCGACTACCTCGTTCGGCGGCCGGAATTTCTTGGTCCGGGCAGGCAGTCGAAGTTCCTGACCACCGGCGATCCGGCCTATGTCTCGTCCAAGGCCACGCAATTCCTGCGCCGTTCCATCGTTTTCGAGGCGGCCTGAGGCGCGGGCCCTTGCATCGCGTGGCGTTGCGCCGCAAACAGGGCGCGCATTCGGGCCAAAGGAGGCGACCATGAAGAAGCGTATCGCAATCCTCGGGGCATCCGGCTATACCGGCGCCGACCTCGTTCGCCTGATCGCCAGTCATCCGCGCATGGAGATCGTGGCCCTCTCGGCCGACCGCAAGGCGGGGCTCGACATGGCCGGGGTCTTTCCCTTCCTGCGCCACCTGAACCTGCCGAAGCTCTGCCGGATCGAGGAGATCGATTTCACCCGGGTCGATCTCGCCTTCTGCGCGTTGCCTCATGCCACTTCGCAGGCGGTCATCCGGGATTTGCCGCGTGATCTGCGCATCGTCGATCTTTCGGCGGATTTTCGGCTGCGCGATGTGGCGGAATACGAGAAGTGGTATGGCCAGCCCCATGCCGCGCCAGAATTGCAGGCCGAGGCCGTCTATGGGCTGACCGAGTTCTATCGCGATGACATCCGCGCAGCCCGGCTTTGTGCCGGCACCGGCTGCAACGCGGCGGCCGGGCAATTCGCGCTGCGTCCGCTGATCAGGGCGGGCTGTATCGACCTTGACGATATCCTGCTGGATCTGAAATGCGGCGTCTCGGGCGCCGGGCGCAGCCTGAAGGAGAACCTGCTTCATGCCGAGCTTTCCGAGGGGACGCATGCCTATTCGGCGGGCGGCAAGCACCGGCACCTGGGCGAGTTCGACCAGGAATTCAGCAAGATCGCCGGGCGGCCTGTGCTGGTGCAGTTCACCCCGCATCTGAGCCCGATGAATCGCGGCATCCTCGCCTCGGTCTATGTGAAGGGCGATGCGCGGGCCTGCTGGACAGCGCTGGAAAGCCGCTACGCGCTGGAGCCGTTCATCGAGGTGCTACCTTTCGGCGCACTCCCGTCGACACGCGATGTGCGCGGCTCCAATTTCTGCCATATCGGCGTGGTGGGCGACCGTATTGCGGGTCGCGCGCTGGTGGTGGTGGCGCTGGACAACCTGACGAAAGGCTCGTCGGGGCAGGCGATCCAGAACGCCAACCTGATGCTTGGGCTGGACGAGACCGAGGGGCTGATGCTCGCCCCGGTCTTCCCCTGATCCGGGCAGGTGGGGCCGGAGGGAAAGATGAAGGGACTGAAGAAGACACGCCGCATCCGGATCATCCTGTTCGCCTTTGTGGCGCTTTTCGGATCGGTCGGACTGGTCGGCTATGCGATGCGTGACGGCATCAACCTGTTCCGCGCGCCCGCGCAGGTGATCGCCACTCCGCCCGCAGAGGGCGAGGTGTTCCGCCTTGGCGGGCTGGTCGAAACCGGCACACTCACGCGCGGGCAGGGCGAGACGGTGACCTTCCGGGTAACCGACGGCGCCGAGAGCATTCCGGTCGCCTTCACCGGCGTCCTGCCCGACCTTTTTGCCGAGGGGCAGGGCATGATCGGCACCGGGCAGATGGTGGACGGCGTGTTCCAGGCGACGGAGATCCTTGCCAAGCATGACGAGACCTATATGCCGAAAGAGGTGATCGACGCACTGAAGGAGCAGGGCGTCTATGTCGAGCCGGGTCAACCTGTCAATGCGTCCGGGTCGGGCGCCTCCGGTTCCTGAAACCGCGCGCCGCGTAGGGGCGGTGTTGCGCTGATCCCTGACGCGCGCTGCGTATCGGAGCGGTTAACTGGTCTGCGGCAAGAATGGTCCCCTCATCAGCAAGAGGGGAAAGTCCGGATGCCGACGGTCCGCGAGATTGCCGAGGAAATCGTTGCCCGCGAGGGCGGCTATGTGAACGACCCCGACGATCCGGGCGGGGCGACCAATCATGGCGTCACCATCCATACGATGCGCAGGCTGGGGCTCGATCTTGATGGCGACGGGCGGGTGACGACAGCGGATGTACGCCGGCTGACCCGGGCGCAGGCGGCGGAGATCTTTCTGCGCGACTATTTCGAGCGGCCGGGGATCGCGCGGTTGCCGGTGGCGCTTCAGGCCGGTGTCTTCGATATGCAGGTGAATGCCGGGTCCAATGCAGTGAAGATCCTGCAGCGGCTGCTGACCCGGCTCGGCTGGCCCCTCGCCGATGACGGGGTGATCGGGCCGAAGACCGTGACCGTGGCCCATGCCGCTGCGAGTGCATTGCCGAAGCTGGCCGACAGCTACGGCGTGGCACGGCGTGACTATTACTACGCGCTGGGGGATGCCCGCCCGGCAAGCCGCAAATATTGCCGCAGGCGGGACGGCGGCAAGGGGGGCTGGATCATCCGGGCGGAGGCGTTCCTTCCGGCGCCCTTGCATCTGAGCGAGGCGCAGCATCGGGCGCGGGTGGCGAAATGGGGATGAGCCTGTTGTCCGATCCCGCCCGCCTGCACCGTGTCCTCGCCCTCCTGCAGGAGGCGATGGGTGAAGAGGCGGTGCCGCTGCCCACGATGATCGAGTTGATGAACCGGGCGCTGCGCCCGCTTTCGGTGTTCTCGGTCTTCGCACTCGTCGGCGCCGCCTTCTGGGATCCCGCCCGCTATGAGGCCGGGATGGCGGCGCTCGGGCTGACGCCCTGGCCGGTCTGGGCGCTGGCGGCGCTGATCCTCGGCCTGCATTTCCTCTGGCCCGCACGGGCGGAGCGACAAGTGCCCACGGCTCCCTGAGGTTACGCGTGTAAACTCTTCCTCATGCCCGGAACAAGGTGCTCAGCGCCGCCGGGCAGAGCCCGACCGCCCCCTCGGGTGGGCGCTTTGATGACACTTGCGCGGGATCGGGCATAGGCGCGGATGCGCAATTGCTTCTTCGCGCAACGGAAAGGCCCCGCACAGGGGCGGGGCCTTTGTCGGTTCGCGGGGAGTGCCGCGATCAGAACGAGAAGCCGACCTTCACCCCCACGGCAACCGCATGGTTGCCGGTCATGTCGGCGCGGGCGGTTTGCAGGGTTTGCGGCTGGGCATCGCCCAGTTTGAGATAGCGTGCGCCCATGGTGATCTTCATGTTGTCCCGGGTATAGACGGCAGCGATGCCGATCCCCTTCATGCCATTGGTCGGCGCCAGCGGCGAGACCAGCGGGTCGCCACTCGGCTCGTAAGTCACGAAGGCCGAACCCGACCAGTTGTCGTTGAACTTGCGCCCGATACCGAGCGTATAGGTCGTGGTGTCTTCCAGATTGGTCAGGCTGCCGGAGTTCGGACCGAAGAACTTGTCCGGTGCCACCTTTAACTCGCTCCAGTCCACCCAGCGGGCCGAGGCGAAGAGCAGCGTGCCGGGCGCGATGCCGGTCTGCACGTCGAGATTCACCGCCTGCGGTGTATCGGTCTGGGTGATGGCGTCGAGGGTTGCCACCCCCAATTGTGCTGCGGCGCCGCCGGGCAGGGTCTCGACCGAATCGAATTTGTGGCTGACTTTCGAGAAATAGGTCAGCGCCACGCGCAAGGCGATTTCCGGCTTTTCATAGGCCGCGCCGATGACGTAGCCGGTGCCCCAGTCATTGGCGAGTTCCACTTCGTAGCCATTGAAAGAGCGATAGGTGTTGGGGTCCGCCGGATTAAAGGCCAGCCCATAGGCAAGGCCCCCAAGCTTCACCTGCGCCGACGCCTTGGAGAGCCGTATCCCGCCATGGACCGAGAAATTGTCGTTGAACTTGTAGCGCGCCAGCGCGGTCAACCCATAGCTGTTCAGCTTGGCCGAGGTGCCGCCCAGAAGCGGCGAGCCGCCGTCCGTCGCGGTCGGATAGTAGACATCGGCACCATAAGCCTGATCATAGATCAGGGCGCCGGAGAACTGTTCGGTGAAATCGTATTTCAGCGCGAGGCCTGGCAGCGCATGATTGTTGGCCACGCTGCCGGTGGAATAGCCGAACTTATCTACACCCGAAACACTAGGGTT
>JAIRJX010000260.1 GCA_031260425.1 Gemmobacter sp.
GGATCGCATTGAGATGATTCAGGGTTCCCGACGCCATATCCGCCTCCGCAAGTGCTTCCAGATCCCGGAAAATCTGCGGCGGCCGAATATTCCGCGCAATGGGAAATGCCACCAGATGGATGAGATTTTCTCATCCATACATGAGATATTGATATTTTCCAAATCCATCTCCGAAAGCTAGCCCTTGATCAGGCGAAACGTCGCGATGCGGCACAGACAGCAGGGTTTCCTCAATGAACAAGCCCCTCATCTCCTCCCCGATCCCGCTCGATGATCTGCATTCCAGCACTCTGGATGCGGGAAACATCGTCGCACTGCCCGCCTCCGTCTTTTCAAGCGATGAGTTTTTTCAGTTCGAGATGAACGCGGTGTGGCGTCACGAATGGTTCTGCGTCGGCCATGTAGGCGAGGTTCCGAATGTCGGCGACTACTACACGATCCAGGTCGGCAAGGATCCTCTGGTGGTCCTGCATGACCGCGACGACAAGATCGCCGTCCTCGCGAATGTGTGCCAGCATCGCGGCATGATCCTTGTCGAGGGGCGCGGCAACCTGCGCCGGCTGCGCTGCCCGCTCCATGCCTGGACCTATGATCTCGGCGGCAAGCTGATCGCGGCCCCCGGCCTGAGCGATGGCGATGCGGCGGATCAGGCGGCCATCGCCGGAATCTGCATCCCCCGGATCCGGACCGAGATCTGGGAGGGCTTCATCTTCATCACCTTCGACGAGACCCTTGCTCCGGTCGGTGAACGGCTCGGCAGACTCGGCGAGCAGCTCAGGGCCTACAATATGGGCGCGTTGCGTGGTGCCGATCCGCTCCATCTTGAGGAAATGGCCTGGAACTGGAAGATCTTCAACGACGAATGTTATCACTGCATGTATCTCCATTCCAGTTCCTGGGGCGATATGTATGCGCTCAATCGCGGGGAAACCCTGGACGAGGCGGTCGAGTTCAATGATCTCGACAAGGGCGTGATCTCCTACAATCTGTGCAGTACCCATCGCGATGCGGCGCCTACTCATACCAAAAGCATTCTGCAGCCGCCGATGACGGGGCTTGATGACCGGCAGCGCAGCCAGCTGAGTTATGTGACCGTCGCGCCGAACCTGCTGATCGTCGCGATGCCGGACAAGGTGAAGTATTTCCTCTGGCTGCCGCTCGAGGCGCAGAAATCCCTTTACGCCGTAAGCTGGATGTATCCGGAAACCACCTTGGCGCGGGAAGACTTCCGCGAGAATTTCGAGCGCGAGATCAAGGACCTGCGTCCAGTCATGGACGAAGATCTCTATGCTTGGAGCAGTTGCCAGAAGGGCTACAATTCCGGCTTTGCCGCACGTGGGCCGCTGGCCCCGGAAGAAGAGGTTATCAAGCGACTTCAGACCTGGCTCGTGCGCAGATATGTAGCCGAGGAAGGCCGCGTCCTCGCCGCCCGGCAGGTAGCCGAATAATGGACGGCGCGCCCTCCCTCGCTGCGCGGCCCCTTGCTGCACGGATCTCCGCGATGGAGCCGGCCGGGGAAGCCATTCTCCGGTTGGTGCTGGAACCCGCCGAGGGCGGCAGCTTTCCGGCCTGGCAACCCGGCGCCCATGTGGACCTGATCTTGCAGGGGGCCGACCAGGGGCGCGCGCCGCTCATCCGCCAGTATTCCCTCTGCGGCGATCCGGCGGATCTGACGCAATACCGGCTCGGCATCCTGCGCGATGCTGCGGGACGGGGCGGCTCGGTCCTGATCCACGACCGTTTGATGATCGGCGACCGGATCGCGATCGGCACGCCGCGCAACCATTTTCCTTTCCGGGCCGAAGGAAGGCTTCTCTTCATCGCCGGCGGGATCGGTATCACGCCCATGCTTCCCATGGTGCGCGAGGCGATGCGCGCGGGCTGCGACTGGCACCTGATCGTGGCGGCCCGCAACCGGGCGCGTCTGCCGTTCCTCTCCGATCTGGAAACGCTTCCCGCCGAGCGGGTCCGGCTGCATTGCGACGAGGAGGCCGGTATCCTTGATCTGGCCGGGCTGCTGGCGGCTGAGGGCCGGGACACCACGGTCTATTCCTGCGGCCCCGGCCCCATGCTCGACGCCCTGCAGAAGCTGAGCGTCGATGCCCCCTGGCAACTTCGGATCGAACGCTTCGCGGCCGCCCCCGCGGCTGACGAGGGGGGCGATCACGGCTTCGAGGTGATCTGCCGCAGAAGCGGCAAGCGGCTCCGCGTTCCAGCGGACAGAAGCCTGCTTGAGGTCCTTCGCGAGGCCGGGATCCGGGTCGAAAGCTCGTGCCGGGACGGGGTTTGCGGCACCTGCGAAACTCGGGTCCTCTCCGGCACGCCGTGCCACCGCGACAGTGTTCTTACCGCTGCCGAGCGGGACGAGGGCACGCATATGATGGTCTGTGTCTCCCGTGCGGCGGGCGATCTGCTCGAACTCGATATCTAGGAAGGGCATCCGATGAAGCGGCTGAAAATCGTGGTTACCGGCGGCTCGGGCAGGGTTGGAAGACAGGTCGTCGCCTGCCTGGCCGAAGCGCATGAGGTGGTTAATGCCGATCTCGCGCCCCCCGCCGGCGCATGCCCCGCGCGCTATGTCCGGGCCGATGTCATGCAGCTTGATGATCTGCATCAGGCATTCGAGGGTGCGGACGTCGTCATCCATCTTGCCGGGCTCGACTATGACTGGGGCTGCCCGGACGAGGCCTACATAAACGTCAATACCCGCGGCAGCTGGCACGTGCTGCAAGCGGCCGAGGCGAAGGGGGTGGGTCGGGTCGTCCTCTGCTCCTCGATCTCCATCTGCGGTTTGCAGGAGATGCGCCCGGACTGGAAACCCCGCAGCCTGCCGATCACCGAAGAGCATGAGAACCGCCCCGTCTATGCCTATGGGGTCAGCAAGCAGATTGCCGAGGTCATGGGGCAGAGTTTCGCGCGGCGCGGCAGGATGGAGGTGGTCTCCCTGCGGCCGCTGGCGGTGGTGATGCCCGAAACCCTGCCCGGATATATCGACTTCGTGGACACGCCGGATCGGCATTGGCTGTTCTACTACGTCACCGCCGCCGATCTCGCCCGCGCTTTCCGCGCAGCGGCGGAAACCCCCGGCCTCAACGGCGAGAGCTTCTATATCGGAGCGGATGACAGCTCGCATCCCGAAGCCACGCTGGAATGGACGGCGCATGTCCTGGGGGATCTGCCGGCAGACCGGGACAAGGCCTGGTTCGCAGCAAATCCGCGCGCCTCGGTATTCAGCAATGCCAAAGCCCGCCGTCTTCTGGGGTGGAGCCCTACGTCGGATTTCAATGCACTGCGGCGTCACGCTGGCGGCCTGGAAGGAGTCTGAGCATGGATTACGTCAGAAAAGGCAAGGTCGAATGGACCGGCGACAACCCACCGATCTATCTGAAGCGCGAACCGACGGGTGACTGGTCGACATTGGCGCTTTTTTTCCGCGTCAACGGATCGGATCACGGGCGGGGCCACATGATCCTGGTTCTGGAGGATCCTTACACAACCGGGCTCGCGCACCCGGTCAGGCTGTGCTGCACCGACAATGCGCGCCTTGCCCGCTACCTGATCGATGATTTCGTGCGGAAATTCGGCCTATTTCGCCCCGCTCATGCCGCAATCGACGGATTGCAGATCATCGACGGCGCCTGTTTCTCGGTTGAGGCGGACTATCCGCATCACGTCACCGAGATCGCGCGCTTCGGGGATCACCGGGTCGAGATGCGCTGGAACGACCTGCAGGAGATGTTCGCGGTGGCGCAGCCGCCCGGCGACAGCCAGACCGGCCGGCACGAGATGTTCAGCGTCTTCCAGCCGGCGGGATCGGCCTCGGTCACGCTCGATGGCCGGAAATTGGCGGGCGAAACCGTGGAGCGCGACTTCTTCGACCGCCGTGCCCAATCCGCAGCGCTTGCCCATAGTGAATCCTGGATCTGCGCCTGAACCGCGCACTCCTCGACAAGATGCCCCGAAAGAGACCCTCCATGCCGCAGCCAAGCCCGAACGACAGAGCCTTCTCACGGATGAATGCGGTGCGGCCGGCATGGACCGGGATGCAGCGGCTCGGTGACCTGCCGGGGCTGGCGCGGCAGGTGGTTCTTCATGCCGGCCCTCCGTTCAGTGGGTTCGCCCGGATACCCGCCGCCGTCCGTAACTCGCTGATCAATATGGTGATCCGCGAGGGCTGGGCCGGAACCCACGAGCGGGCTGCGGCCTTGCTCCGGTCCGGCAGTGTTGCCATCGAGCCTGCGCAGGACCACGCGGTCTTCGTGCCGCTTGCTGGTGCGGCAGGGCCCTCGACCATGCTCATCCGGGTAACGGATCAGGCCAGCGGCCAGGCAGCCTTCAGTCCGATCAATGAAGGCATGGCGCTTTGCACCCGCCTGGGCATCCTGCACCCGGATCTGGTTGATCATCTGCGGTGGCTTGACGAAACGCTCGCACCATGGCTGAGCCGGCGGCTGGCGAGGGTCGCACTACCGCTTTTCCCGATCCTGCGCAGCGCGATCGCGCGCGAGGATGATTGCCATTCCCGCACCATGGCCGGATCGGAGGCGCTGGTCGCCGCCCTGCTCGGGGTCATGCCCGCTGCCCCCGGCGACGAGACAATCCTCAGCTTCCTGCAGGGCGCACCCGCCTTCGCGCTGAATGTCTGGATGGCGATGTGCGGGCTGATCGCCGCAGCGGCGGCGGGGACGGAGGGATCAACCCTCGTCACCCATGCCGGCGGCAATGGCGTCGACTTCGGCTATCGTCTGGCTGGTGATCCGGGGCGCTGGCACCTGACGCCCGCGCCGGCGATCCATGGCGACATCGACCCGCGTTTCGCCGACGGTAGCCCGCTGCCTGCTCTCGGTGACAGTGCGATTGTCGATATCCTCGGTCTGGGCGGCCAGATCCTCGCCAGCGCCGCGCCGGTCCGCGTCGCCCTGGCGCATCATCTGCCGCCCGATCCGGGCAACCGGCCCCTGCATTTCCTGCACGGCAGGCTCGACGGCTTCGACGGCCCGGCCGCGACCGATGCCGCGAAGGTCCGGGCCGGCGGTATCGGCCCCGTCATCCTGCTTGGCATGATCGACGGCGCCGGGCGCCTTGGCCGTGTCGGCGGCGGCTGCGTGATCAGTGACGCCGCGACCTTCCCGAACTGAACCCGCATCGGGACATGCACTCCAAGGAGAAGCACCATGAGATACCTGCATTCCATGGTCCGGGTCTCGGATCTCGAGGCCTCGCTGCGTTTCTATCGTGACCTTCTGGGACTGCGCGAGATCCGCCGCCGCAGTTCCGAAGAAGGCAGGTTCACCCTCGTCTACCTCGCCGCGCCCGAGGATGAAGTCAGCGCCAGGCAGAACCACGCGCCCATTCTGGAGCTGACCTGGAACTGGGATCAGGAGCCTTGTGACGGCGGCCGGAATTTCGGCCATCTCGCCTATGAGGTGGACGACATCCATGAGACCTGCGCCCGGCTTTCGATGGCAGGCATGGTGATCAATCGCCCGCCGCGCGACGGCCATATGGCCTTCATCCGCTCGCCCGACGGCATTTCCATTGAATTCCTGCAACGCGGCGCGCGGCTTGGCCCTGCAGAGCCCTGGACCTCCATGCCGAACATCGGCACCTGGTGAGCCCCGATGGATCGGACCCCTGACATGACAGCCGCCGACCATATCGAGCAATGCCTGTCGCGCATCGCCCGGCACGAGCCCATGATCCGCGCCTTTGCCGCCTTCGACGAAGAAGTGGTGCGGGCCGAGATCGCGCGTGTGCCGAAATCCGGTCCGCTTGCCGGGCTGCTGCTGGGGGTCAAGGATATCATCGATGCCCTACCCTACCCCACCGCCAGCGGCTCGCCCCTGCATGAGGGCCGCATCCCGGCGGCGGATGCCTCTGCCGTCGCGCAATTGCGCGCCGCCGGGGCGATGGTTGCCGGCAAGACCGTCACCACCGAATTCGCCTTCTTCTCACCCGGCCCCACCCGCAATCCGCATGATCTTTCACACACGCCGGGCGGATCGTCGAGCGGCTCCGCCGCCGCCGTGGCTGCCGGATTTGTCGATATCGCGCTCGGATCGCAGACCGCCGCCTCGATCACCCGACCGGCCTCCTATTGCGGCGTGGTCGGCTTCAAGCCCGGCCATGGCTGCTACAGCCTGACCGGCGTGGGCGCGCTTGCCCCTTCCTTCGACACACTCGGTCTGCTGGCCGCGGATGTGCGCACCGTATCGGCAGCCCATGCGGTTCTTGCCGGGACAATGCCCGAAGCGCCGGTCGTCGAGGCGCGCGCGCCCCGGCGTATCGGGCTCTGCCGCACACCCTGGTGGGGTCAGGCGGAAACCTCGACCCGGCAGGCGCTGGAAACCGCCGCGCGGTTGTTTTCCGCTGATGCCGAAATCGTGGAACTCGACCTTGCCGACTTTGCCGAAGGCGCGCGCCTTCAGGCCGCGATCATGGCCCATGAGGCGGCCCAAAGCCTGTTTGCCGAGATGCAGCACCAAGGGAAGATGAGCCCGGTCCTGCACCGGATGCTGGTTGGCGGCACCCGGATCTCCCGGCACGACCATCTGGGCAATCTGCGGCAGGCGGAGGGGATGCGGGCGCGCATGGCGGGCCTAGTCGCGGATTACGACATTCTGCTGGCCCCGGCCGCCCCCGGCGAGGCGCCTTCGGGCCTTGCCGCCACCGGGGATCCGGTCTTCAGCCGGTTGTGGAGCCTGCTGCGCCTGCCCTCGATCACCCTGCCGGGATTGACCGGCCCGGCCGGTATGCCCGTCGGCATCCAGTTGCTCTCGGCCCGCCATCGTGACGAGGATCTGCTGGCCCATGCCCTCTGGGCCGAGGCGCTGTTGCCGGCGCGGCCCCGCCCGATGCTGCGGGAAACCGGGCAGACGCCATGAGACAGACATCGAACATCAGGCCGGAACCAGAAGCCCGGACATCCAGGAGATATGCAATGCAGAAGGCCCATGATCCCGGCGAATATGTCGCCTTCAGACATGTGCAGAAAAGCTATGATGGCGAAACGCTTGTCGTCAAGGATCTGAACCTTTCCATCGGGCAGGGTGAGTTTCTGACGATGCTGGGGCCATCGGGTTCGGGCAAGACGACCTCTCTGATGATGCTTGCCGGGTTCGAAAGTGCGACCAGCGGCGAGATCCTGCTCGACGGCCGCCCGATCAACCAGGTGCCGCCGCACCGGCGCGGCATCGGCATGGTGTTCCAGAATTACGCGCTTTTCCCGCATATGACGGTGGGCGAAAACCTCGCCTTTCCGCTCGAGGTGCGCCGCATCGGCAAGGACGAGCGCGAGGCGCGGATCCGGCGCGCGCTCGACATGGTGCAGATGGGCGCCTTCGCCAACCGCCGCCCGGCCCAGCTTTCGGGCGGCCAGCAGCAGCGCATCGCGTTGGCCCGCGCGCTGGTCTTCGACCCGAAACTGGTGCTCATGGACGAGCCGCTCGGCGCGCTCGACAAGCAGCTGCGCGAACATATGCAGTTCGAGATCAAGCACTTGCACGAAAGCCTCGGCATCACCGTGGTCTATGTGACCCATGACCAAGGCGAGGCGCTGACCATGTCGGACCGCGTGGCGGTGTTCAATGATGGCCGCATCCAGCAGCTCGCCCCGCCCGAAGACCTTTACGAGCGGCCACAGAACAGCTTCGTCGCGCAGTTCATCGGCGAAAACAACAAGCTGCCGGGCGTGGTGGAGGAATTGAACGAAACCCGCGCCCTGGTGCGCCTGGCCACCGGCGAGTTGATCGAGGCAACCCCGGTCAATGTGCGGGCGAAGGGCGACAGGACGCTGGTTTCCATCCGGCCGGAGCGGGTGGAGATCACCGCAGGCCCCATGTCGGAAAATGCCCATCTGCTCGACGCGGAGGTTCGGGAGGTCATCTACATGGGCGACATCCTGCGCATCCGTATGAGGGCCGCAGGATCGGAGGACTTCGTGGTGAAGCTGCGCAACTCCATCGACCAGCGACGACTCGATCCGGGTGAAAGAATTCGGATCGGCTGGCACCCGCAGGATGCCCGCGCGCTCGACGTGATCTGACGATCAACTGCCGAACACTCCGGTGCGCCGCCGCCGGAAAGACAAAATGAATCCAACAGGGAGAAAACAAGTGAAGAAACTGTTCCTTTCCACCGCAGCAAGCTGCATTGCCTTTGCCGCACAGGCGGATGTGACCGTGATGTCATGGGGCGGCACCTACGGAGCCGCGCAGCTTGAGGCGCATCTGAAGCCCTTCACCGCAAAAACCGGCATCCGCACCACCATGGTCGACACCGACAATGCGGCGGCCCCGATCCGCGCCATGGTCGAGGCCGGCAATGTCACCGTGGATGTGGCCTCGATCGAGCTTGCCGATGCCATCCGTCTTTGCGACGAGGGCATTCTGGAGTCCATCGACGCCACAACCCTTCCCGACGGTTCGGATGGCACGCCGGCCTCCGACGACTTCTTCCCCGGCGCCGTCACGGATTGCGCCGTCGGCACCGATCTCTGGGCGAATATCATCGCCTTCGATACCACGAAGTTCGAGGGCGAGAAGCCCTCCCAGGCCGCCGACTTCTTCGATACCGTCAAGTTTCCCGGCAAGCGGGGGCTGAAGAAGAACCCCAAGGCGGTTCTCGAACTCGCCCTGATGGCGGACGGGGTGCCCGCGGCAGAGGTCTACAGCAATCTGGCGACGTCTGAGGGGCAGGGGCGCGCCTTCTCCAAGCTTGATACCATCAAACAGGACATCATCTGGTGGGAAGCCGGCGCGCAGCCGCCGCAACTGCTGGCGGATGGCGAGGTTCTGATGACCACCGCCTATAACGGGCGCATCTTCAACGCCAGCATCGACGAGGGCAAACCCTTCGAGATCATCTGGGACGGGCAGGTCTACGAGCTGAACACTTATGCCATCCCGAAGGGTGCCACCAACCTCGAAGAGGCGATGGAGTTCGTCCGTTTCGCCACTTCGACCGAAGGTCTGGCGGAACAGGCCCGCTACATCTCCTACGGACCACCCCGCCATTCCTCCAACGCGCTGGAGATCATCTACAAGGACGGCAAGACGGTGATGGGCCCGCATCTGCCCAGCTCGCCCGAGAACCGCCGGAACGCGCTTGAAACCTCGGTCGATTTCTGGGTCGACCACGATACCGAGCTGAATGAACGGTTCAACAACTGGCTGATCGCGAACTGAGTTCCGACCCGAACCGCTTCGGCCGGGGGAACCTCCCGGCCGAAGCGCCTGTCCGTCTCACCAAAGGTAACGCTGATGGTCGACCTTCCCCGCATTGCAGTTCAGGCCGCCACCGCTGCGGCTGGCCCTGAAATCCCGCTCAAGGCAAGACTGGCCAGGGCCCAAGCTCGGGCGCGGCGGCGAGCCTTCCTTCTGGTGCTGCCGCTTTTGCTGTTCATCCTGCTGACCTTCGTGATCCCGATTGGCCAGATGCTTCAGCGTTCCATCTATCACGACGGCTTTTCCGGCGCCGCGCCCGCGCTCGTCGAATGGTTCGCCGCCACGCCCGCCGGGACCGAGCCTGACGAGACCGCCTTTGCCGCGCTGGCCTCGGATCTGCTGTTCATGAAGGAACGGAAGCTGGCCGGAGAGGCCGGCACCCGGATAAACTACGCCGTTCCCGGCTCCCGCTCGCTGTTCACCGCTGCTGCCCGCGGTGCCGACAGGCTCACGGCGCCCTACCGGCCAGCCTTGATGGCCGAGGACGGCAAATGGGCCGATCCCCTGCTCTGGGCCGCCATGCGCGAGGCCGCGTCCCCCTGGACAACGGATTTCTATCTGTCCGGGATCGACATGCAGCGCACGGCGAACGGCGGCATCGAAAGGGTCGACGAGGGATCCCGCGTCTATCTGGCGCTTTATGCAAAGACCTTCCTGCTCTCCGCCGTGATCACCATCATCTGCCTGGCTCTCGCCTTTCCCGTTGCCCATCTTCTGGCCACGCTGCCGATGGCGCGGGCAAACCTGCTGATGATCCTGGTCCTGCTGCCGTTCTGGACCTCGCTTCTGGTCCGCACCACTTCCTGGATCGTGCTCCTGCAAAGCCAGGGGGTGATCAACAGCCTGCTGGTATCGGCGGGCTTCATCGGCGACGACGGACGCCTTGCCCTGATCTACAACCGGACCGGGACCATCATCGTCATGGTGCATATCCTGCTGCCCTTCATGGTTCTGCCGCTTTATTCGGTGATGCGGGTCATCCCGCCGGTCTATGCCCGCGCCGCGCGTTCGCTTGGCGCCACCTCCTGGACGACGTTCCGTCGGATCTACCTGCCGCAGACCCTTCCGGGGATCGGTGCGGGCGTGCTTCTGGTCTTCATTCTGGCGGTGGGCTACTATATCACCCCGGCGCTGGTCGGTGGGGCCGACGGGCAGCTTTTCTCGAACCAGATCCAGTTCCACATGAGCAAGTCGAACTGGAGTCAGGCTGCCGCACTGGCCGCGATGCTGCTTGCCGGCGTGCTGCTCCTCTACTGGCTCTACGACCGGCTCGTCGGCATCGACAAGCTGAAGCTCGGCTGAACGCGGAACGGCGGGGCCGGGATACGGCCCCCCACTTTCTGTCTGAAAATATCCTCTGGGGGGTGCCGATTGCGCGCCGTCGGTTCAAGCCCGATCGGCGACGGGCGAAGCGCCCCGGCCCTCCCCCGCCGAAAGGAGAAGCTCCATGGCCCTTCCCCCCTATGCCGATCCACTCGAACGGCTCTGGCGCATCATCTATCTGGTGATCTGCACCCTGATCTTTCTCTTCCTGATCGCGCCGATCCTGGTGATCATCCCGCTTTCCTTCAACGCCGAGCCCTATTTCACCTTCACCGAGAAGATGCTGACCTTCGATCCGGCCGGCTGGTCGCTGCGCTGGTATGAGGCGCTGATCTCGACCGGCATGCAGGCGCCGGACGCCGCCGATGGCTGGTGGTCCGACATGTGGGCCAATGCCGCCTGGGTGAAGGCCGCGCGAAATTCGCTGATCATCGGGGTCTGGTCGACGATCGTTGCCACCGGTCTCGGCACGCTGGCAGCGCTTGGCCTTGCGCGCCCGGACATGCCGTATCGGCGGCTGATCATGGCGCTGCTGATATCGCCCATGATCGTGCCGATCATCATCGTTGCCACCGGCATGTTCTTTTTCTTCTCCAACCCCTGCTCGATCATCGGGGTGGAATGCGGGCGTCTGACTTCAACCTATGCCGGCGTCATACTCGCGCATGTGGTGCTGGGCACTCCGTTCGTCATCATCACGGTGACCGCCACGCTTTCCGGCTTCGATCAGTCGCTGATCCGGGCCGCCGCGAGCCTGGGCGCCAATCCCCGCATCACGTTTTTCCGGGTGATCATGCCGCTGATCCTGCCCGGCGTGATCTCCGGCGCGCTTTTCGCCTTCGTTACCTCCTTCGACGAGGTGGTGGCGGTGCTCTTCATCGCGGGCCCCGAGCAGCAGACCATTCCCCGGCAGATGTGGAACGGTATCCGCGAGCAGATCAGCCCGGCCATCCTCGCAGTCGCCACGATTCTCGTGGTGGTCTCCATCGCGCTGCTGACCATACTCGAACTCCTGCGCCGCAGATCCGACCGGCTCAGAGGCGTCAGCGGAAGGTGAAGGGGGCAGCGGGCCCATGCGTTCCGTGCAGCGGCAGGGCAACGCCCGGCCGCGAGCGGGCATCGCCCTCACCTTGCCTCGGATGAGCCAGAAAAACCACGTTCCCTTCGCCCCGCACGACGGAGGGCGATGCCCGACCGCGGGAGGCGCTTACCACAGTTGTGGTCGTCACTTTATGGCGCAAACCACGCCTGCCGCGAAGGTGCCCCCCCAAAGCGCCCAGGGAACGGCCGGGCGCTGCCCGGCGGCACGTGCCGTGCCTTGTTCCGGGCAAGGCGTGGGCTCACACGGGTAACTTGGGCGGAAAGCGACAATGACCCGCAACGACCATGGTCTATGAAAACCTCCCCCTCGCCTTCGACATCCTGTGCAACAAGAGAGCGGTGCTCGACCGCGGGCAGGGTTGGACAAGGACGGCGACGGCGGTGAGTTTCTCAACGACGAATACACCTGTGGCATCCGGGCGCGGGTGAATGCCTGGTTCGGCCTGTGGCGGTTCACCTATGGCTCCGGACAGGCGCTGGCCCCAAGACCTGGGCGAGCGCCCGCGTGGCGATGCGGGGGATGCGTTACGAGGGAGAGCGCATCATGGCGTGGCCCCGAACATTCCCGTGGCCCCGCCGGCTTGGAAAGGAGCTGCGCGGGAACTGTTGGCGGCGGAACCGATGTCCGGCGCAACTCCGCCGAACCGCTGATCTCGCCCCATTTGCAGGACTGATCCGATGGCCAGCCCTGCGGAAGAACACCGTCCCGCTGCCGCAGATCGACCCCGACAAGGGGGAAAGCCGGGGCAACTGCCGCCTTCGGGCAAGTTCGACCTGAACGACCGGCGCGGGCCGCGGATCGTGAGGGACATGGCATCCGTCATCGAGCGGTCGCGCCGTGATCCCTCCGTGCCGATCAGCGAGCACCGTCGCGAACACCGCCCCGGCCCTCCACCGAAGGTCGCAGGTGATCCCGAATTGCAGGCATTCACATATGGCGCGGTCCGCCGGGCCGACCTTCGAGGAAACCGCCACCGAAGCAGCACAACACTTCCCCGCCAGCCGCATCGGCAGAACCACAATCCGGCAATGGTGGCGCAGAGGCCAAGGCGGGGATCGCCAGAACAAACGCCGACCCCGGACCATTCGGAACAGCCCCCGGACCACCGGCCACTTCCG
>JAIRJX010000271.1 GCA_031260425.1 Gemmobacter sp.
AGCGGTCTGGCAGACGCATCACGCCCGCATGGCGGCCCGCGCCGCACAGGCAAAGCCCGTCCACCCCGATCTGCGGCTTGCCACGCGCGACCCGTTCGGGCTGCGCTACCTCGCGCTGAGTGCGCTGATCATCGCGCTGATGTTCGGCTCGCTCTGGCGGGTGGCGACGATAATCGGGCTCGCCCCCGACCGGGCCGAAGCGATGGCGAACGGTCCAAGCTGGGAGGGCTGGGCACAACCGCCGCTTCATACCGGCAAGCCCGCAATCTATCTCAACGATATTCCAGCAGGCCTGCTCGACCTGCCGCGCGGCACCAAGGTGCAGTTGCGGCTTTATGGCGAGATCGGTACGTTGACGCTCGCAGAAACCGTCTCAGGCGCCACCACGCCACCGCCCGCCTCGGATCTCGCACAGCGCTTCGAGGTGATGCAGGACGGCGCCATCGCCATCAACGGCCCCGGCGGGCGGGAATGGAAGGTGATGGCGCTGAAGGATGCGGCGCCGACCGTCCGGGTTACCGGTGAGGTGACGCGCGAACGCAACGGCAAGATGCGGCTGCCCTTCGCGGTGGAGGATGACTACGGCATCACCGCCGGTGCGGCGGCCGTGACGCTCGACCCGAGCCGGCTCGACCGCCGCTACGGCCTCAGTATCGAGCCGGAGGCCCGGCCACCGCTGGTCATCGACATCGCCCTGCCGATCAGCGGCAACCGCGCGAAGTTCGAGGACGCGATCATCGAGGACCTCTCGCAGCATCCCTTCGCCAATATGCCGGTCCTGGTCCGGCTGGAGGTGAAGGATGCGGCAGGCCAGACCGGCAGCACCGATCCGCTTTCGACCATCCTCCCCGGCAAGCGCTTCTTCGACCCGCTGGCGGCGGCAATCATCGAGATGCGGCGCGACCTGCTGTGGAACCGCGCCAATGCGCCACGCGCGGCGCAAATTTTCCGCGCCATCACCCATCTGCCCGACGACCTGATCCGCGACGAGGCAACCTTCGCCCGACTGAAGGCCGCGACAACAAAGCTGGATGCGAACGCGGCGACGCTTGCGCCCGAGATGCGCGACGAACTGGCCAAGGAACTGTGGGAGATCGCTCTTCTGGTCGAAGAGGGTGATCTCGCCTCGGCGCGCGAGCGGCTGGACCGGGCGCAGCAACGGCTGAACGAGGCGATCCGCAATGGCGCCGATCCGGCGGAGATCCAGGAGTTGATGGAGGAGTTGCGCGCCGCCACCGATGACTATCTCCGCCTGCTGGCCGAAGAGGCGCAGCGCAATCCCGATAGCGAGATGGCCGAGAACCAGCAGCGGATGCAGATCACCGGCGACCAGATCCAGAAGATGATGGACGAGATCCAGCGCCTGATGGAGGAGGGCAAGATGGCCGAGGCGGCGCAGGCTATGGCCGTGCTGCAGCAATTGTTGGAGAATATGCGGATAGCTGAGGGCGGCGGCGGTAGCGGCGGCCCGCCGATGCCTGGGATGCAAGGCCTCCAGGATACGCTGCGCGACCAGCAGGGCCTGTCGGACGAGGCATTCCGGCAATTGCAGCAGGGCGAGCAGGGCCAGAATCAGGGACAGCAGCAGGGCCGGGATGGCGAGGGTAAGGGGCAGGACGGCAACGGAGGCGGCAGTCTCGCCGACCGCCAGCGCGCATTGCGCGAGAAACTGAACGGCCTGAACGGCCAGTCCCTGCCCGGTGCCGGCACCGACAAGGGCCGTAGCGGACGCGAGGCCCTCGACCAAGCGGAACGCCTGATGGACGAGGCCGAACGTGCGCTTCGCGGGGGCGACCTGTCCGGTGCGCTCGACCGTCAGGCCGAGGCGATGGAACGGATGCGCGAAGGCATGCGGCAGCTGGGCGATACGGTCGCAGAAGCACAGCGGCGGGAACAGGGCACCCAGGGCCGAGCCGATCCCGGCGGCCAACCCGACCCTCTGGGCCGTGAACCCAATGCCGGCCGCATCGGCTCGGATGGCAATCTCAGGCAGGGCACGGACGTCTATCGCCGCGCCCAGGATCTGCTGGACGAGATCCGCCGCCGCGCCGGCGAGCAGCAGCGCGCCGACGACGAGCGGGGCTACCTCAAGCGGCTGCTGGAGTTGTTCTAGGCCCCAAATCCGTGCCGATACGAGGACAATTGCGGCCAGGAGGTTGCTTGCGGCGCGGGTCGCATGTGCGGCGGGGCGGAGCGGCCTCACCTTGCAGGGAAACCGCTCCCCCGACGACATGGGCGGGCGGTGCGTTCCGCGTGGAGGCGGCGGTGGACCGAATATCAGCACCACCGCCCACCCGATCGGAACAAGCCGTCCTTGCCGCCATCACCGCGTCGCCTGCGCAACCCGATTATTCAGACTTGCCGCGCCCCATCGGGAAGCGGCGTTGGGTTCCGGACGGTCTCGCTCTCCATGCTTTGCTCCGGGCCAACTTCCCCGCCTGCCATGAGCCACGCAGACCGTTGCACATCCGGGCCGCCGCCGGGGAAGCCCCCTGCAATCGGGCTCAGGCTGGCGTGTCGGGATCCAGATAGCCGACCATACCCTTGGGCTCCAGAAACTCTTCGAGGCCGAAGATGCCGTATTCCCGGCCATTTCCCGACTGCTTGAAGCCGCCGAAGGGGCCATCGATATCGACCGGAGCGTAGTTGATCAGCACGCTGCCTGCGCGCAACTGCCGCGCGACATCCTGCGCGCCCGCCCGGTCGCGGGACTGGATATAGGCGGTCAGCCCATATTCGGTGTCATTGGCAATACGGATCGCCTCGTCGATATCGCGGTAGCCGAGGATCGACAGCACCGGTCCGAAGATTTCCTCGCGCGCGATGGTCATCTGCGGCGTGACATCGGCAAAGACCGTGGGGCGGACGAACCAGCCGGCTGTCAGCCCTTCGGGCCGCCCCTCGCCGCCGGCCACCAGTCGTGCGCCTTCGGTCACACCGGCACGGATCAGCCGCTGCACTTTGTCGAACTGGGCCGCGCCGATCACCGGCCCCAGATCGGTGCCCTCCGCCTCTGGCGCGCCGACCTTCAGCGCATCGGCTGCCTTGGCCGCGATTCCGGCGCAGCGTTCCATCTCGGCCTGCGGCACCAGCATCCGGGTCGGGGCGGAGCAGGATTGGCCGGAGTTGCGCATACAGGCCTGGGTGCCGCGCATCACGGCGGTCTCAAAATCGGCATCGGGCAGCAGGATGTTCGGCGCCTTCCCCCCGAGTTCCAGCGCCACGCGCTTTACACTGCGTGCCGCCGTCTCTGAGACTGCAATTCCCGCCCGGGTCGACCCGGTCAACGAGATCATCGCGACCTGCGGATGCGCCGCCAGCGCCCGCCCGACCACCGGCCCCGCCCCGTGAACAAGGTTGAACACGCCTGCCGGCACGCCGGCTTCTTGTAGGATTTCGGCGAAAAGCTGTGCGCTCAACGGCGAAAGCTCGCTCGGCTTCAGCACCATGGTGCAGCCAGCCGCCAGCGCCGGAAACACCTTGCAGGCGATCTGGTTCATCGGCCAGTTCCACGGCGTGATCAGCCCGACGACGCCGATCGGCTCGCGCCGGATCATGGTTGTGCCGCGCAGCTTCTCGAATTCGTAGCTTTCCAGATGACGGATCATGTTCTGCAGATGCGAAAGGCCGCTTCTGGCCTGAACATTGCGGGCGAAAGGCAACGGAGCCCCCATCTCCAGTGAGATCAGATCCCCCATCCGCTCGCATCTGTCGGCATAAACCGTCTCGATGCGGCGCAGAAGCGCGAGCCGTTCCTCGCGCGAGGAACGGCCGAAGCAGGCGAAGGCCCGGCAGGCGGCATCCACCGCCAGATCGACATCCGCCGCCGTGCCCAGCGAGTGGGTGCCGATGGGCTGTTCGGTCGCCGGATTGAGGATCACCTCGTGCGCGCTGCCCCGGGGCGAAACCCAGGCCCCGTCGATGTAGAATTTATCGAGTCTCATGACCTTTTCCTGCATCTGCCTTTCGGCGGGGGTTGCCGCCCGACGGGCAGCAGGGTCGCAGCCCGGATGATTTCAGTCAAACCAGAATAAATGAACGCACATTCAGATTTTCTGAATAAACTGCCACCCGTCTACCAACCAAGGGCCATGCCGTCCTTCCGGCCGTCGGACCCACCGATCAGGATCCCCGCGTGGTGGTCGATACGGATGGCCTGGGCGCCGCCGATGGGAGAGGGGGCAATCCTGATCTGGTGTCCCATCCGGGCAAGCCCCTCCAGCACCGCCGGTGCAATCGTGCTCTCGACCTGAAGCTCTCCATCATAAGCGAAGCTGCGCGGCGCGTCGATCGCCTGTTGCGGATCGAGCCTCATATCGAGGCAGCCCGAGAGGAAGGCGGCATGGCCGGCGGCCTGGTAGTGCCCGCCCATGACCCCGAAGGGCATGATCACCCTGCCCTTTTCGCAAAGCATTCCGGGGATGATCGTATGCATCGGTCGCCGTCCCGGCCCGAGCCGGTTCGGATGCCCCTCCGCAAGCCGGAACGAGGTGCCCCGACTGTGAAACAGCACCCCCGTCGCCGGATCGAGAAGGCACGAGCCGAAGGCATCGAAGATCGAATTGATAAAAGAGACCGCATTGCCATCGCGATCAACCACGCTCAGACAGATCGTGTCGCGATGCGGGGTTTCGGTGCCGGGCACCGGCCGGCTCGCCCGGCCGGGGTCGATCATGCCGCGCAGGCGGGAGACGGTTTCCCCGCCAAGCAACTTCTGCACCAGATCGGGGCAGCCGGACGGGTCGCCAAGAAGGGCATCGCGCTGGTGATAGGCAAGCTTCGCCGCCTCGGCATGAAGATGGATGCGAAGGGCCTCGGGTGTGGCGGGCGAGAGGTCGAAGCCTTCGAGGATCCGCAGAATCAGCAGCGCGATGATGCCCTGCCCGTTCGGCGGACATTCCAGCACCTCATAGCCACGGTATTCCGCCCGGATCGGCTCCAGCCATTCGGCCACCTGCTCTGCGGCGGCGAAATCCTCTTCGGTCTGCACTCCGCCTGCTGCCCGCAGGAACCGCACCATCGAGCGGGCGACAGCCCCGCGATAGAAACCGGCGGCGCCCTCGCGCGCGATGAGGCGCAACGTCTGCCCGAGCACAGGCTGGCTGTGCCGGCTGGCCACTTCCGGCGCGCGGCCCTCCGGCAGGAAAACAGCCGCCGCTGCGGGCTCGCCCGCGATGGCGGGCGCGTGCCGCCCCCAGTCCCAAGCGACGCGGGGCGTCACCGGATAGCCGTTTTCGGCATAGCGGATCGCGTCGGACAGAAGCCGGGCGAAGGGCAGCCTTCCGTGATCCCGGTGCAGCAGGCTCCAGCCCGAGATCGCACCCGGGATGGTCACCCCATGCGGGCTGTTACGGGGAATCTCGGTCAGGCCCTGCGCCAGCAACGCCTCGGGCGCAGCCGCCATCGCCGCCCGCCCCGATCCGTTCAGCGCCTGGATCCTGCCGCCGGCCGGGGCGACCAGCGCAAAGCAATCACCACCGATCCCTGTCATCAGTGGGTCGACCACGCACTGCACCGCGCAGGCGGCGACCGCCGCATCAGCGGCGCTGCCGCCCTCGGCCAGAATCCGCAGCCCCGAAGCGGTGGCCAGCGGATGTGAGGTGGCGACCATCGCCTCCCGTGCCAAGGTGACACCCCGGCGGCCACTGAGGAAATCATGGGTCATCCGGGTCTCCTGTCCAGGGAACGGGGCGGGGCGGCGAAAGAAGGCGGGGCTTTACAGCGCGGGCCGGGCTGCCGATGCTGGACCCCGCCGCCAGAGGGGCGACAATGACGGAGAGACGGATGCTCAGCCTGCACACGCTTCGGGTTTTCGTGACGGCAGCGGATTGCGGCGGCATCCGCCCTGCGGCGGAGCGGCTGAACCGCA
>JAIRJX010000295.1 GCA_031260425.1 Gemmobacter sp.
CGGCACGAAGCCGGCGATTGCGTTGAGCAGGGTCGATTTTCCCGCACCCGACGGCCCGATCACCGCCACACGCCCGCCTGCCTCCAGCGCCCAGTCGGCGGTGAGGCCGAAATCTTCCTGCACGAGGCGCAGGTTCTCAATCCGCAGTGCCGCCACGTCCCCACCTGTCGCAGATCCAGAACAGCCCGAAGGCCAGCATGACCAGCAGCAATGCCGCACCCGCTGCCGCCTCCATCCGATAGGCGCCCATCAGGCGCGAGATGACGAGCGGCAGCGTTGTCCCCTGCTCGGTCGCGAAAAGTGCTACCACGCCGAGATCGCCTGCCGCCAGCGCCGCGCAAAGGCCGGTGGCAAAACCCAGCGGCCGCCGCAGCCGTGGCAGGACCAGAAGCCGTGCGGCAGGCCAGCCGCGCAGGCCGAGTACGGCGGCGAGCCGCCCATAATCCGCCTCCAGTCGCCGCACCTCCGGCAGGAGGATACGATAGGCGAAGGGCAGCGCCATGGTGGCGGTGACGATCACCGTGACGGGCAGCGCTACGGCGGCGGGAGAGACGAAGGGGAACAGGATCAGGAAAAGCCCGGTTCCCAGCACCAGCTGCGAGCTCGCCATCGGCAGCATCGCTACCGGTTCCAGCCAGCGGGCGCCTTGAGTGCATGCCAGCGCCATGAGCAGCGCGGCTGAGACCGCCAGCGGTGCCGCGATCACCGCAACCAGCAGCGAGGCGCCAAGCGCCGGCCAGACCGGGACGGGCAGGGCGACCAGCGCCGGTGCGCCGCGCAGAGCCACGGCGAGGATCGGACCGGCGAGAAACGCCGCCGCCAATGTGATCACCGCCATATCCATCCCCCACCGCCAGCCGCCGGGGGCAGGCAGTGCTGCCGCCCGGTCCAGCCCTGCGCCAAAGCCGGCGGGCAGGGTGAAGAGCCCCGCCAATGCCACTGCCACCCCGCAGGCCGCCACTTGCGCCGTGGCGAGCAGGGCGGCGCGGGCAAGGTCGAATTCGAAGCGGATCGCCTGATAGATCGCCAACTCCACCGTGGTTGCCGCGGGCCCACCGCCCAGGATCAGCACCACGGCGAAACTGGTCAGGCAGATGGCGAAGACCGCCAGTGCCGCGCCGGGCAAGAGGCTGCGCAGCATGGGCGCCTCGATGTGGCGCCAGATCTCGCGCGGTCCGAAGCCGAGGCTTTCGGCCAGCCGCAGCCGTTCGCCCGGGATCGACTGCCAGCCCTCCAACAGCATCCGCGTTGCCAGCGGCATGTTCAGAAACACATGCGCCAGCACCACGCCGCCAAGGCCGAAGACCGGCAGCGGCGGCAGGCCGAGTGTCGCCAGCCAACCCGAACGCCCGAAGACCGCAAGCAGCCCCAGCACGGTGACGATAACCGGCATCAGGAACGGTGCGCCAAGTGCCGTGACCAGCACCCCACGCCCCGCAAAGCGTCGTCGCGCCAGCGCGCGCGCAAGCGGCACGGCACCGGCAACCGAGGCCAGCGCCGAAAGTGCTGCCTGCGTGATGGTGAAGCGCAGCGCGACGAGGTCGGCCGGGGCCAGCCGCGCCTCGCCCGCCCGCGCCATCACCACCGCGACCGGGGCCAGCGTCAGCGCCGCCAGCCCCGCCGCGATCAGCGCGCCAGCGCGGCGCGCCATTCGTCCAGCGCCGGACCGCGCGCGGCCTCGGCCTCATCCGCCGGCAAGAGCAGTGATTTTACCGGCCGCGCCAGCGCCTCGAACCCCTCCGGCAGGCCCGCCGCCGGAGTAAGGGCGGGATACATCCAATTCGTCGTGGGCAGCACCGATTGCGCCGCATCGCTCAGCATGAAGGCAAGGAAGCGGTCCGCCAGTTCCGGCTGGTCGCTCGCCGCCAGTTTCCCCATCACTTCGACCTGAAGATAGTTGCCCTCGTCGAACAGCGCTGCCGTCTTGCTCCCATCCTGTTCGGCGATCAGGTGAGAGGCGGGAGAGGTGGTATAGCTCAGCACCATGTCGGCCTCGCCGTCGAGGAACATGCCGTAGGCCTCGGACCAGCCGGGGGTGACGGTAACGATATTGTCGGCAAGGCCTTGCCAGATCTCCGCCGCCCGGTCGCCATAAGCCGCCTTCACCCAGAGCAGCAGGCCGAGGCCGGGGGTGGAAGAGCGTGGGTCCTCGATAACGATCTTCAGATCCGACGCGGCCAGCGCCGCGAAATCCTTCGGCGGATCGAGCTTGCGGTCATGGACGAAGGCGAACCAGCCCCAGTCATAGGGCAGGAACTCGGCATCCTCGAAAGGCACCGGCAGCGACAAGGCGGGGCGCTGGCCATGCGGGGCGAAGAGGCCGGTCCTGCGTGCCGCCGCCGTCAGGCTGGTATCGAGACCAAGGATCACATCGGCTTCACTCCGTACACCTTCGAGTTGCAGCCGCGCCAGCAGCGCCGCGCCGTCCCCGGCGGCGGTGAAGCGCAGGTCGCAGCCGCATTCGGCCTCGAACGCCGTCTCGATCGCGGGGCCGGGGCCCCATTCAGATACGAAGCTGTCATAGGTCAGAACGTGAAGCACCGGGGTTTCGGCCAGCGCCGGGGCGGCGATGGCAAGTAAACCCGCAGCAAAGCCGAGCGTCTTCATCAGTCTCTCCATCTGCATCGGGCGGAGATGGAGCAGGGGCGGAGCGCCCGAAACACCTTCCCTCCGCCGGTCTTAACCGGATCAGGTTCAACGGGTCCGCCTGCGCGTCTCAGCCCGAAAGGGCACCCCGAGGTAGGACCGACCATAGGGGAAAGCGGCACGGGTGCAAGGGGAAAGCGTGGTCCGGCTCGACGGCGGTCAGGTGCGCAGGGACCGCATTCTTGTACGAGCGCATGTGGCCGCGCGGAAAACCGCGCCCTCCGCCACGGCCCCCTCACCCGGGACGGGGCCGCGGCCAACCGGGGTGGACGTCGGCAACGGTTGTAGTCGCTACCCCGTTCTGTCTGACAGAGAGCAGCGCCTGCCCCGGGGGGGCGGTCGGGTGGTGCTGCGCACCTTGTTCCAGGTGGGGGAAGGGCTCATACGAAGAAGTCCACACCCACCTGCCCTGGATATGCCTTCAAATCGGATGGAAGGCATATCTCCGTTGCGACCCTCGCCGTTCCGCCCTAGGACAACCCGAGCAGAGGAGGCGCCCGATGAGCTTCAACACCTTCGGCCAGATGTTCCGCGTCACCACCTGGGGCGAAAGCCACGGTCCGGCGCTTGGCGCCACGGTGGATGGTTGTCCCCCGGCGGTGCGGATCGACGCGGCGGAGCTTCAGCACTGGCTCGACCGCCGCAAGCCCGGACAGAACCGCTTCACCACCCAGCGGCAGGAACCGGATCAGGTGAAGATCCTGTCGGGCACCTTCGAGGGGCTGTCGACCGGCACGCCGATCCAGCTTCTGATCGACAATACCGACCAGCGCTCGAAGGATTACGGCGACATCGCGAAAAGCTTCCGCCCCGGCCATGCCGATCTGACCTATCATCAGAAATACGGGCTTCGCGACTATCGCGGCGGCGGCCGTTCCTCGGCGCGCGAAACCGCGGCGCGGGTGGCGGCCGGCGGGGTGGCGCGGGCGGCGCTGGCCGTGCTGGCGCCCGAGATCAGGATCACCGGCTACATGGTGCAGATCGGCCCGCATCAGATCGACCGGACACGCATCGATCCTGCGGAAATCGAGCGCAATCCGTTCTGGTGCCCGGATGCGCAGGCGGCCGAGACCTGGGGGGCCTATCTCGACGACCTGCGGAAAACGCACAATTCGGTCGGCGCGGTGGTGGAACTGGTGGCGAGCGGCGCTCCCCCCGGCCTCGGCGCGCCGGTCTATGGCAAGCTCGACAGTGATCTTGCGGCGGCGATGATGTCGATCAATGCGGTGAAGGCGGTGGAGATCGGCGAGGGCATGGCGGCGGCGGCGCTCACCGGGTCGGAAAATGCCGACGAGATCCGCATGGGGCCGGAAGGGCCGGTCTTCCTGTCGAACCATGCCGGCGGCATCCTTGGCGGCATTTCCACCGGGCAGGATGTGGTGCTGCGTTTCGCGGTGAAGCCCACATCCTCCATCCTCACCCCGCGCCGCACCATCACGTCGAGCGGCGAGGAGGTGGACCTGATCACCAAGGGTCGCCATGACCCCTGCGTCGGCATCCGCGCCGTGCCGGTGGGCGAGGCGATGATGGCCTGCGTGCTCCTCGACCATATCCTGCGCGACCGGGGGCAGACCGCCGGAATACGGGGCGAGATCGGCTGAACGCTCAGCCCGCGCGCGACTTCTGCACCGCGAGGATACCGGCCATCACCACCGCGACCCCGATCATGTCGGTGAACCTGATCCCCTCGCCCAGCAGCAGCGCGGCCAGCGCCACGCCGAGGAACGGGTTGAGGAAGTGAAAGCTCGCCGCCTTTACCGTGCCGATGCGGCCGACGAGCGCGAACCACAACACCGTCGCCACGATGCCCGGCATCAGGATCTGATAGGTCATGGCGGCGATCCAGCGCGGATTGAGCGGCAGGTGCCATGTCTCCATCGCGAAACCGAGCGGCCAGAGCGCCGCCGCGCCGACCCACATCTGCAGGCCGACGACGATCCACAGATTGCCGCCGGAGGCGGCGCCCCGCAGGGTGAGCGTCGCGGTCGCCAGTGCGAGTGCCGCCAGCACACAGAGCAGCACTGCCAGCGGATCGGCCCCGCCGGTCAGCCGCGCCGCCATGATCAGCGTCACGCCGCCGAAACCCAGCGCCAGCCCGATCAGGCCCAGGGGCGGCAGGCGTTCGCCTCTGAACAACCAGCCGAGAGCGGCGACCTGCAACGGCATGGATGAGGCGATGATGGCGGCAAGCGATGCCTCGATCCACTGCATCGCGATGAAGTTCAGCCCCAGATAGATTGCGTTCTGACAAAGGCCGAACACCACTGTTGCCTGCCATTGCCCTTGTGTCAGCCGCAGGCGCTGCCCCAGCGCCAGACCCATCGCCAACGCGATCGCACCGGAAAGGGTGAAGCGGACGGCAAGAGACAGCAGCGGCGGCGCCTCGGCCACGATAATGCGCGCCACCGCATAGGCCGACGACCAGATCAGTGCGAAGGCAAGCCCGATGACGATGGCGCGGCGGTCCATGATGTCTTCCCCCTCATGCAAAAGGCCGCCCCGAAGGCGGCCTTCCGATCTGGCGCGGCGGATGCCGGCGGGCTCAGGCGTTCACGCTGTCCTTCAGCACCTTGGCGATGGTGAACTTCACCTGCTTGTCGGCGGGCTTGGTCACGATCTCGCGAGTCGCCGGATTGCGGACCTGACGCTCCGGGCGGGCCTTGCAGACCACCTTGCCGAGACCGGGCAGGGCTACAGCACCGCCGGCGGCCACTTCGCGCGCCACGACAGCGGCGATAGCCTCAAGCGCGTTACCGGCGGTTTTCTTGTCGGAGCCCATCGCCTCGGCCAGCGCGGCGACGAGTTGCGTCTTGGTCATCGGTTTGGACATGTCCTTTTTCCCTTTTCCTAGGCCCTGCTGCCCCGCAGGGGGATTGCCCCTGTCGGGCGTGATACCTCGCTACACAGGTTTTCTTGGCGGAGTTCAAGCCCTGATTGCGCCGGACCGGCTCCGAACCCATGTTGTCGTCGGGTTCCCGCCCATATCCGGCGGCGGTTGTCGGCCGACCGAGGGTTTTCGCGGCGAGGCGAGGGCCTGCGGTTCGGCGATGTGTCATCCATGCGCTACTCTACCGGCCAGACTTTCCCGCAGGCAAGGGCCGCGAACCGCCTGCATCGCCGCCGACCTGACCCGCCATCATGAAGAACCGGATCGGGTGACCCTGGCTGCGGTTCTGTCGTGCATGGCTGGCGTCCTTCCCGGAGGGCGGCTATGATCCGGTGGCGCGCATGGCCATGGCCCGGCGCGGGGACGATGGGTTGCTGCGGAGAGGCGGATGAGCGAGAAACCTGTGGCCGAGATGAACTTCGAGGAGGCGATGGCCGCGCTGGAGGCGGTGGTTGGTCAGCTTGAGCGCGGCGATGTGGCGCTGGAGCAATCCATCGCGCTTTATGAGCGCGGCGCGGCGCTGAAGGCGCATTGCGCCGAGAAGCTGCGCGCGGCGGAAGAGAAGGTGGAACTGATCCGCGCGCAGGAGGGCCGTGCCATCGGCACTACGCCGGTGGAGGGGCTGTGAGCTTTCCCGACGCACTGAAGGCCGATGCCGCACTGGTGCAGGTACGGCTGGATGCCGCCCTGGCCGGGCATGATCCGGTGCCGGTGGTGGAGGCGATGCGCTATGCCCTGCGCGGCGGCAAGCGGATTCGCGCGTTTCTGGTGCTCGAATCCGCACGCCTGCACGGGATCGCGCCGGAGCGGGCGGTGAGCGTGGCTGCGGCGGTCGAGGCGCTGCATGCCTATAGCCTCGTTCATGACGATCTGCCCTGCATGGACGATGACGACCTGCGCCGGGGCCAGCCCAGCGTGCATGTGAAATGGGACGAGGCGACGGCGGTTCTGGCAGGCGACGCTTTGCAGACGCTGGCTTTCGAATTGCTCTGCGACCCTGAGCTTGGGTCGGCGGAGCGGGGGCTGGCGCTGGTGCGGGGCCTTTCCCGCGCTTCGGGGGCCCAGGGGATGGTGCTGGGCCAAGCGCTCGACATCGCCGCCGAAACTGCGCCAGAGCCGCTCACGCTGTTCGAGATTACCCGGTTGCAGGCTGGCAAGACCGGTGCCCTGATCTGCTTTTCGGCCGAGGCGGGGGCGGTGCTTGCCGGTGCGGATCCCGCGCCGCTCCGGGCCTATGCCGAGGCGCTTGGTCTCGCTTTCCAGATCGCCGATGACGTTCTAGACGTGGAAGGCTGCGAAGCCGCGACCGGCAAGCGGGTCGGCAAGGACGCGGGCGCGGGCAAGGCCACCTTCGTTTCGCTGATGGGACTCGACGGCGCGAAACGCCGCGCAGAGGCGTTGATCCGCGAGGCGGAGGCCGCACTTTCACCCTATGGTGCGCGGGCCGCCGCCTTGATCGGCGCGGCGCGCTTCGTTATTTCGCGGCAAAGCTGACGCGCCCGGGAAGGAGGGCAGCCCATGACCGACCGACCGACCACCCCGATCCTCGACCGCGTGCATCTACCTTCGGACATGAAGGCGCTGTCGGACCGCGAATTGCGGCAACTGGCCGATGAATTGCGGGCCGAGACGATCAGCGCGGTCTCGGTCACCGGCGGGCATCTCGGTGCAGGTCTGGGTGTGGTGGAGCTGACGGTGGCGCTTCATGCCGTCTTCGACACGCCGCGCGACAAGCTGATCTGGGATGTCGGGCATCAATGCTATCCCCACAAGATCCTCACCGGTCGGCGCGACCGCATCCGCACGCTGCGCATGGAGGGTGGGCTTTCGGGTTTCACCAGACGCAGCGAAAGCCCCTATGATCCTTTCGGCGCGGCGCATAGCTCCACC
>JAIRJX010000357.1 GCA_031260425.1 Gemmobacter sp.
CCGGGATCGCGGCGGAGGCCGGCATCCCCGCCACCGAGATTTTCGAGGTGGTCTTCGTCTGCAATCCGGTGATGCACCACCTGCTCCTGGGTATCGACCCGGTGGAGCTGGGGCAGGCACCCTTCGCGCTGGCGGTCTCGGGCAGTCTGAGCCTGGCCGCGCGCGAACTGGACATGACCCATATTCACCCGGCGGCGCAGGTCTATGTGCTGCCCTGCATCGCCGGCCATGTCGGCGCCGATGCGGCGGCGGTGGCGCTGTCGGAAGAGCCGAACAAATCCGACGATATGGTACTGATCGTCGACGTCGGCACCAATGCCGAGATTCTGCTGGGCAATCGTACCCGGGTGCTGGCCTGTTCCTCGCCCACCGGGCCGGCCTTCGAGGGGGCGCAGATCGCCAGCGGCCAGCGCGCCGCGCCGGGCGCCATCGAGCGGGTGGAGATCGACCCGGTGAGCCGGGAGCCGCGCTTCCGGGTGATCGGCTGCGAGCTGTGGTCCGACGAGCCGGGCTTTGCCGAGGCGACGAAGGCAAGCGGCATCACCGGCATCTGCGGCTCCGGCATCATCGAGGCGGTGGCCGAGATGCGCATGGCCGGTATTCTCGACCCGAGCGGGCTGATCGGTTCGGCCGAGCAGGTCGGCACATTGCGCTGCCTGCCGCAGGGGCGGACCCATGCCTATCTGCTCCATGACAGCGCGGCTGGCGGCGGGCCGGTCATCATGGTGACGCAGGGCGATATAAGGGCGATCCAGCTTGCCAAGTCGGCGCTTTATGCGGGCGCGCGGCTGCTGATGGACGAGATGGGCATCGAGACGGTGGACCGGGTGACGCTGGCCGGGGCCTTCGGCGCGCATATCAGCCCGAAACACGCAATGGTTCTTGGCATGATCCCCGATGTGCCGCTGGACAAGGTGACGAGCGCGGGCAATGCGGCGGGGACGGGTGCGCGCATTGCGCTGTGCAACCGCGCGTCGCGCGATGTGATCGAGGCGATGGTGCATGACATCCACAAGGTGGAGACCGCGATCGAGCCGCGTTTTCAGGAGCATTTCGTGAATGCCAATGCGATACCGAACGCGGTGGAGCCGTTCCCCAACCTGGCAAAGGTGGTGAGCCTGCCCGAGGTGAGCTACAACCCCGCCGGATCGGGCGGCGAGGGGCGGCGGCGGCGGCGCGGCTGACTCTCACAGCCAGACCCCTTCCAGCAGCAGGATATGGCCTTGAGTCAGTTCGATTCGGGTCCCCTCGTCGGTGGTGAGGCCGGTTTCCGGTGCGATGCGCCGCCCGGCGAGGATCAGATGATCCGTTTCCGGGTCGAAATCGTGCAGCCGACTGAAGCTGTCTGGCCCCGGCGGGGCGAGGAAGATGAAGATATCGGCGCCGCGTCCGCCCGACAGGCTGTGCCCACCTTTCGAAAGATCGGCCACCAGCACGTCATCGCCTGCTCCGCCGGAGAGTGTGGATCGCCCGGGCCCGCTGAACAGCCAGTCGTCGCCGGCTCCGCCCAGCAGCCGGTCGTGCCCGGCCCCGCCCATCAGCGTGTCATCGCCGCCGCCGCCGGTCAGCAGGTCCGCCCCGCTGCCGCCGGCCAGCACATCGTCTCCCGCTTTGCCCAGCAGCCTGTCGCGCCCCGTTCCCCCGATCAGCGTATCACCCCCACCTCGGCCAACCAGCACATCGTTGCCCCGGCCGTTGCGCAGCAGGTCGGGCCCGGCTGAGCCGACCGGTATGTCGCCGATGGCGAGAGGTAGCAGTTTGCGACGTTTCGGCATGACCGGCCCCCGAATCCCTGTGACCAGTCTGCCGGTCGGAGGTTAACGGAAGCCGAAGACGGGCTGAGATTTGTGGAGGCGGGTGGTTCCGGATCGTTGCCATCCCGCGCAACAGAGAACAGCGCCCGACAGCAGGTGGGCGCTTACAACGATTGTGGTCTGCACTTTATGGTGCAAAATCCGCCAAACTCATATCCCGCGCCAACGCCCCCAAAACGCCCGCTTGTGCGGGCGGTCGGGCGCTGCCTGGCGGCGCTTGCGCGTCTTGTTCCGGGCCTGGCCCCCGGCTCACACGGCGGTTGGGGGCAGCCACATCGGCATTCCATGGACTCACTCATGGCAGCCATGGAAATCCTGAATGTCGATTACCCTTGCGGCGCGAACACCCGCCCGGAAAAGGGGCAGGTGTCGGGAAGCATGGGCAGGGAGCTCAGGCGCGGGCACGGCGGCCGCCGCGGCGGCCGGAGGTGGCGGCGGAGGCGGCGCTGGAGGCTTCAGAGAAGCTCAGGCCGCCCTCGACCGCCTCGATCACCTTCGAGAATCGGATCCATTCGCCGCCATTCGCATCGTGGTTCATCAGCAGGTTGGCGGCACGGATCGCCTCCATCTCGACCTGACGCACCGGATTCATGATGGCCGAGGTCATGCCGGCGCCGATCGCCATCGGCAGGAAGGCCGCGTTCACGCCATGGCGATGCGGCAGGCCGAAGGAGATGTTCGACGCCCCGCAAGTGGTGTTCACGCCCAATTCCTCGCGCAGGCGGCGGACCAGCGCGAAGACCTGCTGCCCGGCCGAAGCCATGGCACCGACCGGCATCACCAGCGGATCAACGACGATATCATGCGCGGGAATGCCGAAATCGGCGGCGCGCTCGACGATCTTCTTGGCCACCGCGAACCGCACATCCGGATCGGGCGAGATGCCGGTATCGTCGTTCGAGATCGCCACCACCGGCACGTTGTATTTCTTCACCAGCGGCAGAACCAGTTCCAGCCGCTCTTCCTCGCCGGTGACCGAGTTCAGGAGCGGGCGACCTATGGCGGCCTGAAGGCCGGCCTCCAGCGCGCCGGGCACCGACGAATCGATGCAAAGCGGCACGTCGGTCACGCCCTGGACACATTCGATCAGCGCCTTCATCAGCCCCGGTTCGACGAAGTTGTTGTCGGCGTAGCGCGGATCCACGGCCATCTTGTTGGTGAAGACCGCCCCCGAATTGATGTCGAGCACGGTTGCGCCGCAGGCGACCTGTTCCAGCGCGTCCTTTACCACGGTGTCGAAATTGCCCGCCTCCAACTCGGCTGCCAGCTTCTTGCGGCCGGTGGGATTGATGCGCTCGCCGATCACGCAGAAGGGCTCGTCAAAGCCGATGACGACGGTTTTGGTTTGCGATTCGATGACGGTCCGCGTCATGGTCTTTCCTTATGCTTGATTAGCCGGCACGCCGGACGCGCCGCCATGTTCGGTCGCCCAGGTGGCGTTGGCCTTGATGCCGCCCAGCGGGAAGAAATGCACCGATTCGATGCCGAAGCCGGGATTTTTTGCCTTGTGAGCGGCGAGAGCCTCGACAAAATCGGTGGGCTCATAGGGCAAGAGCAGCTTCGTCACGTCCAGCGCCCGCTTCTGCAGCACCTTGAGCGAGGCGCCGACACCGCAGGCGATGGCGAACTTGATCATGGTCTGCAGCTTGGCGGGGCCGGCGACACCGATATGCACCGGGATCGAGACGCCGGCCGCATTGATCCGGTTCACCCAGTCGATCACCGGGCCGGCCTCGAAGCAGAACTGGGTGGCGATCGCCATTTTCGCGTCGGAGCGGTTGGCGAAATCCTGCTTCCATTTCAGCGCCTGCATCACGATGCGCTCGCCCCCGTCGCGGTCGATATCGCGGTTGCCTTCGGGATGGCCTGCGACATGCAGCCGTTCGAACCCGTCGAAAAGACCGGTTTCGATGAGGTGCATGGAGCTTTCAAACTCGCCCGCCGGGGTGGTGACGCCACCGGCAAGCAGCAGCGCCTGCTTCACGTCCGCCTCACCCTTGTAGCGGGCGATCCAGTCGGCCAGCATCGCGCGGTCCCTGATGATACGGGCCGGGAAGTGCGGCATCACCGGGAAGCCCTCGGCATTGAGCCGCCGGGCGGTCGCCACCATATCCTCAATGGGCGTACCCTCGATATGGGCGATATAGACGCGGGTCCTCTTGGACAGGATGGCGCGGAAATCCTCGACCTTCTCGGCGGTGCGGGGCATCACCTCCATGGAAAAGCCCTTGAGGAAGCTTTCCATCTCGGGGTTGACACCGGCGCCGGCGGCCGGGCTGGTGTCACGGCGGAAACTGAACAGCGCCATCGGCGGCTCCTCGCGTTTGGGGTCAGGAAGGATCCCGGCCCTCGGCTTCGATCAG
>JAIRJX010000061.1 GCA_031260425.1 Gemmobacter sp.
TGAGCTGAGCGGCTGCCGTCCCGTCGCGCTAGTATCCGCTTCGGGACGGTGGCAATCTCCATCCCCGCCTGCGGCTCCCGCCACAGGGCAAACTGACGCGGCGCGGGGGCGGACGGGCAGCGTGAACCCTGCACAACTCTCCCACCTAAACCCGGCGTGAGCAGGCCGCCAAGCCCGGAACAAGGCGCGACACGCGCCGCCGGGCAGCGCCCGACCGCCCCCCATCAGGCCAGCACCGCCCTCGGTGGTGCGGGGCAAGAAGGCGGAGGCGATGGTTCCTCCGGGGCCTATGAGCAGGGAGTGGATGCAGAACCACCCCGGCGAGTTCCCGGATGCACCAGCCCGCCTATTTGCCGAGTTGCCAGACGATGGTGACGCTCGCCTGCATGGCGACCTCGCCCGCCGCGACCGGCACTGCTGCGGCAAAGGCGTCGGCGGCCATGCGATAGGCCGGCATCGGTGGAAGCGCACCGCCACTCTCGCTGATCGACAGGATCCGGCCAAGCTTCACCCCCGCCGCCCCGGCCAGCAGTTCGGCCCGGGCCTTGGCATCGGCCACGGCGCGCTTGCGCGCCTCGTCCAGCGCCGGGCGCGGATCGGCAAGACCGAACGCCACCCCGTTCAGTGTATTGGCGCCGTCCTTCACTGCCGCATCCAGCACACCCCCGAGCGTATCCAGCGCGCGCACCCGCACCGTCAGCGTATTCGACGCGATATAGCCGATGATGCGCGAGGTGCCCGAGGCGCTGTCATGCTGCCAGTTCGGTTGCAGCGAAAGGCCCGAACTCTGCATGTCCCGCGCGGCGATACCGGCGGCTTCCAGATTGCCCAGCACCCGCGTCATCTCGTCGCTGTTGGTGCGCATCGCGTCGGCCGCCGTCGTCCCCTCGCTGGTCACACCAAGGCTGATCGTCGCCATGTCGGGCGCATCGTCCACCCTGCCCTCGCCCGTTACCGTGATCACGGGCCTCCCGAAGTCGTCCTGCGCCATCGCAGCCCCCGTCATCGCCACCGCCATCGTCATGGCCAGCAGCCCGGCCCTCATCCTGCGCATTGTCATGCCTCCTTGATCTGATGCGACATCTTTACCCTTATGACGCAGCAGATAAGTGTCTCATTGGCGCACTCACAGGTGTTTTCCTTCCCTTCGGCGGAAAGCTGCTATACTGAGCCCCGGGAAGACGGAGCGCGACTCCCCGCGCCGTGCCGTGTTGTGCTAGACCTTGTGCAATGAAACCGAACTTTGCCCTGAATTTCACCAATGACGGCATCAGGCTGCTGCACCGGACGGCGCGCGGCTGGCTGGAGGTGGGCGCGACGGCGCTTGATGTGCCCGATCTGGGCGAGGCGCTGGGATATCTGCGGCGCTCTGCACTGGGGCTCGCCCCGCATGGGGTGACGGCCAAGCTGATCATTCCGAACGAGCAGATCCTCTATACCGAGATCGACGCGCCGGGCCCTGACCATGCCCATCGACAGACCCAGATCCGCCGCGCGCTGGAGGGCATGACACCCTATGAGGTCGACGATCTGGTCTTCGACTGGTCCGGCGACGGGCCACGCGTGCAGGTCGCCGTGGTAGCGCGCGAGACCTTGCGCGAGGCCGAGAGCTTTGCCACCCAACACCGCTTCAACCCGCTTTCCTTCGTCGCCATCCCCGAGGGCGGGCAGTTCCGCGGCGAGCCCTGGTTCGGTCCTTCAAGCCTTGCGCCACAGCTTCTGCGTGAGGGCGAGACGGTCGGGCGCGACAGCAAGGCGGTACAGGTCATCGGCCGCGACATTACGCCGCGCGCAAACCGCGCCGCCAATCCCGAACCGAAGGCCGCCCCGGAGCCGGAAGCAAAGACGAAGGCAGAAGAGGGGACCGCCCCTCAGGTCTTGCCCCACGAGGTGCAGCCCCCTGCCGTCGCGCCCGAGATGATCCCGAAGGCCACCGAGCCCCCCGCGCCGCCAGAGCTCAATCCTGCGGAAGACCTGCCGCTTTCCGAACCGCCGCCCCCTTTCGAGAGTGCGCCTCCCGAACCGCCCCCCGCCGGACCATCATCCGAAGGCTGGCCTCCGGAAGCACTGCCTCCCGAGCCATCACACGCCGAAGTCGCCACCGGAATGACAGGCGAGAGCTCCGCCGCGCCCCCTGCTCCGACAGAGGATTTACCCGGCCTGCCCACAGAGGCCGGGCTGGCCGCGCAGCCCGATCTCTTCGCGCCCGCGCCCCTCGTGCCGGAGACCCGGGTTCAGGTTCCTGCGGAGCCGGTCGCCACCGTGTCGACCGCATCCGAGACGGCTCCGCTCGACATGCCTCGGGCCGGAGGGGATCCGGTCGCCGGGGCGAAATCCGCGCCGGAGGCCGAGGCAGAGGAGCAGAGTTATGCTCTCGACCCCTCCGTGCCTCCCTCTACGCCTTCTGCCGCCAGCCGCCTGCCGCCTGCCAGATCTGAAACCTCGCCCATGCCTGCGGCTGCCACACCGCGCCGGGTGCCGCCTGCGCCGCTCACGCCGCCGCCGCTCGGGGCCAGTGCCGCCGTGGCGCAACCCTATGATCCCGGCCGCGACGCCTGGGGGCAGGCCGATCCCGACCTGCCGCCCGCCCCCGCTCCGGCGATTCGCACCGCCCGCATGACCGCGCAACGCCCTGGCGGCGTCGCAGGGCCGGGTGCCGTGGCAAGGCCCGTCCCGGCGAAGCCACAGGGCGGCTCGATGACGGTCCAGGGCATTCCCGGTATCGGCCTGCGCAAGGCCAAGGCCCCGAAGGACAGCCGGCAGGCCGCCGATACGCTGGTCGCCCCGCCGCCCGGCGCCGCCGCGCTGCGGCTGGATCGCCCGGCCAGCCGTGGCAAGCCGCGCTTCCTCGGGCTGATCCTGACGGTCGTGCTGCTGCTGGCACTGGCAGCCATCGCCGCCTGGTCGAGCTTTACCACCGCGCGCAATGACACCGCTGAGCCCCTGGCCGTAGCAGAGGCACCGGAAGCGGCGACCGGTGATG
>JAIRJX010000077.1 GCA_031260425.1 Gemmobacter sp.
GAGACGGCGGTGAACTGGCCCTCGTCGGCGCTGCGATAGACCCGGCCCGCCGCCAAAGCGAGGCTCCAGCCCGAGGGGGCGAAGCGGGTCCAGCTCAGCCCCAGATTCACCCGCGATCCTTCCTCGCGTGCGTCGGAGCCGGAGAAGCGACCGAGCGAGAACAGGTTGCCCTCGTCGAATTCGACCAGCGCACTGTCCTCGTTGGGGATGGTGTCGCGGTCGCGGCTGGCGGTCACCATCTGCACCACCGGCTCGATCACATGGGCGGCGCCGTCCGCCGTCATGCCGCTCCAGGGCCAGCGCAGTTCCACCGCCGCCGCGCCGTGCAGCCGTGTCTGCTGGCCGCCATAGGTGGCGTCCTGGCTGATCTGGTAGAAATCCGCCGTGCCCTCGCCCATCACCGCGCCGATCAGGCCGGGGCCGAAGATCCAGTTGCGCCGCCAGTCCAGTCGTAGCGAGGTGCGCGACACGTCACGGCCATCGGAGATGTCGTCGGGGTCTATCCCGGTGTCGATCGGCAGCGACGAGGTGCGGTAATGGCTGTGGGTCTGGAACCGCAGCCCCGCCTCGCCACCCAGGGGGCCGCCCGAAAAGCGCCGGTGCCAGGTGAAATCGCCGATCAGTGTCGGCAGGGTGGCGTTGCTTTCCGGCGCGCCATCGAAATCGCGGATCGAGCGGAAGTTGATGAACCGACCCGAGATGAATTCATTGCGCCGGGTGCGGCTGATCTCGATCCGGCTGTCGAGGTGGTCCTTGTCGGAGATACCGTAGTCGAGCAGATAGCCCGGATCGCTCACCGCTTCGGCCTGGAAGGTAAGGCTGAAGTCCTGCGGCAGCGAGAAGGCCCCGGATGCGGTGATAAAGCCCCGGCTCTTGCCCGGCAGGATCCGGTCGCGCGAGATGGCGCCGAGGATCTCGATCGCACCTGAGCGGAACGCCTGCCGGTAGCGCAGTTCCAGCGTGCGGCCACCATTGGTGGTGAGGTAAGGCGTGAAGGTCAGGTCACGGCTGGGGCCGAGGGCGACGAAATACGGAAGCTTCACCCCGGTCCCGAGATCCGAGGTGGTGCGCAGCCCGGGCATCAGAAGGCCCGTGGCGCGCTCCAGCGTCGGGTCGGGCATCCTCAGGCGCGGGATGAAGAATACCGGCACGCCCGCAAATCGCAGTTGCGCCCGGTCGAAATAGAGCTGGCGTTCCTGTTGGTCATGCACGATGCGGCGGGCGCGGATCTCCCAGAGTGGCACCGGATCGGTGGCGCAGACCTGGCAGGAGGAGGCGACGGTGTCGCTCAGTTGCGTGTAGCGCCCGCCGGCGCGGAACATCTGCCGCGCCGCGATCTGCATTTGGCGGTTCAGCACCATGCGGGCCGAGTTCAGCACACCTTCGGTCAGATCGGCCGAAAGCTCGGCCTGATCGGCCAGAAAGACATTGCCTTCGGCATCCGAGACGGTGATCGGGCCGGTGAGGCTCAGCCGGTCGGTCGTGCGGTCATAGCTGACGCGGGCGGCGCGCAGGGTCTGGCCGCGGTAGCGCATCTCGACCGTGCCCTCGGCAAGCAGCAAGCTGTCGCCGGTGACCGAAACCCTGTCGGCGGTCAGCGTCGCCATATCCTCTGCGCGCGCGGGGCCGGTGAGGGCGGCGGCAAGGGCAAGGGTGATGGCGAGAAGGCGTCGCCGCATCAGCCATCCTCCAGATGCAAAAGCAGGCCCATGGCAAGCATGACGGCGGCCAGCGGCGGCGCCCAGGCGGCGATGACGACCGGGATCTGGCCGTTCACGCCCAGCACCTGCGCGAAGTTGCGCAGGAAGAAGATGCCGAAACCCCCAAGCAACGCGAAGAGCACGAGGGATCCGGTGCGCCCCAGGCGGGCGTGGCGCATGGTGAATCCCGCCGCCACCAGCACCATCGCCGCCATCAGCAGAGGCAGGGAAAGCTGCATCTGATACCAGACCTGATGGCTGCGGGCCGCGAAACCGGCACGTTCCAGCCCGCGGATATAGGCGGGCAGGGCCCAGATCGGGATGGTCGAGGGGCTGCCGAAACTGTCGCGGATCGCCGCCACCGTCAGGTCGGAGGGCAGGCTGGCCTCGGCCAGCGTTTCGGCCTCCGCCTCGGGGTTCTGCGCGTCGAGCCGCCAGCGCTTCGCCCGTGTCACCTGCCAGGCACCGGGAACGAGGCGCGCGGTCTCGGCCTCGATCCGGCTGGTTGGCTGGCCCTCGGCACCGAAGGAGAGGAAGGTGACGCCGGTAAGCACGGTCCCGTCGGCATTGGCGCGTGCGGCGTGGATCACGGTCTGCGAATCATCGCCGCCCTGACGCAGCCACAGCCCTTCTTCCGATACCGACAAGACCTGCCCCGTTCCCTGCGCATAGCGCGCCCGGAGCGTGTCATACTGCTTGGCCGTCGCCGCCACCAGCGGGTTCAGCACCAGAACCGCAGCCGCCCCGATCAGCAGCGACACCACCACCGGCGTGACCAGAAAACGCAGGCCGGAGCGGCCGGAGGCGCGCACCACCACCAGCTCCGACGACCGCGCAAGGCCGAGAAACAGCCCGATCGCCGACAGGATCATGATTAGCGGCAGGATGCCGTAAAGGCTGTCCGGAACGCTCATCAGCGACAGATGCGCCGCCTGTGCCAGCCCCACGCCCTTCCCGGCGAAGCGGCGCAACTGATCGAGCATGTCGATCAGCATCAGGATCCCGAAGAATGCCAGGAACACCTCGAGGAATATCCAGCCGAAGCGGCGCGCGATATAGAGGCTCAGCGTCATGCGGCCCCCGCCGGTCGGGGTGGCGTTCGGGGCCGGGGCAGGCGGCGGGGACGTTGCGACAGCCACAGCATGGCAAGCGCCAGCGCAAGGCCGGTCAGCGGCGCGAGATAGACCAGCGGCCAGGCCCGTTCGTCGCGCAGGCTCATGCCGGAGGCCGAGGTGTTGATGAGTTGCACGAAGATCAGCAACAGCACCGCAACGCCGATCTGCCGCCACAGCCCGAAGCGCGAGAAGGCGCCAAGCAGCAGTGCCGAAAATCCGATCAGCGCGGTAGCGGCGCCAAGCAGCGGCATGGCGAAGCGGCTATGCGCCTCGGACAGGAAGGCGGCGCGGTCCGCCCCGGTTTCCGTCAGCAGCGCCGGATCGGCCGAGAAAAGCTGCGAGGTCGACAGCTCGTCGATGGTGCGGCGCGGCAGGGCGCCTTCGTCGAGCAGTCTGCCAAGATCGTAGGTGAAATCGGTGAAGCGGGTGAGCGAGAGCCTGCCCGACGTGCTGATCGTCTGCACCATACCGCTGAACATCAGCAGTTTCGGCCCGTTGTCGCCCCGCGCCAGCAGCGCGCGGCTTGCGGTATAGGTGCGCCGCGCCGCCGGATCGCGGGTGTCGGCGACGAACACATCGCGCAATTCGCCGGTCTCGCTCAGGCCGCCGATAAAGAGGGTAAGGCCGGTGGTCGGGTGTATGAACTCACCCGCGGTCAGGAATCGCGAAGTCACGTTGGCGGCGATCTCGGCCGAGCGGGCGGTGAGCATGGCGCGGCTTGCGGGCACCAGGATGTTCGCCAGCACCAGTATCATCAACGCCACGATCAGGCCGAACCACAGCACCGGTCGCGCCAGCCGGAACGAGGAGAAACCGGTGGCCTGCATCACCACCAGCTCGCTGTCGGCCATCAGCCGGTTGATGCCGTAGACGGTGGCCGCGAAGGCCGAAATCGGCAGCACGAGGCGGATCATGTTGGGCAGCGTCAGCAGCGAGAATTCCAGAAAGACCAGCGCCGATTGCCCGTCACCGATCAACTGGTCAAACAGGCCGACTGCGCGGTTGACCCAGTAGATCGCCACCAGCACCAGCGAGAAGAACCCGAACAGCGCCAGAAGGTGCGACAGCAGATATCTGTCGAATCTCGCCACGCCGATTGAGCCTCCTCTGCGGAACGGCTGCGAGGCTAGCCGAAATCCCCAGCGGGGAAAACTGCTATCTGGTCAACCGCCGCTCCGCCCGCTAGCTTCGCGGCGAAAGACCGTCAGACCTATGGAGAACGTCCATGTCCCATCCCGTTCCGATCCGGTTCCAGCCCGTTGACGTCGAGGCGCTTGGTGCGGCCCCCGGGCGCATAGCACTTGTGGTGGACGAGGGCGGCAAGCTCGGTCCCGCCGGACGCCGGCTCGACCGGCTGATGAAGGGGGCGCTGGCGCGCTTCCTCGCCTCCGAGGTGTTCGCCGCGCTGAAGTCGGGCGAGGGCGCCGATCTCGGCTGGCCCGCCGGGCTTCAGGCCGAGGCGGTGCAGGTGGTCCGGCTCGACCGCAAGGCCGATGCGGCCGAGGCACGCAAGGCTGGCGGCACCATCGGCAAGGCGCTGTCGAAGGTCGGCACGCTGGTTCTTGCGGGGGGCATCCGCCACGCGGACGAGCTGAGCTTCGGCCTCGCACTGCGGGCCTATGACTTCACCCCCCACAAGACCGACGAGGCGAAGGCCCCCGGCCCGGTTACGCTGATGGTGACCGATCCCGAGAAGGTGGCCGCCGAGGCCGCGCCGCTTGCCGCGCTTGCCGAGGGCGTGTTTTTCACCCGAGATCTGGTGAACGAGCCGGCCAATGTGCTGACCACCTACGATTTTGCCGGCCGGCTGGCGGCGATGCACGAACTGGGGCTGGAGGTCGAGATCCTGGAGGAGGAGGAACTGACCCGGCTTGGCATGGGCGCGCTTCTGGGCGTGGGGCAGGGCTCTGAAAGCCCCTCCAAAGTTGTGGTGATGCAGTGGCGCGGCGGTGAGGCGGGCGCGGCCCCGCTTGCGCTCATCGGCAAGGGCGTGGTGTTCGATACTGGCGGCATCTCGATCAAGCCTGCGGCCGGCATGGAAGAGATGACGATGGACATGGGCGGCGCGGGCACCGTGGCCGGTGTCATGCGGACGCTGGCGCTGCGCAAGGCACGCGCCAATGTCGTCGGCATCGTCGGGCTGGTGGAGAACATGCCTTCAGGCCGGGCACAGCGGCCCGGTGATGTGGTGCGCTCGATGAAGGGCGACACGATCGAGGTCATCAACACCGATGCCGAGGGGCGTCTGGTGCTGGCCGACGTGATGTGGTATGCACAGGAGCGCTTCAAGCCCTGCGGCATGATCGACCTTGCCACCCTGACCGGCGCGATCGTCATTGCGCTTGGCCATGAGAATACCGGCGTCTTCTCCAACAATGACGCCTTCTGCGAGCAGTTCCTGAAGGCCGCGCGGGCCGAGGGCGAAGGTGCTTGGCGGATGCCGATGGGCGAGGCTTACGACGCCAAGCTGAAATCGCGCATTGCCGACATGATGAATGTGGGCGGGCGCGATGGCGGCTCGATCACCGCGGCACAGTTCCTGCAGCGCTTCGTGAAGTCCGAGACCCCGTGGATCCACCTGGATATCGCGGGGACGGCGCTGCTGAAGGCTGATACCGCGCTGGCGCCGAAGGGGGCGACCGGCTGGGGGGTGATGGCGCTGAACCGGCTGATCCGCGACCGTCACGAACCCTGAGGCGATGGCCGCGCTGGTCCTGTTCTACCACATCACCCGCTCCTCGGTGGAGGAGACGGCGCGGCTTTTGCTGGAGCGCGCCCTCGGTGCCGGTTGGCGGGTGATGCTGCGCGGCACCGATCCGCAGGGGTTGGAGCGGCTGGACCAATGGCTCTGGCTGAACCCGGAGGAGGGGTT
>JAIRJX010000091.1 GCA_031260425.1 Gemmobacter sp.
GGCGGTGGAAACGGTGGCGCATTCGTCCACTTCGATCCCGCCTTGGGGACGGTCGACCATGATCTGCAGGGTGCGGGTCCTGCCGCCCATCAGGCGGATGCGCACCAGTTCGAATCCCAGCCCCTCGATGACGGGGATGACGATATCCGCAAGCCTGCGGTCTATGGCGGTCTTGGCGATGAGATCGGTCATGCCTTGGTTCCAAAAACAAAAAACGGGCGCTTGGCGGCCCGTTTGCATCTTCCGGAGGGCTTCCGGTTTGGACCCGGACGCGCCGCTGTTGACGGGGATGTAGCGCAAGGGCGAGGGAATTGCAAGGCGGAAGGCGTGGCATAGCCTGCGCATCATTCCTGCCCAAACCCCGTGTGAACCCGCGCCATGCCCGGAACAAGGCACGAAGTGCCGCCGGGCAGCGCCCGACCGCCCGCACGGGCGGGTACTTTGGCGACACAGGCGCGGGGATCGAGCATAGACGTGGTTGTGCCATCAGGCGCGACCACAATCGCTGCAGCGCCCGCCCACGGTCGGGCACTGCCCTCCGTGGTGCCGGGCGGCGAAGATCGGTGGATTGATGGTCTCGTCAAAGGGCTCTCATGGGCCCCGATCCGTTCCGAGGCGGGCGCCTTGGCGCAGTCGGTACGGATGATCCGGCGCAGGCCGGGTGGCGCTGGAAAGCGGCAGCTACGCATATTGCTTACACCCGCTGCCGGGCGGATAACCCGGGGCCGGTTTCCGGCTCAGAGTTCCTTCATCGTCGGGCGCAGCGCGTCCATCACTTGCACAAGCTCTGCCGAGATGCCGGGCTCTGACAAAGCGTGTCCTGCCATGCCGATCAGGCGCAGATCGCAGCGCGCCCAACCCTCTGCCAGGCGCCAGGCCGAAAGCGGCGGGCAGATCATGTCGTAGCGGCCCTGCACGATGGTCGCGCCGATGTGTTCGATCCGCGCCCGCTCGCGCAGGATCCAGCCATCGCTTTCCAGAAAGCAGCCATGGACGAAATAGTGGTTCTCCAGCCGCGAGAAGGCGCGGGCATAGTCGGAGGGGCTTTCGTAATGCAGCCCGTCGGCGCCGACCGAGGCCAGCGCGTTCTCCCATTGCGCCCAGAGCCGGGCGAAGCGCATTTCCTCGGCCGGGTTGCCGGAGAACAGCCGCCGGTGATAGGCGCCGATCAGGTCGTCCCGCTCGGCCAGTGGCACCGGCTCCACGAAGCGCGCCCAGAGATCGGGGAAGAACGCCCCTGCGCCCCCGCCATAGAACCAGTCGAGCTCCCGTCTCATGCCGAGGAAGACGCCGCGTAAAACCAGATGGCGCACCCGCTTGGGATGGGTGATGGCATAGGTCAGCGCCAACGTGGCGCCCCAGCTTCCGCCGAACAGGATGAAAGCGTCGATCCCTAGGCTCTGCCGGATTGCCTCGATGTCCTCGATCAGGTGCCAGGTCGTGTTGTCAGTAACACTCGCCACCGGGCGCGACCGGCCGCAGCCGCGCTGGTCGAACAGCACCACCCGCCAGACTGCCGGATCGAAATAGCGCCGCATCGCCGGGCTGCATCCGCCGCCCGGTCCGCCATGCAGCACCAGAACCGGAATGCCCGCAGGGTTGCCGCATTGCTCGACATGGATACGATGGCCGCCCATGTCGATCTGCCGCAGGTCGAAAGGCTCGACCGGCGGGTATAGGTATTCGACGGCGCGCTTTTGCCCTGATCTGTGGTCCATATGCGTATTATATAGCCACCCGTGGCCCCGTCGCCACTGCGAAACCGCCACTGTGAAACCGGAGGACACCATGACGACGATCGACCTGAACGAGGTGGCGAAGTTCGAGGCCATGGCGGCGGAGTGGTGGGATCCGGCGGGCAAGTTCAAGCCGCTGCACGAAATGAATCCCTGCCGGCTGCACTACATCACCCGGCAGATCGCCGCCGAATATGAGCGTGACCTGACGGCGCATCTGCCGTTCAAGGGGCTGCGATTGCTCGATATCGGCTGCGGTGGGGGGCTGCTGTCCGAACCGATGGCGCGGCTCGGCGCCGATGTGGTGGGGGCCGACGCCGCGCCCCGCAACATTCCGGTGGCGCAGATCCACGCCGATCAGAGCGGGCTGGAGATCGACTATCGCAACACCACCGCCGAGGCGCTGGCCGAAGCAGGTGAGCAGTTCGATGTGGTGCTGAACATGGAGGTCGTGGAGCATGTCGCCGATCCGTCCGCCTATCTCACCGCTTGCCAGCGCCTGCTCAGGCCCGGCGGGTTGATGATCTGCTCGACGCTGAACCGCACTGCCAGGAGCTTCGCGCTTGCCATCATCGGTGCGGAATGGGTGATGCGCTGGCTGCCGAAGGGCACGCATGACTGGCGGAAATTCATCACCCCCGACGAGTTGTTCGACCTGATCCGCCGCGCCGGGCTGGAGCCGGTGGACCGCAAGGGCATGGTGTTCAATCCGGCAAGCTGGCGCTGGCGCCTGTCGGATCGCGACTTTTCGGTGAATTACGTCACGGCGAGTGTGAAGCGGTGAACGCCGTGCTGTTCTGGCTGCTTCTTGTCCTTGGTTCCGCCTGGGCGGGCACCGCGCTCTGGGTGCAGTTCCAGGACGTGCGCTGGATTCCCGGGCTTTTCGTGCTGGCCGTGGCCGGGGTGATCTGGCTGCGGCTTTCGGGCGGCTGGGGCTGGGCCGGGCTGGCACTCGTCACCGCGATCATCGGCCTGTGGTATCTGAGCCTCAGCCCGCGGCAGGATCGCGACTGGGCGCCCGAAGTGTCCCGGATCGTGCACGGCACGGTGTCGGGCGATGCGGTCACGCTGGAAAACGTCCGCGATTTCCGCTGGCGGGACCGCGACCATGCCGAAGAGCGGTGGGAAACCCGCCACTACGACCTGTCGAAGCTTGCTACCGCCGACATGATCACCTCGGTCTGGTCCAGCCCGAAGATCGCGCATCTTCTGGTCAGCTTCGGCTTCACTGGCGGTGAGCGCGTGGTGTTCTCGGTCGAGATCCGGAGCGAGCGGGGGGAGCAGTTCTCCTCCATCGGCGGCTTCTTCCGGCAGTTCGAACTGGCGCTGATCGCGGCGGACGAGGCCGACGTGGTGAAGCTGCGCACCAATTACCGGGGCGAGGATGTCCGCCTTTATCCCCTGCGCCTGACGCCCGAGCAGTTGCGGGCCATGTTTCTGCGCTATGTCGACCTGGGCAACGACCTGAACGCCGCGCCGCGCTTCTATAATACGGTGACCAGCAATTGCACCACGGTGGTCTGGCAACTGGCCAAAGTGCTTGATCCCCACCTTCCGATCGACCGGAGCCTTCTGCTCTCGGGACTGCTGCCGGACTGGCTCTTCCGGATGGGAGTGCTGGCGGGGCAGGGGGACCTGGACCGGATCCGCGCCGCTGCCGCCATTTCCGACAAGGCGAAGGCACTTCCCGAGGGGGCCGATTTCTCGGCCGGGATCCGCCGCTGACCGGGGCACTTCCGCCCGACGCCGTAGAGCGCGCTCCTACGGGTTGCGGCTTGCCTGCGGAGGCGCGTGTGGTAAAGCGGAACCGTGACAGGAGGAGCCGCGATGACTGCCTTCAAGGATGACCCCAAAACGCTGGTTTCGACCGATTGGCTGGCCCAGCATCTGAAAGACCCCGATCTGCGCATCCTCGATGCGAGTTGGTACATGCCCGGTGCGGGTCGGGATGCGAAGGCGGAATACGGCGCCAGCCATATTCCCGGCGCGCGGTTCTTCGACCTTGACGAGATCAGCGATCAGCGCTCCGCCCTGCCGCACATGGCACCGCCGGTCGAGAAGTTCATCAGCCGGATGCGCGCAATGGGCGTGGGCGACGGGCATCAGGTGGTGGTCTATGACGGTGCGGGCCTGTTCTCGGCGGCGCGGGTCTGGTGGACCTTCCGGCTGATGGGCAAGACGGATGTTGCGGTGCTGGATGGCGGCCTGCCGAAATGGCGCACCGAGGGGCGCGAGATGGAAGACATGGCGCCGGTGCTGCGCGAGCGCCATATCACCGTGAGCCGTCAGGCGGGGCTGGTGAAGGACGTGACGCAGGTTGCCCATGCCAGCAAGCTGGGCGAGGCCGAGATCATCGACGCCCGCCCCGCGCCGCGCTTCCGCGGCGAGGTGCCCGAGCCGCGCCCGGGCCTGCGTGCGGGCCATATTCCGGGCTCCCGCAACGTGCCCTTCGGCGAGGTGTTGAACTCTGACGGTACGATGAAGGATGTCCCCGCCCTCAGGGCGGTGTTCGAGGCGGCGGGGGTGGATCTGTCGCGGCCGGCCATCACCAGTTGCGGCTCCGGCGTGACCGCCGCGATCCTTGCGCTGGCGCTGGAGCGGATCGGGCATCGGAACTGGGCGCTCTATGACGGGTCATGGGCGGAGTGGGGCATGTATGACGACCTGAAGGTCGCAAAGGGATAAGGTGATGCTCGAAGCACTGAAGGCGCAGCCGCAGGACAAGATCCTGCAACTCATCCAGATGTTCAGGGATGACCCACGCGCGGACAAGATCGACCTCGGGGTTGGCGTCTACAAGGATCCGACCGGGTTGACGCCGGTGATGCGTGCAGTGAAGGCGGCCGAGAAGCGAATCTGGGAGACGCAGGACAGCAAAACCTATACCGCGCTGACCGGCGAGCCGGGCTATAATAGCGCGATGCGCAAGCTGATCCTGGCGGGTGCGGTGGAGGATGCGCGGGTGTCTTCGATCGCGACGCCCGGCGGCACCGGAGCGGTGCGGCTGGCCATCGATCTCGCGAAGATGGCGCATCCCGGCGCCACGGTCTGGGTGTCGAAGCCGACCTGGGGCAACCATGTTTCGATCATCCGGTTCGTGGGCCTTCCCATCGCGGAATATCGTTACTTCGACGCGCAGGCGGGCGAGGTCGATTTCGCGGCGATGACGGCGGACCTGGGCAGGGTGAAGCAGGGCGACGTCGTGTTGCTGCACGGCTGCTGCCACAACCCGACCGGGGCGAACCTCACGATCGACCAATGGAGGGAGGTTGTCGCGATCCTCAAGGCGCGGGGCGCGCTGCCGATGGTGGATCTGGCCTATCAGGGCTTCGGTGACGGGCTGGATACCGACGCCGAAGCCACGCGGCTTGTTGCGGCCTCGTTCCCGGAGGTGTTGATCGCTGCCTCCTGCAGCAAGAATTTCGGGGTCTATCGGGATCGTGCCGGCATCCTGATTGCGGTTTCCGCTGATGCGCAGCAGACGGTGATCACGCAGGGCAACCTGAGCTTCCTCAATCGCCAGACCTATTCCTTCCCCCCCGATCACGGCATCCGTGTGGTGATGACGGTGCTTGATGACCCGGTTCTGGAAGCCGACTGGAAGGCGGAACTGGAGGCGACGCGCAACACCATGTTGTCGCTGCGCAGGCAACTGGCCGAGGCGCTGCGCCGGGAAACCAACTCCGACCGCTTCGATTTCGTGGCGCGGCACCGGGGGATGTTCTCGCTGCTGGGCCTGACCGAGGCGCAGGTGGCGCGGCTGCGCGAGGAATACGGCATCTACATGGTGAGCGATTCGCGCATCAATATCGCCGGGCTGAACGAGAAAACCGTGCCGATTCTGGCCCGGGCGGTCGCATCGGTGCTGTAAGGCGGATCGGCAGCCGGGTGCCTCCTCGTGGAGCGGTGAGGGTTTCCCGGCACCTCTCAACCACGCCCGCCCACGCCATGCCCTAAACAGGATGCGGCCCGCGCCCTGACGGCTGACGCTGCCGGGGCCAATGCCGGGAAAGGGGGCGCTCGCGCCCCCTCATGAGCCTTCGGCTCAATTCACCCCCTGAGGATATTTAGGAACAGATGATGAACAAGGAGGCGACTCCATCTTCATCTGTTTGCAAATATCCTCGGGGGGAGCGCCGCAGGCGCGTTGGGGGGGCGGAAAGCCCCCCGGATGATCGGGGACATGAGCAGCCAGGGATGATTCAGTGCCCTGCGGCATCGGGGCGAGAATCCTGAGCGCTGCCCACTCCACATCCGGGCGCGGGCAGGTTAATATTTCGCCAGAACAAGAATGACAGGCGTATCGGGCATGAGTGGATCGGGAAAGAGGCTGATGTCTCTGGTGGCGGAGCGGCGCTATCCGGCGGGCGGCGGCGGCTCGGGGCGCGGTGCGCCGCCGAAGACGCCGGCGCCGCCGAGGAAGCCCGTATCCAGGCGCCCTCCGCCGCGCCGGCACGGGCTGATCGTGGGGTTGATCCTCGGCCTTTTCGGGCTGATCTGGCGCGTGATCTGGGGGATCGGCTGGCGGGTGACGGCGCTGGTCGCGCTGCTCGTGTTCGGCGCCGCTTTCTATTTCCAGCAGCA
>JAIRJX010000105.1 GCA_031260425.1 Gemmobacter sp.
CACCCGGGTCCATCCCGTCGCCCATTTTGAGAGCGGCCGCGCGCTCCGCAAATCCCCGGGCGAAACGATCGTAAATCCCCTCCTGCACATGAAAACGGGTCGGCGCGACACAGACCTGACCCGCATTGCGGAAGATCGCGGTGGTGGCGGTTTTCGCGGCAGTGGCGAGGTCCGGCGCGTCGGCGAAGACGATATTGGGGCTCTTGCCCCCGAGCTCCAGATAGCAGCGCTTCAGGTTGGATCGGGCGGAATATTCCAGCAGTCTGCGACCGGTGGCCCCGGATCCGGTGAAGGCGATCACGTCGACCTCGGGCGAAAGCGCCAGCGCCTCGCCGGTGGTGCGGCCGGGGCCGGTGAGGATGTTCAGCACACCCGGCGGCAGCCCGGCCTCCAGCGCCAGTTCCCCGAGGCGCAGGAGCGAGAGCGACGCGGTTTCCGCCGGTTTCAGCACGACGGAATTGCCCATGGCCAGCGCCGGGGCGATCTTCCAGGCGCCGATCATCAGCGGGAAGTTCCAGGGCACGATGGCGGCAACCACGCCCACGGCCTCGCGATGGATCAAGCCGAGCGTGCCGGGGGCGGTGGGGGCGATCTCGCCATAGACCTTGTCCAGCGCCTCGGCATAGTAGCGGAACGTACCCGCCGCACTGCCGGGCTCGGCCTTCAGCGCCATGGAGATCTCGGTGCCGTTGTCGCGCACACCAAGCACGGCGAGATCGGCGGCGTCGCGCTCAATCAACTCGGCGAGGCGATGCAGAACCTTCTTGCGGTCGGCTGGCGCCCGGCGCGACCAGCGGCCATCCTCGAAGGCGGCGCGAGCACTGGCGGTGGCGCGGGCGACATCGGCGGCGCTGGCGCTGGCCAACGTGGTGAGCGCCTGGCCGTTGATCGGGGAAAGCACGATGCCGGGTAGGTCTTCACCATCCTGCCATTCCCCCTCGATCAGCAATCGGCCTGGGGGAACCGGGCGGGCGGCAAGGCGGTCGATGTTGGACTGGTCAAAGGTCATGCTGTCTCCGAGTGGTTCAGTATATGAACCGATGGTTTGAATTCATGTTGACAGGCCGGGTAATAGTCTGTCAAGAAAAATGGCAAGCGAGAGGGGGCGGCGATGGGAACCGTGGCGAAGGCGCTGGAATTGCTTGACCTGTTCAGCCGCGCGCGGCCCGCGCTGGGGCTGAGCGAAGCAGCGCGGCTGGCCGGGCTGAACAAGGCGACCTGCCATCGGCTCTTGGGCGAGTTGCAGGCGCGGGGCTTTGTCGAGCAGGCGGGCGCGGCGCGGGAATACCGGCTGGGCCCTGCGGTGCTGCGGCTGGCGGCGCTGCGGGAGGCTGCGGTGCCATTGCGCGCGATGGCGCAGCCGATGCTGGAGCGGCTGGCTGACGAGACCGGCGAAACGGCGCATCTGTCGGCGCTGGAGGCCGGGCGGCTCCGGATGCTGGCATGGGCCTATCCGGCGGAGCATGTGACGCGGGTGATGATGGCGGATACCGATACATTGCTGTTCCATGCCACATCCTCCGGGCTCGCCGTGCTGGCCTACCTGCCGGAGGCGGCGCGCGCGGCGGTGCTGGCGGAGCCGTTGCCGCGCCTGACCGAGCGGACGGAAAGTGATCCCGACGCGGTGCGGGCGCGGCTGGTCGAGGTGCGGTCACAGGGTCATGCCGAAAGTGCCGGTAGCTTCGAGGCAGAGGTGCACAGCCTTGCCGTGCCGCTGTTCGACACCGAGGGCGCGGTGACCGGTGCGCTGGCTGTGGCGGCGCCGGTGATGCGGATGACCGGCGCTTTGCGCGGGCGCATTCGCGACCGGCTGATTGCGGCGGCGATGGAACTGAACGACCAAGGCGGCGGCGCAGTGCCGCCGGATCTGGCTGCGCTCTGGCGGGGCGCGATGAAAGGATGATGAGATGAAGGACGAGAACTTCCTTAAGGCCAACAATGCCCGCAGCCTGTGGCATCCGATGACCTCACCCTCCGACAGCCATGCCAATCCGCCGACCATCGTGACGGGGGGCGAGGGGGTGCGTATCCGCGATGTCGACGGGCATGAGGTGGTCGATGGCGTGGGCGGGCTGTGGAATGTCAATCTTGGCTATTCCTGCCAGCCGGTGAAGGACGCCATCGCGGCGCAGCTTGACCGGCTGCCCTACTACTCGATCTTCCGGGGCACCTCGAACGACCGTGTGATCGAATTGGCCGAGGAGTTGCGTGACTTTTTCGCTCTGGACGGGCTGAGCCGCGCTTTCTACACTTCGGGCGGCAGTGACAGTGTGGAAACGGCACTGCGGCTGGCGCGGCAATATCACAAGATCCGGGGCGAGGCCGGGCGGGTGAAGTTCCTCAGCCTGAAGAAGGGCTATCACGGCACCCATTTCGGCGGCGCCTCGGTGAATGGCAATGCGAATTTCCGCACCGCCTATGAGCCGTTGCTGCCGGGCTGCCACCATATTTCGGCGCCCTACACCTATCGCAACCCGTTCAACGAGAGCGATCCGGCGAAGCTCGCGCAGCTTTGCCTTGCCGCGCTGGAAGACGAGATTGCGTTTCAGGGTGCAGGCACTATCGCGGCTTTCATCATGGAGCCGGTTCTGGGGGCAGGGGGGGTGATCCCGCCGCATCCCGCGTTCATGCCGGGGGTGGAGGCGATTTGCCGGCGCAACGGCATCCTGCTGATCGCCGACGAGGTGATTACGGCCTTCGGGCGGACAGGGGCCTGGAGCGGCTCGCGGCTCTGGGGGGTGAAGCCGGATTTCATGTGCACGGCGAAGGCGATCACCAACGGCTATTTCCCTTTCGGCGCGGTGATGATCGCCGAAGGCGTGGCCGAGGTATTCGAGTCCGATGAAAGCGGCAAGGCGGCGATCGGGCACGGCAACACCGAGTCCGGCCATCCGGTCGGGGCGGCGGCGGCGCTGGCCTGCCTGGCCGAGACGAAGCGGTTGACCGTGGCGCAGAATGCGGCGGAGCGGGGGGCGGAGCTTCATCGTGGTCTGCTGGCTGTGCAGGAAAGGCACGAGGTCATCGGCGATGTGCGCGGCGGGCATGGGCTGATGTGTGCGCTGGAGCTGGTGGCGGATCGGGCGACGAAGAAGCCCGCCGACAAGCCGGTGCCGGGCAGGGTGCAGGCAGTGGCTTATCGGGCCGGGGCGATGGTGCGGGTCTCGGGGCCGAACATCATTCTGTCGCCGCCGTTGGTGCTGACCTCGGCGGATGTGGGAGTGATCCTTTCGGCGCTGGAGGAGGGCTTCCGGGCGGTGTGAGCGGGGCCACCCCGGTCAGGCGATCAAGCTGCGGCGCAGCCGGTCGTCATATAGGATCATCGTGCAATCGCCACGCCCGGCGGCTGCGGTAAGCGACGCGCGCATGGCATCGGCCGTTGTCACCTCGGTGACCGTCCAGCCGCAGGCGCGGGCGATGGCGCCGAGGTCGGGGGTCAGGATATCCACGCCAAGGGGGGGCAGGTTCTGTGCCACCATGGCCGACTTGATCTCGCCATATCCCTTGTTGTCGTAGACGAGCCGGATGACCGGCGCCCGCGCCTCGACGGCGCTGCTCAACTCGCCCAGGGTGAATTGCAGGCCGCCATCGCCGGAAAGCGCCATGACGGGGCGCCCCTCGGCCAGCGCCGCACCGATGGCGGCGGGCAGGCCGTAGCCCAGGGTGCCGAAGCCGGTGGAGGAGTTGAAATAACCGCCCGGCCGGCGCGCGGCGAAGCCCAGGTTCCCGGCATAGGTGATCTGTGTGGAATCGCCCACGATCAGCGTATCGGGCAGCGTGTCACGCAGCAAGCCAAGCAGCACGAGGTCGTTCGGCATCATCCCTGGCAGGTCGGAAAGCCCGGCCTGTGCCGTCGCCGCGCGCGCTGCGCCCTCTCCGGCCGGGCGGGGGGTGACAGCAGCCAGCAGGGCTTCCGCGCCCGCCGCCGCATCGCCGATGATACCAAGCGCAGGGGAGGGCCCGCGCATCGCCTGCGCCGGGTCGATGTCGAGCCGGATGAAGGTGCCGGTTACCCCGAACCCACCATTCTCATACATGTCATAGTCGGTCGGCCCCATCTCGGTGCCGATGGCAAGCAGCACATCCGCCGCCGCGATCAACTCCCGCGTCTTCGGCATCGAGGCGGAGAGCGTGACGGCAAGGGGATGGCCGGGCGGCAGGATGCCACGGGCGTTGGTCGTCATCACCACTGGCGCATCCAGAACCTCGGCCAGCGCAGGCAGAGCGCGCGCGCGGACTGCACCGCCGCCGGTGAGGATGACCGGCGTTTTCGCGGCGGAGAGCAGCGCTGCCGCCTCGATGATCTGGCCCGGATCGGGGCGGGGCCGGGCGAGGCGTGCCACCGTTTGCGGAACCGCCAGATGTCCGGCAGGGGCCAGCATCACGTCTATGGGGAGTTCCAGATGCACGGGCCGGGGGCGGGCGCTGTCGAAGACCGCGAAGGCTTGCGCCAGCGCCGGCGCCAGTTCCTCGGGCCGGTGGACGGTGCGGCTGAAAGCCGAAACCCCGGCAACGGTCGCCTGCTGGTTGGGCAATTCGTGCAGCCAGCCCTCGCCCGAACCCATGCGGCCATGAGCATTGACGGTGGAGATCACCAGCATCGGCACCGAATCACCGTAAGCCTGCCCCATTGCCGTGAGGATATTCGTCATGCCGGGACCGGAGATGATGAAGCAGACACCCGGCTTGCCGCTGGCGCGGGCATAGCCGTCGGCCATGAAGCCCGCACCCTGTTCGTGGCGGGGGGTGACATGGCGGATGCCGCTGCCGGAGAGGCCGCGGTAGAGCTCGATCGTATGGACGCCGGGAATGCCGAACACGGTATCCACGTCATAGGTGCGCAGCAGATGGGTGAGGTAAACCCCGGTCGAAATATCGGTGGTCATCGGGCTTTCTTCCTTCTCCGCACGGAATTGCCAGATCGTCTTGTCGAGAATGGCTATCATCAGGCTGGCGAACAGCACAATCGGGATTGCGGCAGCCGCGAGGTCGCTATTGTCGCGCGTGCCCTCGTTATCCGGCATTGCGCCGATCATGTTCCATATCCGTGTCCGGGGCCGCGCGACGGCGGGCGACCGGAAGACCATCAACATGCCGTCCCGGATTGTCATGGCGCCTCGCTGCGATTTCATGTCTATGAGGGAGAGGGGGAGTGTACCGGGGATCCTTGCGGGCACTGGGCGGAAAGATCGGTATGCGTGATTGCGGAGCGGTGGAGGAGGCATGTCGGAGACTTCCGGAACTGGTGGCGGCGTTCGCTGCATGATGCAGGCACCGGG
>JAIRJX010000133.1 GCA_031260425.1 Gemmobacter sp.
TCAAGCGACTGAAACGCCTGCTGAACCTCGATACGCTACGGGCAAAGGATCCCGACCTCGCACGCGCCTGGATATACGCAAACCTGATCGCCGCCTTCCTGATCGACGACATGGCCCGGCTTGCGCCGGGCGCTTTCCCCTGAGGCGAACAGACCTGGCCACCCGCCTTCTTGATCTTCCTGGCCAGAAGAGGAGGGTCGCGGCGAGGGTGAGGGCTGAGAGGGAGGCCTTGGGGCATCTGTCGTAGCGTGTAGCGCCAACGCAACCCATTGCGATGGATGAAGATCATCCCGCCCAACACCCGTCGATCATCGACCTGCGGCCTGCCAGGGCTCTTGGGAAAGAACGGCTTCAGCCCCTCCATCCGCGCCGCCGTCAGCCAGAAAAGGTTGCTCATCATTACCCCCGTCACTGCGGGAGCTTGTGACCTGGCAGGGCGGCATCAAGCAGAGCAACAGGTCCTGAACCTAGCGCTCCGTCAGCTTCAGCTCGATTCGTCGGTTCTGTGCCCGCGCCGCGGCGCTGTCGCCTTCCGCCACCGGGCGCCATTCGCCGAAGCCGGTTGCCGCCAGACGCTCTGGCGGGAAGCCGAGCGCCTCCTGCATGTAGCGCACCACCGAAAGCGCCCGCGCCTGGCTCAGTTCCCAGTTGTCGCGGAACTTGCCCTGGCCGGATAGCGGCTGGTTGTCGGTATGGCCGTCCACCCGAATGATCCAGTCGATGCCGGGGGGGATGTCGCCGGCGATCTCGTTCAGTGTGGTCACCACGCCGGCGATCTGCGCCTGCCCCTCGGGCAGCAGCTCCGCCGAGCCGGGCGCGAACAGCACTTCGGACGAGAACACGAAACGGTCGCCGACGATGCGCACCCCTGCGCGCCCGGCCAGCACCTCGCGCAATTGTCCGAAGAATTCCGAGCGGAATTTCTCGAGGTTCTGATTCTCGGCCTCCAGCCGCTTGCGTTCGGCCTCTTCCAACTCGGCGCGACGTTTCTGTTCCGCCGCCACTTGCGCCAGTGCGGAGTTCAACTGCCCGCCCAGCGTCTCCAGTTGCACTTTCGCCTCGATATCGCGGGCCGAGGCCGCGTCGAGCAGCGCCTGAAGAGAGCCGAGCTGGCTGCGCAACGCGGCGATCTGCTCGTTCAGCACCGCTACCCGCCGCTCTGCCTCGGCCGAGGTCGCTTCGCGTTCGGCCAGAACCGCGCGGGCGGTGGCCAGCAAATCCGCCTTCGGCACCTCTACCCCCTGTGCGGCGGCAAGCAGGGTCAGCGTTTCCTCGGCCTTGCGGCGCTGCTCTTCCAGTGCCAGCGTCATCGCGGTCAGTTCGGTATCCGATGCCTTGAGCTTTTCGCGCAATTCCTCCAGCGCCGCCAGATCGACCAGCCGCGTGGCCTCGGTATTCGAAAGCTCCGCCGTCCGGGCTGCGGCATCGGCGCGCAACTTCGCGGCCAGTGCCTCCACCGCGTTGGCGCGGGCAGCGGCGAGGCGGGCAGCCTCGGTCTGCGCGTCGATCTCCTGTCGCGCCTTGGCCAGCGCCAGCGAAAGCGCCTCCTGATCGGTCACCAGCTTGTCTTGCGCCGCTTTCAGTTCCTCCACCGAAGCCGTCAGCCGTGCCGCATCCCCCAGTGCGCCGTCACGCTCGGCGATCAGGCTTGCCACCTGCGCCTCGAAGGAGGTTATGCGCCCCTGTGCCTCAGTCAGTTCACCCTCGCGCGCCGTCAGTTGCGCGGTGAGCGAGGCGATGAGCCCTGCCTGCTCTTCGCCTTTGGCCTGAGCGTCGGCCAGCGTGCTGCGCAATCCGCCGATCTCGCTCTGCAGGCCGTCGGCGCGTTGTCGCTCCAGCCCCAATGCGTCGGCGAGGCTTGCCACCTGTGCGGAGAGCACATCTAGTTCGGTGTCTTTCGTGGTGATGGTCTGTTGCAGGATGGATTGCATGACGGTGAAGATGGTCAGCACGAACATCAGCACCATCAGGAGTGTCGTCACCGCGTCGACGAAGCCGGGCCAGGCCATGCTGTCGGTGTTGCGAACGGAGCTGCGGCGCAGGCCCATGGCTCAGCCTCGCGTCCTGAGGATCTGCCGCAGCGTCTGGGTCAGCGCGGCCAGATCGCTGCGCAGATCGGCCATGGCTTCCTGCCGGCCGGCCGATATTTCCTCGAGGATCCGCAGTAGCTGCACGTCGATGGAACGCAGCCGCATCCGGCTTTCGGCGTCGATATGCGGCCCCCCCGTCTCGCCGGTCAGTGCGACGAGGATGCGTTCCTGCCCCTCGGCGATACGGGTCAGCGCGGCGACCTGTGCTGCCTGCCCCTCGGCGATATGGGCCAGCCCGGCGGTCTGCCCTGCCGGTTCATCCTGCCGCTTGGAGAGCCGCTCGATCGCACCGGCCAGATCGGCCAGCCGCTCGTCGGTAAGGCTGCGGCTTACGTCGGACTGGGTGAACAGCACCTGCAGGCTCTCGATCTGCTGGCTGAGCCCGTCCAGCACCCCGGCCAGCGCCGCCATGCCGCCGTCCTCGCCGTCGCCGCTTTCCAGCCCGATCCTTGTGATCGAGGAAACCCAGTCCTCCAGTTCACGGAAGAAGCGGCCCTGGCCGTGACTGACGAAAAGTTCCAGAAGCCCGATCACCAGCGATCCGGCAAGGCCGAGGAGCGAGGAGGAGAAGGCCGTGCCCATGCCGCCAAGCTGATCCTCCAGACCGCCCATCAACTGGCCGAAGATCTCCAGGCTCGACTGGCCCTCCTTCGGGGCGAGCGAGCGGATGGTCTCGACGATGGCGGGTACGGTGGTCGCCAGCCCGTAGAAGGTGCCGAGCAGCCCGAGGAAGATCATCAGGTTGCCGAGATAGCGGGTGAAGTCGCGTGCCTCGTCGATCCGCGTCGCCACCGAATCGAGGATGGAACGCGAGGAGGAGGTGGAGATCTGCATCCGCGCCGTGCGTGGCCCGAGGAGCGCCGCCAGCGGTGCCAGAAGCTGCGGTGCCTTGGCGATGCCGGCCCCCGGCCGGTCCTGCACGAAGGCGTCGATCCAGCTTACCGACTGCACCAGTTGCCAGACCTGCCAGAAACAGGTGAACACCCCGATTGCAAAGACCGAGAGGATGAAACCTGCGAGCATGTGGTTGGCGGCGAAGATATGGCGCAGCGTCGGCAGCATCAGCCAGCAGGCCGCCGTGATCAGGCCGATGGAGACCAGCATGAGCGTGACCTGCCGGATCGGCTGGCTGAAGACGGGCTGGGTGCCTTGGACTAGTCGCGTCATGCCGGTTCCTCGGGGCTTCGATGTTGCGGCAGATTAGGCGCGTGGGCGCGGACTGCCAAGCCTCAGGCGGCGAGATCACGCACCCGTGCCGCCAGCCATTCCAGATCGGCGTCGCCGATGCCGAGTTCGGCCAGATGCGCCGCCGTGTTCCACAGGTAGTCGCGGTTGGGCCCGCGCCGGCCCACCGCATGGGCGATGATGCGTGCCTGTTCCTCCAGCGCCAGCCCGCCGCAATATTGCACGTGGTCGGGATCGATCACATAGGTGAGGCAGTCGAGGGTCTCGTCCGCCGCCGTCACCGCCAGATGCATCTCCAGATAGGCCGAGGAAATCAGCTCTCGTTCGCGCAACTCGGCCAACGTCCGGGCTTCGGTCCCCGGCTCCACCCGGAAAGCCACGCCGTCGCAGACCGCACCCTCCGCCCGGTCGAGCGCCAGCACGAGGCCGGGTTCCGCCTCGGAGCCGCGATGGTGGATCGATTTCATGCAGAAGCTGCGGTGCCAGTCCGCGAGCCGCGCGATGCGCCGTTCGACCACCGGAAAGCCCGGATCCCAGATCAGTGACCCATATCCGAAGACCCACATCTCTGGCCCTCCCTCTCGCCTCCCTGTAGACTGGCGGGCGGACGGGGAAAAGGGGCGGTGATGCGGGTTCTGGTCTGGGCGGTGGTGGTTCTGGGGGCCGTCTGGTGCGGCTGGTGGTTCATCGGTGCGCGCGGCGCCGAACAAGTGGCGGCAGAGGTGGAACGCCAGTTGGCAGCGCGCGGGCTGGAGGTGTCACAAGCCGGCGTGACGGTCGCCGGTTTTCCCAGCCGCTTCGACCTGACGGTGAACGAGCCGGAAGTGTTCGATCCCGCAAGCGGTATCGGCTGGCAGGCACCCTTTGCGCAGGTGCTGACCCTTTCCTATGCGCCGTGGAAACTGATCGCGGCCTTGCCGGAGGAGCAGGTGGTGATGCTGCCCGGGCAGGTGGTCACGGTGGGATCCACCCGGATGCGGGCCTCGCTGTTCCTCAGACCCCGGCCAGGCCTGCCGCTCGACCGGTTCGATGCGGTGGCGGAGGGGGTAAGCCTGCGCTCCGATGCCCGCTGGTCGCTGGGCTTCGCCTCTGCCAACCTGTCGGTCATCGGGCAGGAGGGCGGAGCGCAACTGGCGGTGCGGCTGCTTGATCTGGTGCCCGACCAGCGGATGATGGCGCCTCTCGCCGGACGCGGCCTGCCCGGGACCATCGCGCGCGCCGATCTGCTGGCCGATCTGAGCCTGAGCGAAGCGCTTGGGTTGCGCGGGGGCACGCCGCAGGTCATGGCGGCGGAGCTGCGTGAAGCCGATCTGGTCTGGGGCCGGCTGGAGCTGAAGGCCAGCGGGCGGGTAGGTGTGGATGACGAGGGCTTCGCCGAGGGCACGATTCACCTGACGGTGCACAATTGGCAGGACGGATTGGCGGCGGCGGAAGCGGCGG
>JAIRJX010000189.1 GCA_031260425.1 Gemmobacter sp.
TGAGCCGGATTGATCGCCTCATTGCAGAGCGCTGCCCGGATGGGGTGGAGTTCAAGCCGCTTGGCGAATTCGCCGAGTTGGTTCGCGGGAATGGAATGCCCAAGCCGGATTTCACGGAAGCCGGCGTCGGCTGCATCCATTACGGCCAGATTTACACCCGCTATGGGGTATGGGCGACCGAGACCGTTACCTTTGTCGCACCGGAAACCGCCAGGCCGCTGGCGAAGGTCGATCCCGGCGACCTCATTATCACCAATACCAGCGAGAATCTTGAGGACGTATGCAAGGCTGTCGCATGGCTCGGCAGAGCGCAAATTGTCACGGGTGGCCACGCCACGGTGATCAAGCACCGACAGGACCCGAAATACCTATCGTATTACCTTCGCACCCCTGCCTTTTTCGCCCAGAAGAAGAAGCACGCGACCGGAACAAAGGTCATCGACGTTTCCGCCAAAAGCCTCGCGAAGATTTTGATCCCCATCCCGCCGCTCGAAATTCAGCAGGAAATTGTGTCCATCCTCGATAAGTTCACTAAGCTTGAGGCGGAGCTTGAGGCGGAGCTTGAGGCGCGACGTGCGCAATACAAGCACTACCGCGACGCCCTTCTGACGTTCGGCGAACGCACGGATAGCCAAGCAAGCAAGCAAGCAAGCAAGCAAGCAACCAGTGTAACACTGATGGCGATGGCTGAGGTAGCGGAAATTCGCAGCGGCTGGGGCTTCCCCAATGCACGCCAAGGCCAAAAAGAGGGAGATTACCCCTTCTATAAGGTCAGCGACATGAATCTTGTCGGGAATGAAACTATTATGACCGGGGCCAATAATTATATTGATGATTCAACAGCAAAGAAACTCGGCGTCACGCCTGCACCTGCGGGAACGGTCATTTTTCCAAAAATTGGCGCAGCAGTAGCAACGAACAAGAAGCGCTTATTATCTGCGCCATCGGCTTATGACAACAACGTCATGGGCTTGATTCCTGGGAAGAAAATTAATCCACGCTTCCTCTTTTTCTGGATGCAAACAATTGATCTCTCTGGACTGGCTCATGATTCGGGGGCGGTTCCGTCCATTCGCAAGTCAGAAATGGAAAGGCTCCAAATTCCTGTCCCATCTCTCGACGAACAAGAGCGCATCGTCTCGATCCTCGACAAGTTCGACGCGCTGGTGAACGATCTTTCCAGCGGCCTGCCTGCCGAAATCAAGGCTCGCCGCCAGCAGTACGAGCATTATCGCGACCGCCTCCTGACCTTCAAGGAAGCCGTCTGATGCCGATGCAGGTCATTCCGGTGAATGTCCAGATTCCGGCGGCGACGACGGCGCCCGTGGTCGCCGACTTCGTGGCGCACGCCCTTCGGGTCGCCTACATCCATCGGCGCGACGTTGAGCGGCTTCCGGTCGATGAGTGGGGCGTCCCCGGCATCTACGTCCTGCTCTCCGACAATGGCTCGCATCAGCTTTACATCGGGCAGGCGGTCGATCTGCGAAAGCGCCTCCTCGAACATCGGAGAAGGCCGAAGCTGGAATGGGCGCGGGCCGTCGCCATCAAACGCGACACCTCCCACGGCTTTAACAGCGCCGAAATCGGCTATCTGGAGGGGCGTGTCGCCGCCGAGATCAGCGTAATTTCCGGCGTCACGGTGGTCGAGGGCAAGCGCGATCAGGACACGACCTTGCCCCCACATATGCTGCTTTCGCTCGACGACCTGCTGTCCAGCATATTGGCGGCGCTACGTCTCGCCGGGGTGGACACGCATAAGGAAGCGGACGAGCCCGAGCGTGGGGTCGGACCCGCCAAACGAAAGAGCCCGATAGCCAAAAGCGGCACGGTCGCGGACCTCCTTGCCTCCGGCCTTCTCCGCGCCGGCGTCGAGGTTCATCTGAGCCAAGGGGGCCGGGTCGCTTCGGGAACGGTGACGACATCGGGCGAGATCATCGTCGCCGGCGTCGCCTATGCGTCGCCAAGCAAGGCCGCCCAAAAGGCGCTTGGCTTGCAGTCTTCCAACGGCTGGACGACCTGGCGCGTCGGAGACCTGAAGGGGCCGACGCTCGACACCCTGCGCGATCAGCTATCCGATGCGGGGGATGGCGAGTGACCGAAGCGTCCGTGCCTTTCCGCTACGAGCTAATTGCGCTGTCCGACGAAGGCACCGTCGTCGCGGAGTTCGTGCCGGATGGGGTGCGCGAGGAGCATTATCAATCCGAAGCCGAACTTGAGCGCGACCTGATCCAGCGGCTACAGGCCCAGGCATACGAGTATCTCCCCATCACCAGCGAGGTGGACCTGATCGCCAACCTGCGCCGGCAGTTGGAGGCGCTGAACCGCATCACGTTCAGCGACGCCGAATGGAACGCCTTCTTCAGCGAGAAGATCGCCGGCGCCAATGACGGCATCGTCGAGAAAACCACCCGAATTCAGGAGGATCATGTCCAGATTTTGCGGCGGGACGACGGCAGCGCGAAAAATATCTACCTGATCGACAAGCAGAATATCCACAACAACCGCCTGCAAGTCATCAACCAGTATGAAACGCCCACTGATGAGACTGGGGGCGCGCGCGCCAACCGCTATGACGTGACCGTTCTGGTCAACGGCCTGCCGATGGTTCACATCGAACTGAAGCGCCGGGGCGTGGACATCCGTGAGGCGTTCAACCAGATCGACCGCTATCAGCGCGACAGCTTCTGGGCCGGCTCCGGGCTGTTCGAATATGTGCAGTTGTTCGTCATCAGCAACGGCACGCTCACCAAATATTACAGCAATACGGTGCGGGGCGGCCATCTCGCCGAGCAAGGCGCAAAGCGTGGCCGCGCGAAAACCTCCAACAGCTATGCGTTCACCAGTTGGTGGGCCGATGCGAGGAACCAGCCGATCGCCGAGTTGGCCGGTTTCACCAGGACCTTCTTCGCCAAGCATACGCTGCTGAACGTCCTGACCCGCTATTGCGTATTCGACGTGGATCGCAAGCTGCTGGTCATGCGGCCTTATCAGATCGTCGCCGCCGAGCGGATTTTGCTGCGGATCGCCACCGCCACCAATCACCGCCAACTGGGGACGACGGCGGCGGGCGGCTATGTCTGGCACACCACGGGCAGCGGCAAGACGCTGACGAGCTTCAAGGCCGCGCAACTGGCGCGCGCCCTGCCGGACATCGACAAGGTGCTGTTCGTCGTGGACCGCAAGGACCTCGATTACCAGACCATGCGCGAATATGAGCGTTTCGAGAAGGGCGCGGCCAACTCCAACACCTCGACGGCGGTGCTGCAACGGCAGTTGGAAGACCCCAACGCACGCATCATCATCACCACGATCCAGAAGCTGAGCCGCTTCGTCGCCAGGAACAAAAAGCACCCTGTCTATGACGCGCATGTCGTCGTGATCTTCGACGAGTGCCATCGCAGCCAGTTCGGCGACATGCACGCGGAAATCACCCGCTCGTTCCGCCGCTACCACCTGTTCGGCTTCACGGGCACGCCGATCTTCGCTGAAAACGCCGGAACCGGCGGCGACCCACGCAGGCGCACGACCGAGCAAACCTTCGGCGACAAACTGCACACCTACACCATCGTCGATGCGATCACCGACAGGAACGTGCTGCCGTTCCGCATCGACTATATCAACACCATCAAGACTGCGCCGAACGTCCGCGACAAGCAGGTGGCGGCTATCGACACGGAACGGGCGCTTCTGGCGCCGGAACGTATCCGGCAGATCGTGGATTACATCCGCGAACATTTCGACGCCAAAACCAAGCGCACCG
>JAIRJX010000284.1 GCA_031260425.1 Gemmobacter sp.
CGATGGAGAAACCCGGCGCCGCGCTCACCGGATTCTCGATCAGTGCAGCACCTTCGGGGATACGTGCCATGCGGCGGCGCGATTCGTTGAGCTCCAGCCCCGCCCGGTCATAATGCGTCTGCAACAGCGCCATCGCATCGCCACGATACGTGATCGCCACGCCGAATGCTGCCGCTATCGCATCCGCCGTGATATCGTCATGCGTAGGCCCGATGCCGCCACAGGTGAAGACGTGATCCCAGCGCCGGCGCAATGCGTTCAGCGCCTCCGTGATGGCCGCGTGCTCGTCCGCCACCACCCGCACCTCCATCAGGCGGATACCGCGCCCGGTCAACTCTCCCGCCAGGTAATGCGAGTTGCTGTCACGGGTGCGGCCCGACAGGATCTCGTCCCCGATGACGAGCATGGCGGCGGTGGGGTTGGTCATGGCGGCCTCCTTCGTTACCGTCAAGGTATAGCGCCTCGGCAGAGCTTTCAAAGCCCCGCTCTGGCCTTTCGCGCGTCGGAGCGCTATCTGGAGGTCAAACCAGTTTGAAGGAGCTTTTCCGTGAACGACATTCGCGGCCGCGTGACGAAAGACGGCATCCATATCTACGAGGACGCGGATTTCGCAGGTATGCGCGCGGCCGGGCAGGTGGCGGCGGAGATACTCGACGCGGTAATTTCGCAGGTGAAGCCGGGGGTAACTACTGCCGAGATCGATGCCTTCATCACCGAAGAGGTGAAGCGGCGCGGCGTGATCTCGGCAACCATAGGTTACAAGGGCTATCGGCACGCCTCCTGTATCAGCGTCAACCATGTGGTCTGCCACGGCATTCCGGGCGCCAAGCTGCTGGCGGAGGGCGATATTCTGAATATTGACGTGACCGTGATCGTCGATGGCTGGTATGGCGACACCTCGCGGATGTTTGTGGCCGGCACACCGAGCCGCAAAGCGGAACGGCTGATCGAGGTCACGCATGAAGCGTTGATGCGCGGCATCGCGGTGGTGAAGCCGGGCAACACCTTCGGTGACATCGGCCATGCGATCCAGACCCATGTCGAAGCCAACCGCATGTCGGTGGTGCGCGATTTCTGCGGCCACGGTCTCGGCCTCGAATTCCATGCGCCGCCGAACGTGCTGCATTACGGGCGCGCCGGCTCCGGACCCGTGCTGGAAGAGGGCATGTTCTTCACCATCGAGCCGATGGTGAACCTGGGCCGGCCTGAAACCAAGACGCTGGCCGATGACTGGACGGCGGTGACCCGCGACAAGTCGCTTTCGGCGCAATACGAGCATTCCGTCGGCGTTACTGCGACAGGCTGCGAGATCTTCACGCTCTCCTCCGCAGACAAATCCTTCCGCACCTGGGAATGATCGGGGGAGTAGCGAGGGGAGAGGCAGGCCGTATCGGAGTGATCTCCGACATTCACGGCAATGCCGATGCGCTGGCAGCGGTGCTGGCTGACATGGACGCGCAGGGGATCGACCGGATCGTCAATCTTGGCGATCATCTGAGCGGCCCGCTCGCCCCGGTGGAAACACTCGATCTGCTGCGCGCCCGGCCCGGCATGATCTGCATCCGGGGCAATCACGATCGTTGGCTGTTGGAACGGGCCCCGGACGAGATGGGGCCAAGCGATCGGGTAACCTTCGATCAGCTTGGTCCTGCCGATCTGGACTGGCTCCGCGCCCTGCCTGCCACGGTGCGGCTGGGGGATGTGCTTTTGTGTCATGCCACGCCGGCGGACGATCTGACCTACTGGCTGCATCAGGTCACGCCGGAGGGTGCGGTGTTGCGGCGCCCGCAGGCCGGGGTCGCGGCGCTGCTGGGTAATGAGGCTGCACCGCTTATCCTGTGCGGCCATACCCATCTGCCGCGCGCGGTGCGGCTGGGGGGTGTGCTGATCGTCAATCCCGGCTCGGTCGGCCTGCCGGGCTATGAGGCGGGCATGCCGGTGCCGCATGTGATAGAGACCGGTCTGCCGGACGCGAGCTATGCCACCGTGGAACATGGCCCCGCCGGATGGCGTGTCAGTTTCCGGCAGGTGCCTTACGATCCCGCCCGCATGGCGGCCATGGCCCGCCGCCATGGCCAGGAGGATTGGGCGCGGGCGTTGGAAACCGGCTGGCTCGGCTGATCATACCCGATCGAGCCAGTCGCCATAGCCTTCGGCCGCCATCCGCTCCTTCGGGATGAAGCGCAGGCTGGCCGAGTTGATGCAATAGCGCATCCCGCCCAGGGCGCGCGGCCCGTCGGGGAAGACATGGCCAAGATGGCTGTCACCATGGGCTGAGCGCACTTCGGTACGGATCATGCCATGGGTCGCGTCGCACAACTCCACCAGATGCGCGGGCTCCACAGGCTTTGCGAAGGCCGGCCAGCCGCAGCCGCTGTCGAACTTGTCGGCAGAGGAAAACAGCGGCTCCCCCGAGACCGGATCGACATAAAGACCGGGTTCGAACAGGTGGTCATATTCGCCACTGAATGGCCGCTCGGTGCCGTTCTGCTGCGTCACGCGATATTGTTCCGGGGTCAGCCGGGCCAGCGCCTCGGCGGTTTTTGCATAGGGTTTCATGCGCACCTCCTTTTGCTGCTCAATCTGGGCAAGCCGTGCGCAATGTCCAGTGCCTGCAGCTCCCAGGAGCAAGCTGGCAGTCAGGAGGATTTCCGGCAGGAGGCCATGGGCACGGCCCGCCGTATCGCCTCTCCGCCAGCCGCCATGTGAGCCCTTCCTCCGCCGGGAACAAGGCACGTAGCGCCGCCAGGCAACGTCATGCCCGCTCCCGGGTGGGCGCTTGGGTGTCACGGGTGCGGGGGGATCGGGATCAGGCGGGGTTGTGCCGAAAAGTGCAGACCTCAATCATTCCAACGCCCCCGCGGGTGGACGCGGCCCTTCTGTTGCGGAGGGGCGAAGGCAGAAGCCGCCATGGGTGATTGCAGATCGGCCCTGCCCGGTCTGCCGAAAGCCCTTGCCGCTCAGCCTGCCGTTTCGAGGCAGTGCCGCCGGAATGCGCGCTTGAGCAGGTCGAGCTCGGCGCGCAACAGATCGACCTCGGCCCGCAGGTCATCCTCCATCGCCACGCCGGTGATGATGGAGAAATGGGTGAGCGTTTCGCCCGATTTCGCGTCGCGGAACAGGAAGGTCTGCACCCCTTCGTTCAGCACCGACGCCGGGATCGGCAGGTGCACCGCGTAGCGGCCGGCCTCGCCCGGGATCCCGCTTACCGTCAGGCCCGGCAGCGTCTGCTCCTGATGAAGCACCTCCAGATCCGGCGCTTCCGGGGCGGTCAGCACCCCTTCCCAGACGCCGCCGCGCACCCGCGTTCTGGTCAACACCGTATCGCCCATCGCGCGTCCCTCCTTTACAGATCGGCGCGCGGACGCCGCGAGAGCGTCACGTCGCGCAGGATGATCTGGTTCATTTCCGGTCCCTCGAAGATCAGGTCGATCCAGATCTGGTCGACTCGTTTTTCGTTCATTCTGGTATAGGCGAGATCGAATTCGACCATTACTTCTTCCGCCGATAGCGGCAGTTCGTGCACGATCTGCTCCATATTCGGCCCGTGCTTGATGTTGAGCCGGGCGAAGACCTCTACCGGTTTCTCCATTTCGACGATGGCGTCGAGCCGGATCACGTGGCGCAGCTTCAGCCCCTGGACTGCCTCGGGTGGCAGGTCGAGCACCAGAGACAGGAACGAGCCGTCGAAGCGGAACACGTCAATCTGCAGGCCGAAGGGTGCCAGGTCGGCCGCGCGCCTGTTACGGATCTGGCGGAGGATCACCTCCGGGTTGTCGCAGTTGTGAAACAGCGTGGCGCCGTCGCAGATCGGCTGCTTCGACAGGGCCGGAGAAAAGCCCGGCACAGGGATTTGTCCCTGCCACAGGTCGGGCCGCCAGGCCCAGTCCGATCCGATCGGTTTGCGGATGGCGTTGGATCCGATGACCGGCAGCGCGAGGCGGTGCTCCGCCACATGGATCACCCGGTCGAGTTGCCGGCGCTCCTGCCGTGCCCGCATTCGCAGGTCGCGCAACAGCCCCAGCTCCATCTTGTCGGCTTTGTTCGCCCATGCCTCCCAGCGCCGCAAGATACGGCGATGCAGCAGGCGATCGATCAGACGATGAATTCTGGTGCTCATGTTCCGATACTGGTTTCTCACATGACGACATTGAATGAACCCTTACCGGACCGTTGCCGGCGAGGGAACGATTCCCTTATCTCCATTGCGGATCAGGAAATCCACCCCAAGCTGTTGGATTTGCTGATCAACGGTTGGCGCGCTGCGTCGCTGCCACGAAATCGGCGATCAGCGCCTTGCCGGCATCGCGCCCGAGCACTGGTCCACCGGCCTTGCCGGTCACCGTGAGACTGACCAGCCGCCCGTCGAGCGGCAGCACCGCCCGCCAGCTTTCGACGGCGACCGGCCCCGCCCGGGTCGCGCCGAAATCCGCCAGGCGCATCAGGAATGCCCCTTCGATACCAAGCGCCTCTTCGACCCGCACATCGACGGCGCGGCCGCGCCGGCTCAGCGCTGCGCGTCCCCGCTCCGAGCGGAAGAAGGCGGCAAGGTCGGCCCCGTTGCCGGCGATGTCGAGCCCCTGAGCCGATCCCGCCGTGCCGATGCTTGCCGTCAGCACTGCCGGCACCCGTTCCTCTGCCCCTGCACAACGGCCGGCCAGCAAGAGCGCGGTATCCTCCCGTTCCAGCACCGAGGCGGGCTCGATGCAATAGCCCGCCGGCACCGCGATGCTCACCCGGTGCGCCAGCAGGTTCCGGCTCTGGTTCTGGTTGCCGCCGGAGCTACCCTGCGGCGGGACACAGGCCGCAAGCAACGGCACGAGGAGCATCAGCAGAGGGCCGAGGCGCGGCGTCAGGACGCAACGGCGGTCGGTCGGGGGCGAATCCGGTGTCACGGGCTGACCTCGCACTGTTCAGCCGCAGCAATATCGCCCGCCTCCGCAACCGGCAAGCGCCTCGGCCACCCTCGGCGATGCGCGCTACGGCCACAGATTGCATTTCTGCCCTTCACGACCTATTTCACGGACCGAGCCAGCAGGAAAGGCAGCCCGCATGAACTGGATTTCCAACTACGTCCGGCCGAAGATCAACTCGCTCTTCTCGCGGCGGGAAGTGCCCGAGAACCTGTGGACGAAATGCCCGGAATGCGGAACCATGCTGTTCCATCGCGAGCTGGCCGAGAACCTGAACATCTGCACCCATTGTGATCACCATATGGCGATCACCCCGCGCGACCGCTTCAAGGCGCTGTTCGACGGTGGTGTGTTCGTCGAGGTGAAAGTGCCCGAACCGCTGGCCGATCCGCTGCATTTCCGCGACCAGAAGAAATATCCCGACCGGATGAAGGCTGCGCAGAAGGCGACCGGCGAGAAGGACGCGATGCTGGTGGCCGAGGGGGAAATCCTGCGCACTCCCGTTGTCGCCGTGGCACAGGATTTCGCCTTCATGGGCGGCTCCATGGGGATGTATGTCGGTAATGCCATCGTTGCGGCTGCCGAACGGGCGGTGATAGCGCGGCGCCCGCTGGTGCTGTTCGCCGCCGCCGGGGGCGCGCGGATGCAGGAAGGTATCCTGAGCCTCATGCAGATGCCGCGCTCCACCGTCGCGGTGCAGATGCTGAAGGAGGCGGGGCTGCCCTATATCGTGGTGCTGACCCATCCGACGACCGGCGGCGTGACCGCCTCCTACGCCATGCTGGGCGATGTGCAGATCGCCGAGCCGAACGCGCTGATCTGCTTCGCCGGCCCCCGTGTCATCGAACAAACCATCCGGGAAAAGCTGCCCGAGGGGTTCCAGCGCGCCGAATATCTGCTGGATCACGGGATGCTCGACCGGGTGATCCATCGCAAGGCGCTGCGTGACGAGCTGGTTACCATCCTGCGGATGCTGACGAAGCAAAGCCCCGCTGTGCGCGGCGAGATCGCCGTCCTGTCGGCGAAGCCCGAAGCCGAAGTCACGGCCTGACCCCACTTTCCCGCACGAGGCCACGATGACCGACACGACCCGCTCCGACGCGCTTTTGCAGCGCATGATGGCGTTTCACCCGAAGATCATCGACCTCACGCTTGATCGGGTGAACCGGATGCTGGCCGCGCTTGGCCATCCTGAGGAGCGGGTGCCGCCGGTGATCCATATCGCCGGCACCAATGGCAAGGGCTCGACCCAGGCGATGATCCGCGCCGGGCTGGAGGCGGCAGGCAAGCGCGTCCACGCCTATACCTCGCCGCATCTCGCATGGTTTCACGAGCGTATCCGGCTGGCCGGGGAGCTGATTTCCGAAGACGCGCTGTCGGGGCTGCTTGACGAATGCATCGTGGCCAATGGCGGGGAGGAGATCACCTTCTTCGAGATCACCACCTGCGCCGCCTTCCTCGCCTTCTCGCGGGTTCCGGCGGATTATACCCTGCTGGAAGTGGGTCTTGGCGGGCGGCTGGACGCCACGAATGTGGTGACGCGCCCGGCGCTGAGCATCATCACCCCGGTCTCGATCGACCATCAGCAATATCTGGGCGAGACGCTGGCCGAGATCGCGGGCGAGAAGGCCGGGATCATCAAGCGCGGCGTGCCTTGTGTGGTTGGCCCGCAGACCGACGAGGGGCTGGTGGTGATCGAGACTGTGGCCGCCCGACTTGACGCGCCGCTCATGGTGCATGGTCAGCACTGGCATATCGGCATCGAGCGCGACCGGTTGATCTATCAGGACGAGAACGGGCTGCTGGACCTGCCGATGCCCGCCCTGCGCGGGCCGCACCAGATCCAGAATGCCGGGGCCGCGCTTGCCGCCTTGCGCCATCTCGGCATGGGCGAGGCCGCCTGTGAGGCCGCCATGACCCGCCCGATCTGGCCCGCTCGGATGCAGCGCCTGATGCGGGGGCCGCTGGCGGACAGCGCGCCGGCGGTGGAACTCTGGCTCGATGGCGGCCACAATCCGGCGGGGGGCGAGGCCATCGCGACCACGCTGGCCCAGATGCCGCCGCGTGTCACCCATGCGATCTGCGGGATGCTCAACACCAAGGATATCGGCGGTTACCTGCGCCCATTCGCGCCGCATCTGGCGCAGCTTCACGCCGTGTCGATCCCCGGCGAGGCCAATACCCTGCCCGCCGAGGTGACGGCCGAGGCCGCGCGCACGGCGGGGATCGCGGCCGATGTGGCGCCTTCGGTTGCTGCGGCGCTGGCCGCCATCACCGCCGCCGAGCCGCGTGCACGGGTGCTGATCTGCGGTTCGCTCTACCTCGCTGGTACCATCCTGCGCGAGAACGGCTGAGCATCACGCAATTCCGATGAGGCCGGGACGGATAGCCTGGTTCCCATGGAAACCATTGCCCCCCTTGGCGCCCGCGCAGCGGAAGGGCAGGAGACATCGGCTCCTGTAGTGGAGACGCGCGGCCCGTCAGCTACTGCCGCCTCCGCCGCGCTGCGCGGATGAGGTGTGAAATCCGAATGCACGGCAATTACGCGATCGGTGGGGCAGGGCGCCCGAGGTCGTCTTGATCTCCCGCCGAGAGACGCCGAGGCGATTCCCTATGCATACGACCTCTGCCGCGATGGTGGCTTGGCGGTGTCGGCAAGGCCGGGGTGTGCCACCTGCAAAGCCGTGATGGTCGTCGTTCCACCGAACACTCGACGTCCTGAAATATCAGGGCTGGAAATCGGGAGCCGTTCAATGGAATCGGCAAGGAAATCCGCTGGCAGGGGCAGCAGGACTTGAACCCGCGACCCTCGGTTTTGGAGACCGATGCTCTACCAACTGAGCTATACCCCTCCAGCGTGGTTTGCTTAGGAATTTTGAAAACCGCCGTCAAGTCCTAACGCGTCGCCGATGCGGTTTCCCGGACCGCCCGCAAGAGGAAGCGCCGCGATCGCGGTTTCAGGTGAGAGGCGGGAGAGGGCCCGCGCCCTTCCGTCGCATGGCCCTGAGAGAAGAACGGCGCTTTCCACGGCCAAGCGGCATCCGGGCGGGCCGGTGCCAGGGCAGCATATCGTGCCCCGTGGCAAAAGCACACGGAACCGTGGTTCGATATCCCTTGCTCAGGTCAGGCCTGCCGCCGCCATCAGCCGTTCCGCTGCCGCCTCGACCAACCGTTCGCGCCCCTCGCCCAGCACGGGAACGCGGCCCACCTCAAGAAACAGCGGTGCGGCGAGAGGGGGGACGCCCGGTAGCCGCAGCAGGTCGATCCGCCCACCGACCTGCGCCAGCCGCTCCTCGATCCGGCCGAAATCGACCAGGCCGCGCATCGCCTCTTCCCGCGTGATCTCCAGCATCAGATGGCCGGGGTCGAAGCGGCACAGCGTGTCATAGAGGATGTCGGAGGAGAAGGTCGCCTGCCGCCCGCTCTTGCGCCGCCCCTGATGCTGGCGCTCGATCAGCCCGGCGATGATGGCGGAGTCGCGGAAGGTGCGCTTCATCACGGCATTGCCGGAGAGCCAGCTTTCCAGCCCCGAGCGCAGGGCGGGCAGGTCGAAGAGCGGGGCCGCCTCCAGCACCGGCTCCAGCCCCCAGATCAGCGTGGCATGATCGGTGCAAACGAAGCCGAGCGGGGCGAGGCCGGTTTCTTCCATGCGTTTGGTCAGCAGGATCCCCAATGTCTGTTGTGCGTTGCGCCCGGCAAAGCCGTAGACGCAGAGATGTTCGCGCCCCTCATGCGGAAAACTCTCACAGAGCAGTCGACCGGGTTCGGGCAAGCGCGACACCTGCTGCTGAAGCGCCAGCCATTCGGCGGTATGGGTCGGCAGGCCGGGCCAGGCGGGTTGCCGCAGCAGCTTCAGGATACGGTCGCAAAGTTGGGTGGAGGTGGAGAATTTGGTGCCGCCATAGACCGCGATCTTCGGGTCGCGACCGGGGCTGCGGCTGACCTCCACCGTCAATTCGTTCAGCCCCTCGTAGCGGACCACCTCGCCGCCGATCAGGAAAGTGTCGCCGGGGGTCAGGCTGGCGGCAAAGGTCTCCTCGACCTCGCCCAAGGGCATGGCACGGCCGCGCAGCCGCACTTTCAGCATTTCGCTGCCGACGATGGTGCCGAGATTCTGCCGGATCTGCAATGCCGAGCGCGGGTCGCGTAACTGCCAGCGCCCGCCGCGCGACATCAGCCGCTGCCAGCGGTCATAGGCGCGCAGGGCGTAGCCGCCGGTGGCGCAGAACTCCAGACAGGCATCGAATTCGGCGCGGGTCAGTGCGGTATAGGGCCCGGCAGTGGTCACCTCGGCAAAAAGCGCCTCGGCATCGAACGGCCCGGCGCAGGCGGTGGCGAGGATGTGCTGGCACAGCACGTCGCGTGGCCCGGGCCCGCGCGGCTCGCCGTCCAGATCGCGGGCGCGCACTGCCTCCAGCGCCGCATGGCATTCCACTACCTCCCATCGATTGGCAGGCACCAGAAGCGCCTTCGACGGCGCGTTGTAGCGGTGGTTTGCCCTGCCGATCCGCTGCACCAGCCGCTTCACGTTTTTCGGGGCGCCAACCTGGATGACCAGATCGACATCGCCCCAGTCGATCCCGAGATCCAACGTGCCGGTGCAGACCACCGCGCGGAGCGCGCCGATGGCCATCGCCGCCTCCACCTTTCCACGCTGCTCGCGGCCAAGACTGCCGTGATGGATGGCGATCGGCAGCGCCTCTTCATTGGCCATCCAGAGATGATGGAAGAAGATTTCCGCCTGAGCGCGGGTGTTGTGGAAGATCAGCGTGGTGTGGTGACGCTGCACCTCTTCCAGAATCGCGGGAATGGCATAGCGCCCGCCACCCCCTGCCCAGGGCGGCGGTGCACCGGCATCGAGCATGGAAATATCCGGCTCCGGCCCCGGATCGGCCTGCAGAATACCGGTTTCCGGCCCCAAAAACCGTGCCAGCGCCGCCGGATCCTCCACCGTCGCCGACAGCCCCACCCGCCGCAGCCCCGGCGCCAGCCGCTCCAGCCGTGCAAGACCGAGCATGAGCTGATCGCCCCGCTTGCTCTCCGCCAGTGCATGGATCTCGTCCACCACCACCCGCCGAAGCCCGGAAAACATCCGCAGCGCATCCTCGTAAGATAGCAGCAGCGCGAGGCTTTCCGGCGTAGTCAGCAGGATATGCGGCGGATCGGCGCGCTGGCGGCGGCGATGAGTGTAGCCGGTATCGCCGGTGCGGTCCTCGATGCGGATCGCGAGCCCGGCCCCCTCCACCGGCCGGCGCAGGTTGCGCCCCATATCGGCGGTCAGCGCCTTTAGCGGCGAGACATAAAGCGTATGCAGACCCGGCCGCGGAGCGGAGGCCAGTTCCGCAAGCGAGGGCAGGAAGCCCGCCAGCGTCTTGCCGCCCCCGGTCGGCGCGATCAGCAAGGTCGATGCCGCCTCCGTCCGCGCCAACATCGCTGTCTGATGCGGATGCAGCCGCCAGCCCTGCGCGGCGAACCAGTCGGACAAGGCGGCGGGCAACGCGGTCATGGCAGGAAGATAAGCCTTTCCGCTTCTGGTAAAACCCCCGCCTTTGCTTCTTGGACAAATACTCCGGGGTGCGGGGGGGGGGCCCGGCCCGCACAATCCCGCCGCGCCCTCGGGCCAAAGTGCCCAGCGGGGGGGGGGCCCCGCCGCCCGCGGGTT
>JAIRJX010000348.1 GCA_031260425.1 Gemmobacter sp.
GGCCTCCCGCGGCGTTCAATCAGGGCTGTCAGTTCCCGTGCCGCGCGGCGGCCTGAAATCGATGTGTCCGGGATTGCCGCGAGACACTTCCCGTGTCACGTCATCAACCACGTTCAACATCCCCGAGCGGCATGCCCCGACCTTAACCATCACGCCCCTCCTTCCCGGCAAGGAAGTCCTGAAACAGCGCAACACCCTGTCGGTGCCGTTCGGCGACGATTCGAGCCAGCAGATTACGCACCCCCGGCAATGTCCGCCGCAACTCGTTCACAATCTCCCATTGCTCGCGGAGCAGATCAGCCCGTCCCCGGTTCGCTGCCAGCGCGATCTGGTTTACGCCGGTGCCGATCCGATGCAGGTCCTGTCGCATTCCCTCCAGATGTCCGGCATCCGCGCGAGAGAGCTCCAGTCAACACAAAAATGCCCCCGACCGCAGAGCACGAGGCCGAAGGAATATGGTGCATATGTCAGAGCGGTAGATCGAGGCAAGAGACTCCACCGGAGGCGACCCGCTGAACCTTTGGGTCCGGCTTGCCGATGCCGCTGGAAACCACAACGGACTGGTCAGGGCGCTCACGGATCAGCTTGCCGGAACTGCCGGGCAGCGGCGGGCCTCTTCCCCAGAGCGACTGATCTGGCCGACCTGCTGCGGGCAGTGGCCCAGCTTAATGTGAAGGCCGCCGATCTCCTGCCGAAGCTCCACCCGCTCCTTAAATGTCGTAGGCCTCCGACGGGTCTGCCAGGCCGGCATATGCGAGTTGCTCGGGATCGGGCAGGTCGCGCAAAGACGCCATCCCGAAGGCGGCAAGGAAGGTTTCCGTGGTGACAAAGGTATAAGGCGCGCCGCGTCGCGGTTCGCGGGGGCATAAGCGGGCCTGGTGGCAGCACCCAGCTGCTGGCAGGCCATGCGCAGGTCGTCGCCCCGCAGGCGCAGATCACGAGGTTTCAGGGCCAGCGACAAAAGCGGCAGAACATGGGTCCACCCGAGCGATCTTGCCGGCACCGCATCGGCAAGGATCAAGTCCGCGATCTCGCCCCGCGGACTGTCGGCCAGAACGGCCTTGATGACCTGCACCGCGCGGTCAACCGGCGCTGGTCCCGCTGCATCGAGGCAAAGGGCAATCCGCTCCGGCGCGACACCCTCCAGCGCACGGCCCAGATGGGCGACCGAAATCGGCCGCGCAACCGCTCTGGACCATTGCCGCAGGACTTCCCCCGCCGGACCGGGATCATCGCCTGCCCTGGTCAGATGCAGCGCATCGCGTATCGCACCGGCCCCCTCACGGCGCCCTGCGAAGCCCACGCAGACCTCGGCCGCCGCCAGCGCCAGTCGGTCACGCCAGAGCGCTATCGGCACGTCGTCGGCGGCGGTCGCCAGGCTCAGATGCGCCAGTGCAGCCCCGGACCGGAACGCCGCAGCGTCATGGGTTTCGGTCGGCGCAGCGGTGATCCAGCCCGGCAGCGGGGGAAGCATCGGCGAGGGTTCGACGGGCTTCGCGCGTGGTTTTCTCATGCGCACAGGATAATCGTTGCGGCGCTTTTAGCTAGTGGAATACGCCAATAGCGCTGCGCTTGTCGTTTCTCAATTATGTCCGATAAAGCTGCATCATCGGACATAACTTGCTCAGTGTGCGGGTGCCGGACAGTCTCACCGGTAGTGACTCAAATCGGTGTCCAGTCTCACATACCCTGAATCAGTCTCAGAAATGCGACACAGGCAAGCTATTGAAAACAGATGGACCGCAGTCTCGAAAACCCTGGCAGACCGACACACCGGAAATCGCCCCCGGAACACCTCAGCGAGGCCCTGCGGCGTGCAGTATTTCGGAAGGCAGTCTTGACGGAAATACCACCCAGTCATACCGTGGTGTAAGCAAGGAAACCCGCCATGACCGTGAAATCCTCGATCTCGCTCAGCGACGAACATCACGCCTTCGCCCGCGCACAGGTGCAGGACGGGCGCTTCGTCTCGGTCAGCGCGGTGGTGCAGCATGGGCTGGATCTGCTGCGCCAGAAGGCCGAGGACGAACGGCTGGAACGTGCGGCGTTGCGTGCGCTGCTGGAAGAACGGCAGCGGGGCAGCTTCGTTTCGGCCGAAGAGATGCGGCGGCGCGTCACGGCGCTTGTCGCGGCGCGGCAGGCCGATGTCGCGCCGAAATGACCTGGTGGACTGAATTCGCCGCAGAGGCCGAGCGGGACTTTGCCTTGATCCTCGACCATCTGATGGACAGCTATATCGCCTTCGGCGAAAGCCCGGCCGAGGCCGCAGGTCGGGCGGCGCAACGTCTGTCGGAGATCCTGGACGACTCGCTCCGGATTGTGACGGCCCCGTTTTCGCGGGCAGCGCCATGATGATCTGCTGCCGGGCTTGCGGCAGCTTGCCTTTGGCAAGGCGACCTTCTGGTTCACGGTGGATGAGGCCGAAGGGCTGATCCGGGTTCTGTCGGTGTTCTTCGGGGGCCAGGACCAGCAGCGCCGGATGCTGATCCGCCTGTTGGAGCGGCGCCATGGCGACTGACCCGGACGCCCCCCTTGCCCTGCCGGAGCACCAGCCCCCTGCCCTGCGCGATCTGGCCGAGCGGGCGCGCGGTTATGCCGAGGCGGCGAGTTTGGCCAATACCCGCAGGGCCTATGCCGCCGACTGGAAGCATTTCGCCGGATGGTGCCGGCGTGAGGGGCTGGAGGCGTTGTCGCCAGATCCGCAGGTCGTTGGCCTTTACATCACCGCCTGTGCCTCTGGCGCGAAATCCGTTGGCGGCAGGAAAAACGCCGTTTCCACCATCGAGCGGCGGCTCTCGGCGCTGGTCTGGGCCTGTGCGCAACGCGGGTTCAGCCTTGACCGGCGCAACCCACATGTCGCCACGGTTCTGGCGGGCATCCGCAACAGCCATGCCGCCCCGCCTCGCCAGAAGGAGGCGATCCTGCCCGAGGATCTGCTGGCCATGCTGGAGACCTGCGACCGCAGCACCCTGCGGGGCCTGCGCGACCGGGCCATGCTGCTCATCGGCTTTGCCGGCGGATTGCGCCGGTCAGAAATTGTCGGCCTCGATCACGGCAAGGATGATACGCCCGAGAGCGGCGGCTGGGTCGAGGTGCTGGATGGCGGCGCCCTGATCAACCTGCGCGGCAAGACCGGCTGGCGCGAGGTGGAGATTGCGCGTGGCTCGTCCGACCAGACCTGCCCGATCCATGCCCTGACCCAGTGGCTGCACTATGCCAAGATCGACTTCGGCCCAATCTTCGTCGCGGTCAGCCGCAACGGGCTCAAGGCCACCGCGGACTGTCTCTCCGACAAGCACGTCGCCCGCCTGATCAAGCAGACGGTCGAGGATGCAGGCCTGCGCCCCGATCTGTCAAAGGCGGAGCGGCTGGCGCTGTACTCCGGCTATTCCCTGCGGGCGGGTCTTGCCAGCAGCGCCGAGGTGGATGAACGCTATGTTCAGAAGCAGCTCGGCCACGCCAGTACCGAGATGACTCGCCGCTACCGGTTCCGGGTCAACCTGACCAAGGCCGCGGGCCTATAAGCCAATCACCCTTCTTGAAGATAAGACATCAGGTTCTGGTGGGCATGCAAGACGCGGATGATTTCGATCCCCTGCCCTTCCAACCGATAGATCACCAGATGCGAGCCACTGGAATGAATCCGCACCGGCGGCTTGAACTCGCTTCGTTCCCGGGCCATCTCTGGGAATTCCGCGAGTAGATCGAAAACCCCAAACAGATTGTCAGCATAGCGCTCTGCTTGCTCGACACCCCAACTGGCAGACCCATGAAGCCAGATGCCCGAAAGATCGGATTCAGCGGCGGGCCGAAGTACCCAGCCGTTACTTTTCGGCATGCTGCGCGCGCATCCGGGTCTTGAAGGCCTCACGGTCAAGCGGTGCTGCCGGGCCGCTGGCCAAGCCGGCGTCAAGGGCGGCCTGGATTTCCGTGATCGCTTCGTACCGCAGACGGTCGCGACGGATCAGATCTCGCACATAGTCGCTGGAATTGGCATAGCGGCCGGATTTTGCCTGGTCTTCGACCCAGGACTTCATCGGGTCCGGCAGTGAAATGTTCATGGTGCCCATGACAGTCTCCTTCCGCCAAGATACTATGGCAAAGTTTGCCATCTAGCAAGGTGCCCCCCTGCCCTTCCCACTCAACCCGTCGTTTATTGCCGGTACATGAAATTGCGAACGGCGAATTTTCATGCTCCTGATAGGCTATGCGCGCGTCTCGACCGAGGATCAGACATGGGGTAATCGCGGGCGCTTGGTCCCCTGACCGCTGGCAAGGCTGGGAGGGTGGCTGTTCCCCGACAGGATGAAGGTACGGGCTCTCGACTGGACGCCGGGCCCAAACATCTGATGGAGAACAGCCGTGAAGGAATATATTGGTCTGGACGTTTCGATGAAAGAGACCGCTGTGTCGATCCGGCGCGGCGGGGAGCGTATCTGGCGCGGAAAATGTGTTTCCGACCCTGCGGTGATTGCGCAACTGGTGCGCAAGCGGGCGCTTGCAGTCGATCGGATCGTGTTCGAGACCGGCCCGCTTTCGGTCTGGTTCTATCATGCCCTCCGAGCCGAGGGCTTGCCCGCGATCTGCATCGATGCCCGTCACGCCAAGTCGGCCCTCGACATGGCGCCGAACAAGACCGACGCGAACGATGCCGACGGTTTGGCACATCTGGCTGAGATTGGCTTTTTCCGGGAAGTGCGGGTGAAGGGCTTTGACAGCATGCTGGCGCGGACCCTGATCGCAGCCAGGAACCGACTGGTCAGGATCACGGTGGATCTATCCAATCATATCAGAGGGTTCATGAAGACTTTCGACCTTCTCGTTCCTGCTGGGAAGGGAAGTACGTTCGAAGCACATGTGTGCCACCTTCTTTCCGACCAGCCGAAGCTGTCAGCAATCTTGCTGCCGATGCTCGAGGCCTTCGGGGACTTCCATCCTTGGGCCGGGCGCGACCGCACCGAAGTCGCGGCGGAGATGCAAATCAGCAAAGGTCCCAATGTCGTTTTCGCTATTGGGGCAGATATTCGACGAGCAATCGACTATGGCCTTCGGCTAGCCGAAGCTCCGGGTCTTCGGCAGGTGCCGGGTGCAGTGATGGGATACTTTGTCGATGGACACCCGTTTCTGGATGGCAATGGGCGGACGCTGATGCTGGTGTTTGGCGAACTTTGTTTTCGCCATGGGTTCTCGATTGCGTGGGAGCGCACACGATGCATGCGATGCTTCGAGACGGTACGTTGTTTGAGCGAAGTATGAAACCAACTGCTTGAGAACAGGGGAATAGCGCTCGAGCATTGAGCGCGCCGAAGCGTCCCTGCCGGGACGCAGGTAGGGCCTTTCGTGCAGGGGGATGCACCGCTGATGCCTCAGCTGAGTGCGGATCAGACATAGGAAAGCCCACCCGCGAACACCAATCATGCGGCGACCAACGTGCCGACCGCGAAGACGACCGTGCTCCGGCAAACGTACCTTGGCGCGCCTCGACGAACACGCGCGCTGCTCATCATCGGCTTTCTGCCCGACATCGAACGAAAGGGCTTGCAACATGTGATGCGATTAGACGACCCCTCTGCTCCAGTCGCAGGCCCTGAAATCCGCAGGCTGCGCCGAGCTCCACGAGGAACAGGCCTCGGGCGGAAATCGCGACCGGCCCGTGCTGGAGCGGGTGCTCGAACGGATCTGCAAGGGCTATACGCTGGTGGTCTGAACCGCGGCGGGTTTGCCGGAGGCTGATTTCGGTTAGTTATGCGGCCTTGGGGTCGGTTTCCGGTGCTGCGTAGAAGTTTGCCCCGGCTTCGGCGGGCGGAATGTTCCCGATCGGCTCCGGCAGGCGGCGGTTGTTGAACCAGCCCACCCGTTCGAGCGTGGCATATTCCACCGCTTCGAAACTGCGCCACGGGCCACGGCGGCGGATGACTTCGGCCTTGAACAGCCCGTTGGGCCCAACAGGATCGCTGCTGCTGCACACTGACCGGCGGCAGAAGCGAGACGCGCCTCGCTTGCGGTTCGAGAACCCTTGAATCCCTCGCGCTGAATGAACACTCTGGGGCATGGACCCTCCGAAAGGAAACCGCATGACACTTCCGGTGCGCGATCAGGCGAAAATCTGGGGCGTCGCCGCCGCCGTCTTTGTGGTGGCGCTATGGTTTCTGGGCAATGTGATCCTGCCTTTCCTCGTCGGTGGAGCCATCGCCTATTTCATGGACCCGGTGGCCGACCGGCTGGAACGTGCCGGGCTGAGCCGGGCCGCCGCCACCGGTGCCATTTCCATCCTGGCGGCGCTCCTCACCCTTCTGCTGGTGCTGGCGGTGCTGCCCGTGCTTTTCACTCAGCTTGCCGCACTGGTGAACGAGGCGCCGGCGATGCTCCGCCAGTTGCAGAGCCTCGCGCTGGAGCGCTTCCCGCAGCTTTCGAACGAGACCTCCGCCATGCGGCAGGCGCTGGAGAATATCGGCCAGGTGATCCAGTCGAAGGGAGGCGAGCTGGTGCAGACCCTGATCGGTTCGGCAAGGGGGGTGATCAGCGCCATTGTCTTCATCATTGTCGTGCCGGTGGTGACCTTCTACATGCTGCTTGACTGGGACAACATGATCGCCCGCATCGACGAGATCCTGCCGCGCGACCATGCACCGACTATCCGCCGGCTGGCTTCGGAGATCGACGCCACACTGGCGGCCTTCGTGCGCGGGCAAATCTCGGTCTGCCTGGCACTCGGCACCTTCTACGCCGTCACGCTGGTTCTGGCAGGGTTGAAATTCGGGCTCCTGATCGGCGCCATCTCCGGGACGATCACCTTCATCCCCTATGTCGGCTCCCTGATCGGCGGAATTCTGGCCATCGGGGTCGCCCTCTTTCAGTTCTGGGGCGACTGGCTGTCGCTCGGCATTGTTGCGGGTATCTTCGCCACGGGCCAACTTCTGGAAAGCTATGTCCTCACCCCGAAGCTGATCGGCAGCTCGGTGGGCCTGCACCCGGTGTGGCTGTTGTTCGCGCTTTCGGTCTTCGGCGCGGTCTTCGGCTTTGTCGGTATGCTGGTTGCGGTGCCGGTAGCAGCGGCGCTTGGCGTATTGGCGCGCTTCGGGATCGTGCAATACAAGCAGAGCCGACTTTATACCGGCCTCGGACCACCACCGTCTTCCACGCCATGACACACCAGCTCGCCTTCGATCTGCCTGCCCGCGCCTCGCTCCGGCGCGAGGATTTCTTCGTCTCGCCCGCCAACGCCGTGGCGCTGGCGACGGTGGAGGGCGGGAACTGGCCGCTGGGCAAGCTCCTGCTGATCGGCCCCGAAGGTGCGGGCAAGACCCATCTTGCGCATATCTGGGCGCGGAGGTGCGGTGCGGTGATCCTCAATGGTGCGGCGCTGGCGCGGACCGATGTCGAGGCACAGAGCCATACCCCCGTCGTGGTCGAGGAGGCCGAGGCGGTAGCCGGCGATCCGCGCGCGGAAGCCGCTCTCTTTCACCTGCACAACCGCCTGGCCGAACGGCATATGTCGCTGCTGCTCACCGCAAGGAAGCCGTCGCGCGACTGGGGGCTTGGCCTGCCCGACCTGCTCAGCCGGATGCAGGGCGCCGCCATCGCCCGGCTGGAGGCACCGGATGATGCGCTGCTTTCCGCGACACTGGTAAAGCTTTTTGCCGACAGACAGATCGCAGTGACGCCCAGCCTCGTTCCATGGCTGGTGGTGCGGATGGACCGCAGTCTTGCCGCCGCCCGCGCACTGGTTGCGCGGCTTGATGCCGAGGCGCTGGCGCGTGGCGGCCCGGTCACCCGGCAGCTTGCCGCCGAATTGCTGGACAGTTGCAGGGACTGCACCTGATACTCGTCATGCTGCCGTTACCCGATCACCTCAGAAGATGCATTATGACCCAAGCCAATTTCCTCAAATCCCCCTTCCCTTCCCCGGTCGAATTGCCCGAGGCGGAAACCACCGGCCCCCGCCGCTTCTTCAACCGTGAGATGAGCTGGCTTGCCTTCAACTGGCGTGTGCTGGAAGAGGCGGCGAATCCGGCGGTGCCGCTGCTTGAACGGCTGCGCTTCCTCTCGATCTCGGCCACCAATCTTGATGAGTTCTACACTGTCCGCGTGGCAGGGCTTCGGGCGCAGGTCCGTAACGGCAATGGCATCCGGTCCGAGGATGGCCGCAGCCCGGCCGAACAGCTTGCTCTCATCAACGAAGACGCGCGCCGGCTGATGAAGATGCAGCAGATCACCTACAAGAAGCTGAAGCGCGAGATGGAGGCGCAGGGGATCGAAATCCTCACCCGCTCCAAGCTGAACGCGCGCGACCTGAAATTGCTGGAGACGCATTTCCTGCACAAGGTCTTTCCCGTGCTGTCGCCGCTGGCCATCGACCCGGCGCATCCTTTCCCCTTCATCCCCAATACCGGCTTCACGCTGGCGCTCTCGCTGGAGCGGGAGACCGATCACCGCACGCTTCAGGCGCTGTTGCCGATCCCGCAGCAGGTGGCGCGCTTCGTCTCGCTTCCCGGCAGGCCCGGCGAAAGCCGTTTCCTGCCGCTGGAGGAATTGCTGCTCCTGCATCTCGACATGCTGTTTCCCGGCTATGTCGACCGCGGCCATTGCGCCTTCCGCGTGCTGCGTGACAGCGATCTGGAGGTCGAGGATGAAGCCGAGGATCTGGTTCGCAGCTTCGAGACCGCGCTGACGCGCCGTCGGCGTGGTGAGGTGATCCGCATGAAGGTCAGCGCGGGGGCTCCCCCCACCCTGAA
>JAIRJX010000023.1 GCA_031260425.1 Gemmobacter sp.
GGCGGTCCGGGCAATGACACGCTCTATGGCGGCATGGACAGCAATGCCACGTTCAACGACTGGCCCGGCAACAAGCTGAACGGAGGCGCGGGCAACGATTCACTGTTCGGCCAGAATAGCGAGGATACCCTGTCCGGCGGCAGCGGCCACGATTCGCTGGAGGGACGAGATGGTGATGACCTGCTGATCGGAGGTCTTGGGGCCGATACGCTTCTGGGTGGCCATGGCGTGGATACCTTGCGGGGCGACGGCGGCAAGGACCTGCTGATCGGAGATATGGAGAACTCCTACTACACTCCCGACCTGCTGAAGGGTGGGGCGGGCAATGACACGCTCCGCAGTCAGCACGGCAACGATACCCTGCGCGGCGGCGGCGGTGACGACCGGATCGAGGTGCTGGGCAGCAGCCAGGCCGTAGCGAAAGGTGAGAGCGGCGCCGACGTCTTCGTGATCCAGAGCACCGGCTCTGCTACGCTCAGCGGTGGCGACGGCAACGACCGGATCGAGATGACGGGCGGCTCTGCCGTGGCGAACGGGGACGGAGGCGACGATGTCTTCGTGATCCGGGGTGGGGGCTCCGCCACGCTCAACGGCGGCAGTGGTGACGACCGGGTCGATCTGATGAACGGCCATGCCGAGGCGAAAGGTGGTAGCGGCGCCGACGTCTTCGTGATTCGCTCCACGGGCGCCGCCACGCTCAGCGGCGGAATGGATGATGACACCTTCTACCTGCGCGGCACCGGGCATATGCTGCTGGTCGACGCGGCGCATGACCGGGGCATCGACCGTATCCATAGCTTCGACACCGCCACGGATTCCATCACCCTGACCGACGCGGACAGCTTCAGCTTCTATCGCTACGGTGGCGACAAGCTGAAGCTGATTGCCGGAGTGGCCGAGTTGCGCTTCGCCGATCTGAGCTATGCCGACCGGGACAACCTGATGATCTATATCTGACGGCGGGGGATCAGAGCCCGTCGTCAGCCACGATCTCCGCCCGGCTCCGGCGCTGGCGTTCGGTCGCGGATTTGAGCTGGCCGCAGGCCGCCATGATATCCTCGCCGCGCGGGGTGCGGATCGGGCTGGCATAGCCGGCCTTGTATATGATGTCGGCAAAAGCCTCGATCCGCTCCCAGTCCGAACGCTCATAGGGTGCGCCGGGCCATTCGTTGAACGGGATAAGGTTGATCTTGGCCGGAATACCCGCAATCAGCTTCACCAGCCGCCGCGCATCGGCATCCGAATCATTCACCCCCTTCAGCATGACATATTCGAAGGTGATGCGTTCGCTGTTCGACAGCCGCGGATAGTCACGCAAGGCCGCAAGCAGGGCCTCAAGGTTCCACTTCCGGTTCACCGGCACCAGACGGTCGCGCACCTCATCGGTGGTGGCGTGAAAGCTGACGGCAAGCAGGCAGCCGATCTCCTCGGCCGTACGCGCGATCTCGGGCACCACCCCCGAGGTCGACAACGTGATGCGGCGGCGCGAGATCGAGATCCCCTCGCCATCCGTCACCACCTTCATCGCGTCGCGCACATTCTCGAAATTGTAGAGCGGCTCACCCATGCCCATCAGCACGACATTGCTGATCAGCCGGGTCTCGTCCTTCGGCGCGCCCGGCACCGGCCATTCGCCCAGATCGTCGCGCGCAACCATCACCTGGCCCACGATTTCCGCCGCCGTCAGATTGCGCACCAGACGCTGCGTGCCGGTATGGCAGAAGGAGCAGGTCAGCGTGCACCCGACCTGGCTGGAGATACAAAGTGTGCCGCGCGTCTCCTCCGGGATATAGACGGCCTCGACCTCGTGCCCTCCGGCGATGCGCAGCAGGTATTTGCGGGTGCCGTCGGCGCTGACCTGCCGCGTGACGATTTCGGGCAGTTCGATCACGAATTTCTCGGCCAGAAGCGAACGGTAATCCTTGGCGAGGTTGGTCATCGCCGTGAAATCACGGATGCCCCAGTGATAGATCCATTGCCAGATCTGCCCGACCCGCATCTTGGCCTGCCTCTCAGGCGTGCCGGCGGCAATCAGCGCATCGCGCAACTGATCACGTGTGAGGCCCACCAGATTCGGCGCCATCCCCCCCGGCAGCTTGCGCGGCAGGGTCAGAACGTCCGGGGCGATCGGGGCGGAGAGGTCGGGGGTCATCGAAGTGGCGGTTTCCTGAGGCTGAGCGGTGGTCTTACAGGAAAAACCCGACCTTGCCAAAGGGGAGTTGGGAAATTCGACGTGACCTGCGGCGACAAGGCTGTCAATTTCCGCCGGCTTGAGTATAGAAGCCGTGCGAAAGGGAAATTCATCGGGAATGCGATGCGCCACCTTGTCCGCCCCTTTGCCTTGCTTCTGGTCCTGACCGGCTCGGCCGTGGCCCAAAGCCCGGCTCAGACCACGCCATCGGAACTGCCTGTGCAGCCGCAGTTGCAGGCCCCGGCCGAAGCGCCCACCGCCCCGCAGCTTGCCCCCGCACCCGATGCGCCGACACCCGGGGTGACGGCCCCCGCGACCGGCAACGGGGCTACCCCGTTGCCGATGCCGCACGACCTGTCGCCAATCGGCATGTATCGACAGGCTCATTGGATGGTGAAGGCGGTGATGCTCTGCCTGCTCTTCGCCTGTTTCGTGACCTGGACGGTCTGGCTCCACAAGACGGCAGAGATTTTCGTGGCCCGCCGCCGCCTTCGCCGGGTGACGCGCCTGCTCGGGACCGCCGCCTCGCTGGCCTCGATGCAGGACGTGCTCGGCCGGATCGCCGACCCAGCCGCCTTCATGGCGCAGGAGGTGCAGG
>JAIRJX010000053.1 GCA_031260425.1 Gemmobacter sp.
CCACATATATGCGCTCTCTCACCTGCACCGGGAGTTCGCGAATGTCGTGCAGAGCGCCGAACTGATCTCTCGATGAACGTTGCCGCCTGCTCTGTCCATACCGGGCGGGGCGAGAAAGATATGTGGTTTCGGCCTCGCCTGATGGGCACCGACAGGACGGTTTCCAAAAAGATGGCGATTGGCGCACGGAGCTTCGACTGCGCGCCAATCGCCAACTGCCGACCTTTCGGCTATCATCGGGCCCTGCCTTCCGTCGCATGAGATGGTGAGACGAAAGCAACGGATTTCACCACAATGGGCCGCATGTGCCATGGGTGAAAGTTGGTCCACCCTGACCTGCCGTGATGTCGCAGGCGAAACACATCCTTCACCGAAAGCGGTCCCCGCCCGCCTGCCGGTTCAGCGTGCAGACGGCCTGTCGGCCTCGACCGAGCGAGGGTAGGGGCAGGGCGCTGCCTGCCCCTCCGGCCTTTGCGACCGTTAACCCAGCGCCGAGTTGCAGCGGGCGCAGGTCCGGGGATGCTGATGGCTGCCCACGTCGGGCAGGATCTGCCAGCAGCGGGCGCATTTCTGGCCTTCTGCGGTTTCGAAGACCACGGCAATGCCGGAGATTTCCGGCAGGCGGAACGCCTCCTCCGGGGCGGGATCCGCGGTGAGCGAGATGGACGAGGTGATGCAGACCTGTGCGAAATCCACCGATTTCAGCGCCCTGAGCATCTCCGCGTCCTCGACATGCACCACGGGTGCGGCCTCAAGGCTCGCGCCGATCACTTTGGCCGTGCGCTGCACTTCGAGTGCTGCCGTCACCACACGGCGCGCCTGCCGCACACGGGCCCATTTCGCCGCCAGGGCCTCGTTCAGCCAGGTTGGCGGTGTGTCGGGCATATCTCGCAGATGCACCGAGGAGCCGGTTTCGGGGAAGCGGCAGAGCCACACCTCCTCCATGGTGAAGACGAGGATCGGGGCAAGCCAAGTGGTCAGCCGGTGGAACAGCAGGTCAAGCACGCTGCGCGCGGCGCGGCGGCGCGGGCTTTCCGGTGCGTCGCAGTAAAGCACGTCCTTACGGATGTCGAAATAGACCGCAGAGAGATCCACCGTGCAGAAGGTGAAGAGCTTCTGGAACACCCCCTGGAAATCATAGGCGGCATAGCCCTTGCGCACTTCGCCATCCAGTTCCGCCAGACGGTGCAGCACCCATTGCTCCAACTCCGGCATCTCGGCAGCCGCCAGACGCTCCGCCTCGGTGAAACCGGCGAGGTTGCCCAGGATGTAGCGCAGGGTGTTGCGCAGCCGGCGGTAGCTGTCGGCGGTGCCCTTGAGGATCTCCTTCCCGATGCGCAGATCGACCGTATAGTCGGATTGCGCCACCCAGAGCCGCAGGATGTCGGCGCCGTATTCGTCGATCACCTGCTGCGGCGCCACGGTATTGCCAAGCGATTTGGACATTTTCATGCCCTTCTCGTCCAGCGTGAAACCATGGGTCAGCACGCCGCGATAGGGCGCACGGCCCTTGGTGCCGCAGGCTTGCAGCAGCGAGGAATGGAACCAGCCGCGATGCTGGTCTGTGCCTTCGAGGTAAAGGTCGGCAAGGCCGTCCACCGTGCCGTCGGGCCGGTCGCGCAACACGAAGGCGTGGGTGGAGCCGGAATCGAACCACACGTCGAGCACGTCGAAGACCTGCTCGTAGTTCTCGGGGTCCACGATGCCTTGCAGCACCCTTTCCTTGAAGCCCGGCACATACCACACATCGGCGCCCTCGGCCTCGAACGCCGCGGTGATGCGGGCATTGAGTTCAGGGTTGCGCAGCAGGAAATCCGGATCGGTCGGTCGCGCGCCCTTCCTGGTGAAGCAGGTGAGCGGCACCCCCCAGGCGCGTTGGCGCGACAGCACCCAGTCGGGGCGCGCCTCGATCATCGAATGCAGGCGATTGCGCCCCGATACCGGGGTGAACTGCACCAACTGGTTGATCGAGGTCAGCGCCCGCTTTCGGATCGTCTCGCCATAAGTGGAAAGCCCGTCATCCAGCACCTTGTCGATGGCGGCGAACCATTGTGGCGTGTTGCGGTAGATCAGTGGCGCCTTGGAGCGCCAGGAATGCGGGTAGGAATGCTTCAGCCTACCCTTGGCAAAGAGCGCGCCCGCTCCGTGCAGCGCCTTGATGTTGGCGACATTGGCCGGGCCTTCCTTGCCGTCGGGCAGGATGATCGCCTGCCCGCCGAACAGCGGCAGATCAGCGCGGTAAGAGCCGTCGGCTTCGACGTTATAGGTCATCGGCAGGCCGAATTTCTGCCCCATCTGATAATCGTCGTCACCGTGGCTGGGCGCGGTATGGACAAAGCCCGTGCCCGCGTCATCGGTGACATGATCACCTGGGAGCATCGGGACGTCATGGTCCCATTCCCTGTTCTCGGTCAGGCCGCGATAGGGATGGGCCAGCACCACGTTCTCGAACTCCGCCGCCGGAACGTCATGTAGCCGGTTGAAAGCAGTGACCTTGGCGGCGGTCATCACCCCCTCGGCCAGCTTGTCGGCAAGGATGATCACCTCGCCTGGCAGGGCCGTGGCATTTTCGGCTACTTCGTCTATCCGGTAGGCACCGTAAGCAATGGCAGGGTTATAGGCGACCGCACGGTTCTGCGGGATGGTCCAGGGCGTCGTGGTCCAGATCACTACCGAAGCACCGTCGAGCGCGCCTTGGGGGCGGAACCGCACCCAGACCGTATGGCTGGTATGGTCGTGATACTCGACCTCGGCCTCCGCCAGCGCGGTCTTTTCGACCGGCGACCACATCACCGGTTTCGAGCCCTGATAGAGCGCGCCGTTCATCAGGAACTTCATGAACTCCCCGGCGATCACCGCCTCGGCGTGATAGTCCATCGTGAGGTAGGGATCGGCCCAGTTGCCGGTGATGCCGAGGCGCTTGAACTCCTCGCGCTGCACGTCGATCCAGCCTTCGGCGAACTTGCGGCATTCCTGGCGGAAGGCTACCACATCCACATCGTCCTTGTTCAGCCCCTTCGCCCGATACTGCTCTTCGATCTTCCATTCGATCGGCAGGCCGTGGCAATCCCAGCCCGGGACATAGCGCGCGTCATGGCCCAGCATCTGCTGGCTGCGCACGATGAAATCCTTGAGGATCTTGTTCAGCGCATGGCCGATATGGAGATGTCCGTTGGCATAGGGCGGCCCGTCATGGAGGGTGAAGGGCGTGCGCCCCGCCTTCTCGCGCAGCCGGTCATAGATGCCGATTTCGTTCCAGCGGGCAAGCCAGCCGGGCTCGCGCTGCGGCAGGCCCGCGCGCATCGGGAAATCGGTTTCGGGCAGGAAGACGGGATATTTCGGATCGGTCGTATCGGCGCACATCGGTTGCGTTCCAGAAGTTCGGGAAGTGAGAGAGATCGGCCCCATGCAAGGGCCTTGCCATGTCGGGTCACCCGGCGGCTCGTCAGCGCGCCGGGACGGTAATTCGCTGCCCGGAGGGCCGGGCCGATGGCGCAGGAAGGATCGTCATGGCGGCCTTATACGCAAGGGGGCCCCCTGGGTCCAGCCTTTCGCGGTTGACCCATGGCCACCACAGGTCTATCGCGGCGGGGCCAACCGCAGGGAGCCGCGAAATGCCCACCTATTCCGCCCTGACCACCCTGACGGGAGAGGATGCAGCACAGGCATTGGCCGAGGCGGTGGAGAAGATGGACCCCGCACCGGTCGGCGTCGGTGTGTTCGAGATCGAGGACGGCTCGGGTCTCTGGGAGGTCGGCGCCTATTTCGTGGAGGCGCCGAATGCGGTGATCCTCGATATGCTGGCGCTGGCTTTCGAGGCCCGGCCCTTTGCGCTTTCGGAATTGCCGGAGATCGACTGGGTGGCGCATGTGCGCCGCGAACTCGCACCGGTGGAGGCTGGACGGTTCTTCGTCTTCGGCAGCCACGATGCCGACAAGGTGCCGGAGGGGAGGGTGGCCTTGCAGATCGAGGCGACGGTGGCTTTCGGCACTGGCCATCACGGTACCACGCTGGGTTGCCTGCGCGCCTTCGACCGGCTGGTCGATGCCGGCTTCACCCCGGAGAAAGTGGCCGATATCGGCTGCGGCACCGCCGTTCTGGCGCTGGCTGCGGCCTCGGTTCTGCCCGGGGCGCTGATCATCGCGTCCGATATCGATCGTGTGGCGGTGGATGTGGCTGAAGCCAATGTGGCGATCAACGGGCTTGAGGGCCGCGTGGAATGCCTGGAGGCTGCCGGTTTTGATCACCCGCTTCTGGTGGCAGCTTCGCCCTTTGATCTGGTCTTCGCCAATATCCTGAAGGGCCCGCTGATCGAACTGGCCCCGGATATGGCCCGCCATGCCGCGCCGGGTGGACGGGTGATCCTGTCGGGCCTTCTGATGGTGCAGGCCGAGGCGGTGACGGCGGCCTATCTTGCGCAGGGCTTCACGCTGGAGGCGCGCGAGGATCTGGGCGAGTGGTCTTGCCTCGTGATGCGCAAGGGCGGCTGACGGGGGAGCGGTTTCTTGCCCTCCTCGCCCGCGTAGCGAAGGGCGACAAGGATCGGAAGATCAAACGGGCCGAATGCGCGTTGGGGATGTGTCTATCCGGTCCGACAGCGCCTGTCGATCCGAACCGGCCATGACCCGCCGGCGGCGGCGAAACCGTCAGACCTTCAACGCGGTCGTCTTCAGCACGGTTCGCAGCGAGAACGAGCTTTGCATCTTTGCCACCCCCGGCAGGCGGGACAGGTATTGCCGATGGATACGGGCGAAATCCTCGGTATCTTCCGCCACGATCTTCAGCAGGTAATCGGCACTGCCGGCCATCAGGTGGCATTCGAGGATGTCGGGGATACGCCCCACCTCGCGCTCGAAGGCATCAAGCACCTCGTCCGCCTGGCCTTGCAGGGTGATCTCGACGAAAACCGTAGTGAGCCGGCCCAGCCGGCGTGGGTCGAGCAGCGCTACATAGCCGGAGATGAACCCTTCCTCCTCCAGCCGCTGCACTCGGCGGTGGCAGGCCGAGGCCGAGAGGTTCACTTGCTCCGAGAGTTCGGCATTGGTGATCCGGCCATTCTTCTGCAGAGCGGTGAGAAGGCGGCGGTCTGTCGCGTCAAGGTCCATGGAGACGGCGGTTTCTGCGGCAAAAGGGCTGTGATGTGTCCATATTTACCACCCTGTCCGCCGGCGCGGCCACCGAAATCGGAGGATCTACGGCGATTGTACCGCAGATTTCCCGGCACCTCGCGGCGAAGTGACCATCGGTAGCGCTGCCGGGAGACGGTGCGAAGCCGTGGGCACAAGGGCGAACGTCGTGGCGCCGGGGCCTTTGGCCGGACGGTGCGCGCATGCGTTGGCCAAGGATGAAGCATGCCCCTG
>JAIRJX010000060.1 GCA_031260425.1 Gemmobacter sp.
CACGCTTCCCGGCGCCGATCCCGGCGGAGCGGATCGGCCTTGACGGCATCCGCTCGGTCGATCCGGCGGAACATGCGGCGCTTCTGCACCACGATATCGCCATCAATGACATGCGGGTTCTGGATGAACACGGCATCGTCGCACCCTTGCGGAGTTTCCTCGACAAGGTGCGCGCGGCGGGCGGGCTCTTGCATGTCAGCCTCGATGTGGATTTCCTCGATCCCTCCATTGCGCCGGCCGTTGGCACCACCGTGCCCGGCGGCACCACCTTCCGCGAGGCGCATCTGGTGATGGAGCTTCTGCATGAAAGCGGTCTCGTCACCTCGCTCGATCTCGTCGAACTGAACCCCTTTCTCGACGACCGGGGCCGCACCGCAAGGCTGATGGTCGATCTCGTCGGCTCGCTGATGGGCCGCAAAGTGTTCGACCGCCCAACCCGTTCCTTTGCCTGAGACCGCGCCATGACCCTTCCCTCCCGTAACGCTCTTGTGCCGTTTGTCAGCGTTGACAACATGATGCGTCTTGTTCTTCACATCGGCGTCGAGCGGATGCTGGTGGAGCTGGCGCAAGCGATCGAAGCCGATTTCCGCCGCTGGCCGCTCTTTGACAAGACGCCGCGCGTGGCCAGCCATTCCGAGATCGGCGTGATCGAACTCATGCCGACTTCGGATGGCGAGACTTACGGTTTCAAATATGTGAACGGCCACCCGGCCAACATGAAGAAAGGACTGCAAACCGTTACCGCCTTTGGGCTTCTGGCGGATGTCGAGACGGGTTATCCGCTGATGCTGAGCGAAATGACCATCTTGACCGCGCTACGCACCGCAGCGACCTCCGCCATGGCGGCGAAATGGCTGGCGCCCGAGGGGGCCCGCACCATGGCGCTGATCGGCAATGGTGCGCAGGCCGAATTCCAGGCGCTGGCCTTCAAGGCGATCTGCGGCATTACCGAGGTCCGGCTTCATGACCTCGACCCGGCGGCGACGGCGAAATGTGCCCGCAACCTCGCCGGGCGCGGACTGAAGCTCACCGCCTGCCACACGGCGGAAGAGGCGATCGAGGGCGCGCAGATCATCACCACCTGCACCGCCGACAAACAGAACGCCACCATCCTGACCGACAACATGATCGGCACGGGGGTGCATATCAACGCCGTGGGCGGCGATTGCCCGGGCAAGACCGAATTGCACCGCGATATTCTGGCGCGCGCGTCGATCTTTGTGGAATATCCGCCGCAGACCCGGATCGAGGGCGAGATTCAGCAGCTTGCCCCCGATCATCCGGTGAGCGAGTTGTGGCAGGTCATCACCGGCACCACGCCCGGCCGCAGCGATCCGCGCCAGATCACGCTTTTCGACAGCGTGGGCTTCGCCATCGAGGATTTCAGTGCGCTGGCCTATGTCCATTCCCGGTTGCGCGCCTCGGGGCTTTATCAGGATCTCGACATGATCGCCGATCCCGATGACCCGCGCGACCTGTTCGGCATGATCCTGCGCGCGGCGGGGCCGCAGGGGGCGTAGGACTGCCCGCAGGCCCCGCGACCGAAGGGCGGTTGCACCCCATATCCGCGATGGCATATACTGACCCCAACAATATCTGGGGTGGTCTGAGCCCCCGTAGCAGAAAAGGCGACCCGGGGTGAGCGATCAGCCGGAAGACACTGATAACACTGAAAAATCCTCTCGCAGCCTCTATGCGGGGCCGCATGTCTCCATCGAAACGGAGATGAAGACGGCCTATCTCGACTACGCAATGAGCGTGATCGTGAGCCGCGCCATCCCGGATCTGCGCGACGGGCTGAAGCCGGTGCATCGCCGCATCCTCTTCGCCATGCACGAAACCGGCAATACTCATGACAAGGCCTACCGCAAATCGGCCCGCCCGGTTGGCGACGTGATGGGGAAATACCATCCGCATGGTGACAGCGCGATCTATGATGCGCTGGTGCGGATGGCGCAGCCCTTCAGCATGTCGCTGAAACTTCTTGATGGGCAAGGGAATTTCGGTTCCATGGATGGCGACAACGCCGCCGCCATGCGCTATACTGAAGTGCGGATGGACAAGCCTGCCGCCTTCCTGCTGGCCGATATCGACAAGGATACCGTCGATTTTCAGGACAATTACGACGGCAAGGACCGCGAGCCGACCGTCTTGCCCGCGCGCTTTCCGAACATGCTGGTCAACGGTGCGGGCGGCATTGCCGTCGGCATGGCGACCAACATTCCGCCGCACAATCTGTCGGAGGTGGTCGATGGCTGCCTCGCGATGATCGAAAATCCCGACCTGTCGTCCGAGCGACTGATGGAGATCATCCCCGGCCCCGATTTCCCGACCGGCGGCCAGATCCTCGGCCGCGGCGGCATCCGCAAGGCCTATCTTGAGGGGCGCGGCTCGGTCATCATGCGCGCCAGAACCCGGATCGAGGAAATCCGCAAGGACCGCTGGGCGATCATCGTTGACGAAGTGCCCTATCAGGTCAACAAGGCGACCATGATCGAAAAGATCGCGGATCTGGTGCGCGAGAAGAAGATCGAGGGCATCGCCGGCATCGCTGACGAATCCGACCGGATCGGCGTGCGCGTGGTGATCGAGCTGAAGCGCGACGCCACGCCCGATGTCGTGCTGAACCAGTTGTTCCGCTTCTCGCCGATGCAATCGAGCTTCGGCTGCAACATGCTGGCGCTGAACGGCGGACGGCCGGAGACCCTTGCCCTTCGTGATTTTATCAGTCATTTCATCGTCTT
>JAIRJX010000066.1 GCA_031260425.1 Gemmobacter sp.
GCGGCGCTCCCCCGAGGAGGTGCTGGGCCTGATGTCGATCTTCGCCCGCTATATCGAGCGCGAGGCCGACCGGCTGGCCGCCGAATCGGTGCGGATGCGCTTCATCGGCGATCGTTCGCGGCTTGACCCGAAGCTCCAGCGGCTGATGGCGGCGATCGAGACGCGGACCGCCGCCGCCGGCCGGCTGAACTTCACCATCGCCATCAATTACGGAGGGCGCGACGAATTGACCCGCGCCGCGCGTGACATGGCGCGCGCGGTCGCGGCCGGGCTTCTGGATCCGGCGCAGATTACCGAGACGATGTTTGCCCAGCATCTGGACACCGCCGATCTGCCCGATCCGGATCTGGTGATCCGCAGTTCGGGCGAGGCGCGGACCTCCAATTTCCTGCCCTGGCAGGCGGCCTATGCGGAATACGAGTTCACGCCGACGCTCTGGCCCGATTTCTCGCCCGACGAATTGGCGCGGATCGTGCGGCGCTTCGGCGCACGCGAGCGGCGCTTCGGCGGGGTGACCCCGGCATGAGCGGGCTTCTTGCCCGATGGCCGGATTTGGGGCCGCGGCTGGTCTCGGCTGCGGTGATGGTGGTGGCTGGTCTTGGCGCGATCTGGTGCGGCGGCGCGGTGTTCTCGGCGCTGGTGCTGGTGGTGACCGGGCTGATGCTGTGGGAACTGGCGCGGATGACTGCCGCGCCGCGCGGCATTCCTGCTTCCGGCCTTGGCCTGAGTGCTGCGGGAGCATTGGCGTTGGCGCTGCTGTTTCCACAGGCAGCACTGCCGTTTCTGCCGTTGCCGGCGCTGGCCGGGATCGCCCGCCCGCGCCGTGACAGGACGGTGTTCTTTCTTTACGCGCTGCTGATCCTCGCGACCGGCTATGGCCTGATCGCGCTGCGAGGTCTTGGCCTCGCACCGATCCTGTGGATCGTGGCGGTGGTGGTGGCCTCGGACGTGCTGGGCTATTTCGCCGGGCGCAGCCTTGGCGGCCCGAAATTCTGGCCTGCCGTCAGCCCGAAGAAAACCTGGTCCGGCACGGTGGCGGGCTGGATCGGCGCGGCGCTGGTGGGGCTTGGTTTCCATCTGTCGGGGCAGGGCGGGGCATCGCTGATCTGGCTTTCGGCGCTGATGGGATTTGCCGGGCAGATGGGCGACATTGCCGAAAGCGCCGTCAAACGACGGGCCGGGGTGAAGGACAGCTCCAACCTCATCCCCGGTCACGGTGGCGTGCTCGACCGGTTCGACGCGCTCGCCACGGCAACGGTGCTGGCGCTGGCTCTCCACTGGCTCGGCTGCCTGCCGGTGGGGTGAGGCGATGCGGCACATTTCCGTCTTCGGCGCGACCGGCTCGATCGGTGAAAGCACGTTTGACCTGATCCGTCACCAGGGCGGGGCGGCGGTATTCCACACCGTGGCGCTGACCGGCGGGCGCAATGTGGGGCGGCTGGCCCGGATGGCGCGGGAGCTGCGGGCGGAGATCGCGGTGACCGCGCATGAGGATTGCCTGCCTGCGTTGCGCAATGAACTGGCCGGAAGCGGTATCGAAGCCGCTGCGGGGGCCGGGGCCCTGCTTGAGGCCGCCGACCGCCCGGCGGACTGGGTCATGTCGGCCATCGTCGGTGCCGCCGGCCTTGCGCCGGGGTTCCGGGCCCTGCGTCATGGCGGCACGCTGGCGCTCGCCAACAAGGAAAGCCTGGTGACGGCCGGGCCGCTTCTGCTGGCCGAGGCCGCGCAGCACGGCGCCCGGATCCTGCCGGTGGACAGCGAGCACAGCGCGATCTTCCAGGCGCTGGTGGGCGAGGACATCGCTTCGGTCGAGCGTATCGTGCTCACCGCTTCGGGCGGCGCCCTGCGCGACTGGCCGCTGGAACGGCTGGCGCGGGCCACGCCGGCGGATGCGCTGACCCATCCCAACTGGTCCATGGGCCAGCGGATCACCATCGACAGCGCCTCGATGTTCAACAAGGCGCTGGAGATGATCGAGACGCGGGAATATTTCGGCGTCGCCCCGGAGAGGGTCGAGGTCATCATCCATCCCGAAAGCATCATCCATTCGATGGTCGGCTACCGCGACGGGGCGGTTATGGCGCATCTGGGCGCGGCCGACATGCGCCATGCCATCGGCTATGCGCTGAACTGGCCCATCCGCGACGGACTGCCGGTGGCGCGGCTGGATTTCGCCGCCCTGGGCCGGCTCACCTTCCGCGCGCCGGAGGAGGCGCGCTACCCCGCGTTGCGCCTCGCACGCGAGGTGATGGCACTGCGCGGGCTGGCGGGGGCGGCCTTCAACGCGGCCAAGGAAATCGCTCTCGATCATTTCATTGGCGGCGGTATCGGATTCGCCGATATGGCGGGGGTGGTCGAGGATACGCTTGCCGCGTTATCGCGCGATGACGGCTTTGGAAAAGCCCCGGTGGCACTGGACGAGGTGCTTGATATGGATGGCGCCGCCCGCCGCGCTGCGGGCGAGGCGGTCCGCGCGCTTGCCGCGCGGCGGGCAGGCTGACGGACGGAAGGACGGGCTTTGGATTTTCTGGCACTGATCCCGGGTTTCGGGAATATGGCGCTCACCGTGCTTGCCTTCGTGGCGGCGCTCTCCGTCATCGTGACGGTGCATGAATACGGCCATTACATCGTCGGCCGCTGGTCGGGCATCCATGCCGAGGTCTTCAGCCTCGGCTTCGGTCCGCAGATCTGGAGCCGGGTAGACGGTCGCGGCACCCGCTGGCAGGTGGCGGCGCTGCCCCTTGGCGGCTATGTGAAATTCCTCGGCGACAGCAACGCAGCCTCCGGCAGGGATGAGGGCGGGATCGCCCGGCTTGATGCCGAAGCAAAGCGTCGCACTCTGCATGGCGCGCCGCTCTGGGCACGGGCGGCAACGGTGGCGGCGGGGCCGGTGTTCAACTTCCTGTTCTCGATCCTCGTCTTCTCCGGTTTCTACTGGGTGAACGGCGTTGCGGCCGAGGCGCCGGTCGTGGGCGAGATGAAGACCTTCCCGCACGAGGGCGCGCCGCTCCTGCCCGGTGACCGTGTCCTGACGCTGGACGGTGTTCCCGTGGCGACGCTGGCGGATTTCCTGAGGGCCGCCGAGGCGCTGCCGCCCGCCGCTACTGCGCATTACGGGCTGGAACGGGCCGGACAGCAGATCGAGCTGACCGGACCCTTCCCCTATCCGCCGCTGGTCGAGGCGGTGCAGCCGATGTCGGCGGCGGCCGAGGCCGGCATTGCCGGGGGCGACCTGATCCGCGCCATCGACGGGGCACCCGGCCTCTCCTTCGGCCGGATGCGCGAGATCTTCGCGGCCTCCGGCGCGCGGGGGCTGAGCTTCACCATCGCCCGGGGCGCCGCGCCCGAGCCGGAGACCGTCGAAATCGAGGTGGCGCCGCGTCGCGCCGATCTGCCCCTGCCCGAGGGCGGATTCGAGACGCGCTGGCTGGTCGGATTGACCGGCGGCCTCGCCTTCACGCCGGAGCTGCGCCAGCCCGGCGGCATTGAGAGCCTCCGCCTGGGCGCGGCGCAGCTGGGCCATGTCGTCGCTACCAGCCTGTCGGGGCTCAGGCACATGGTGACCGGCGCCATCTCGTCATGCAACCTGCAAGGCCCGCTCGGCATTGCCGAGACCTCGGGCGCCGCCGCCTCGCAGGGGGCGGCGAGCTTCCTGTGGTTCCTTGCCGTGCTCTCGACTGCGGTGGGGCTGATGAACCTCTTCCCGGTGCCGGTGCTCGACGGCGGGCATCTGCTGTTTCACGCCTGGGAGGCGGTGACTGGCAAGCCCCCGTCGGAGCGTGCCCTGCGCGGGCTGATGACGGCGGGACTTGCGGTCTTGCTCACCATGATGGTGTTCGCGCTCGGCAATGACCTGTTCTGTCCGTAGCCATTGGCGTTGGCGCCGCTACCCGCCGCTCCTCCCCTCCCGTCTTTGCCACTGTCCAATGTCAAGAGGGGGCGCTCGCGCCCCCTCTTGAGCCTTCGGCTCAATTCACCCCCTGAGGATATTTATGAACAGATGATGAACAAGAGGCGTCCCTGGCTTCATCTGTTCAAAAGGCTCTATGTTCTGTGGACCTTTACCTGAACCACGGGACGATAGCGGCGATGGTGACGACGGCGATGTAGTTTCTGGCGTTTTTTCGTATCTGGTTGCAACCCTTCTGAACTGCTTGAGCTTTGACAGGCAGCACTCGACGAGGTGCCTCTGGGCATGGAGGTGGTGGTCGAGGGGGTATTTGCGGGCGCGGGAGGGGGTGTTGGGGATGACGGCTTTTGCCTTCTTGCCCGCGATGATCGCCCGGAGCCTGTCGCTGTCATGGGCGGTATCGGCCATGACGGCCTTTGCGGGCAAGTCGGCGATCAGGGCCTCGGCCTCGGGCGCATCGCCCTTCTGCCCGGCGGTCAGGGTGAGGCGGACCGGGCGGCCAAGGCCCCGCACCGCCAGGTGCCGCTTGGTGCTCAGGCCACCCCGAGACCGGCCAAGGGCCTGATCTTCAACCCCCTTTCTGCACCGGAGGCGTGCTGGTGGGCGCGGATGATCGTGCTGTCCACTATCAGATACTCGAAGTCGGGATCGGCGGACAGGGCTTCGAAGATCCGCCACCAGACCCCCTTCCGGCTCCGGCGGCTGAACCGGCGGAACATGCTGTTCCAGGCACCAAGGACATCCGGCAGGTCACGCCACGGAGAACCCGTCCGCACGATCCGGAGCACCGCCTCCACGAACATCCGGTTGTCCCGACCGCTGCTGCCCCGTGTCCGCTCGTCCCCGATGATATGGCCGGAAATCCGGTTCCATTGCCCGTCCGACAACAAAACCCGATCCAGAACTCCCATCGCATACCTCCTGCAACAGAAACCTTG
>JAIRJX010000141.1 GCA_031260425.1 Gemmobacter sp.
TGTATTCCTTGCTGTCCATCCGCAGCAATTCGGCATCCGAGAAGGCGGAGACATCGGATTTCGCGGCGAACATCGCGGCGGCATATTCCGGGATCGAGACACCGAGATCGGCCGCCAGCGCCTCGGCCACGGCCCGGTCATGCGGCGTGGTGGTGGGCGAGCGGAATTCCAGCGTGTCAGAGAGGATGCAGGACAGCATCGCCCCCTTCACCGCCCTGGGCGCGCGGGCCAGATCGGCGCCGATCAGATCGTGCATGAGGGTGGCGGTGCAGGCCAGCGGGCGGATGGTGACGTCGATCGGGGTTTTGGTCTTCATGCCGCCGACCAGCATGTGATGGTCGATGATCGCAAGGATTTTCGCGGTATTGACCGAGGGCGGCAGTTCGGCGGGATTGTTGGTGTCGACGATCACTACCGGCTCATCCTCGGCCACATCCGCGATGATCGCGGGCTTCTCGATGCCCCAGTGCTCTAGCACGAAAGCGGCCTCGGTGTTCGGCTCGCCCAGAAGGATGGGTTCGGCCGGGGTGCCTTTCACCTCGGACAGATACCAGGCCCAGATGACGGGCGAACCGGTCGAGTCGGTGTCGGGGGACTTGTGGCCAAAAACCTTGATCATGGGGAACCCGTGGCTGGGAATGGAATGCGCGCCTTATAGGCGAGGATTTCCGGCTTGTCACGGCATCAGCAAGGGGGTGGCGTGCAGTTTTCTGCGCCGCAACAGAGCCTTGCGCAGGATTTCCGAAAGCCTGAGCGGAGTCTTGCAAAGGATTGCGCCGTCAGGCCGACCCTTTGGTCATGAGTGGCCCATGCGGTCTTCCGGTGCGCCCATGATCTCCCGATCCCGCCACCCCATACATCGAAGGACAGCGCCCGACCTCGGGTGGGTTGTTGTCTGCACTTTATGGTGAATCCCGCCTGATGCTTATCCCCGCGCCAGCATTGCCAAAGCGCATGGGGCGCTGCCCGGTGGCACCAGGTGCCTTTGCTCCGGGCAGGGGAGGGCCACACGGCGTTTGGAGGGGGCGATAACGGGCGTTTCACGAGGCGCTCATGGAACGCCCGGGAGCTGGCTGTCCGCGCCCCGGAGCGACAGCCGCTCCACCTGCCATCCCGCCGCCTCCAGCAGGGCCAGAACCCCCGCCTCGCCCGCCAGATGCAGCGCGCCGAAAGCCGCGAAGACCGGCCCATCCGCCGCTGCCGCCTCGATCACCGGGATCCAGGCGCGGTTGCGAGCGCTCATCAACTCTTCTTCCATACGCGAGAACTCCGTATCGGCGCGTTCCGGCGTATACCCGGGCGCCCTGCGCGAGGTAATGCGCAGATATTCCCACATCCGGCGGCTGTCCTCGGCGAAATAGGCGTCGGCGAGGGTCGCCGCATAGTCGGCGATCTGCGGCTCCATCAGCAGGGTGCTGCGGAGCATGGAGAGCTGGTCCTCGGCACCCAGCCGGTCGAAGAGGCGAAACACCGTGTCATGGGGTTCCAGCGACCGGATCGGCAAGCCGATCTCTTCGGCCCGCGCCATCACGCGATGGTCGAGCCCCTGACCCGCGGTCATCCCGGTCATGTTGCAGGGCGGGATGGCGAGGATGGTTGCCAGATACCACGGTTGCATCTTGGCGCCCATGAAGGCCGGGATATTGCGCGCGGCGAGGGCGCGGGCGAGTTCGGGCCAGCCTTCCTCGCCGAATTGCTCCATCAGGCTTGGCCCCTCGGTCAGGAAGAGCAGACCCGGATTGGTGGCGATGTCGCGTTTGAGCGCCCGCTCCTCCTCCGGCCCGGCCTCGACCAGCAATTGGCCGGCGTGCTTCAGCGCCGGCTCCACTGCCGCGAGCAGGGCATCATGGCGCGGATCGGTCAGGTGATAGGTGCCGAGCAGGTGGACCTCCCGCCCGTCCTTGCGAGCGCTCCAGTAGTTGCCGGTCGCATAAGGCTGCGCGCTCGTCACGGCCGCGAGAGCCGCCGCCTCCGCCGGGGGCAGGGCTGCGAGGAGGTTGTTGCCGCTGCAGCCGGCATGGGCGGAAAGCGGCAGCAGACAGAGGCTCAGCGCCGCCAGCGCGCGGCGCAGGATCGGGAGATCTGGGTGGTTTGTCATGGCCCGAGCCTGCCATATCATGACGGGTGGCGCAAACCGGGTTTGCCGACGACGGAGCGATATTCCAGCCGGATCGGAGATTGGTCCGTCCCGATCCGCACTCCCTCGTCCCGCTAATCCGGAGCTTGTGAATTTTGCCGCTTCGGGGCGTTGACAGCGCGGGATTCGCCACCTAACTGTCTCGCTGTTGGCACTCGTGGATGTCGAGTGCCAATCCCATTCAAACCTGGAACCTAGGGAGTGTTACCAGATGGCTTTCAAACCGTTGCATGATCGTGTGCTGGTCAAGCGCGTCCAGAGCGACGAGAAGACCAAGGGCGGCCTGATCATCCCCGACACCGCCAAGGAAAAGCCGGCGGAAGGCGAAGTGGTCGCCGTGGGCGAGGGCGCCCGCAAGGATTCGGGCGAGTTGATCGCGCCCTCCGTCAAGGCCGGCGATCGTGTGCTGTTCGGCAAGTGGTCGGGCACCGAAGTGACCCTGAACGGCGAAGAACTGCTGATCATGAAGGAAAGCGACATCCTCGGCATCATCGGCTGATGATCGCCTGACGGACCGTTTTCCCACCAACCCAATTCCCAAGGAGCAAGCCAATGGCTGCCAAGGACGTCAAGTTTGACACCGATGCCCGCGATCGTATGCTGCGCGGCGTGAACATCCTCGCCGACGCGGTGAAGGTGACCCTCGGCCCGAAAGGCCGCAATGTCGTGATCGAGAAGTCGTTCGGTGCGCCCCGCATCACCAAGGACGGCGTGACGGTCGCCAAGGAGGTCGAACTTCAGGACAAGTTCGAGAACATGGGCGCCCAGATGGTGAAGGAAGTCGCTTCCCGCACCAATGACGAGGCCGGCGACGGCACCACCACCGCTACCGTTCTGGCCCAGGCCATCGTCCGTGAGGGCATGAAGGCGGTCGCCGCCGGCATGAACCCGATGGATCTGAAGCGCGGCATCGACACCGCCACCGCCAAGGTCGTCGAGGCGATCAAGGCCGCCGCCCGCCCGGTGAGCGATTCCGCCGAAGTGGCGCAGGTCGGCACCATCTCGGCGAATGGCGAGGTCGAGATCGGCCGCCAGATTGCCGACGCGATGCAGAAGGTCGGCAATGAGGGCGTGATCACCGTCGAGGAGAACAAGGGCCTGGAGACGGAAACCACCGTCGTCGAAGGGATGCAGTTCGACCGCGGCTACCTTTCGCCCTATTTCGTCACCAATGCCGACAAGATGGTGGCCGAGCTGGAAGACGCGCTGATCCTGCTGCACGAGAAGAAGCTCTCGTCGCTGCAGCCGATGGTGCCGCTGCTGGAGGCAGTGATCCAGTCGCAGCGCCCGCTGATCATCGTGGCCGAAGATGTGGAAGGCGAGGCTCTGGCCACGCTCGTCGTCAACAAGCTGCGCGGCGGCCTGAAGATCGCCGCTGTCAAGGCTCCGGGCTTCGGTGACCGCCGCAAGGCCATGCTGCAGGATATCGCCATCCTGACCGGCGGCCAGGTGATCTCGGACGATCTCGGCATGAAGCTTGAAAATGTCACCATCGACATGCTCGGCCGTGCCAAGAAGGTTTCGATCAACAAGGACAACACCACCATTGTTGACGGCGCCGGCGACAAGGCCGAGATCGAGGCCCGCGTGGCCCAGATCCGCGCCCAGATCGAGGAAACCACCTCGGATTACGACCGCGAGAAGCTGCAGGAGCGCGTGGCCAAGCTCGCCGGCGGCGTTGCGGTCATCAAGGTCGGCGGCATGACCGAAGTCGAGGTGAAGGAGCGCAAGGACCGCGTCGATGACGCCCTGAACGCTACCCGCGCCGCAGTGCAGGAAGGCATCGTCGTCGGCGGCGGCGTGGCGCTGATCCAGGCCGGCAAGGTGCTGGAAGGGCTGACCGGCGCCAATGGCGACCAGACCAACGGCATCAACATCGTCCGCAAGGCGCTGGAAGCGCCGCTGCGCCAGATCGCCCAGAACGCGGGCGTCGATGGTTCGGTCGTGGCCGGCAAGGTGCGCGAGTCGAACGACAAGACCTTCGGCTTCAACGCCCAGACCGAAGAATATGGCGACATGTTCAAGTTCGGCGTGATCGACCCGGCCAAGGTCGTGCGCACCGCGCTGGAAGACGCGGCCTCGGTTGCCTCGCTGCTGATCACCACCGAAGCCATGATCGCCGACAAG
>JAIRJX010000248.1 GCA_031260425.1 Gemmobacter sp.
GCCTCGGTGGAGCGCCGCCAGGTCTCGGTCGAGAAGGCATAGACCGTAAGCCAGCGGATGCCGAGGTCGGGGGCGGCGCGCACGATCTCGCGCACCCGCTCGGCGCCCTTGCGGTGGCCGACAAGGCGCGGCCAACCCCGGTTGGTGGCCCAGCGGCCGTTGCCATCCATGATGATGGCGACATGTTCGGCCCGGCGCGGGGCGGCGGAAGATTCGATGGCGGCCAAGTTGCGCCCTTCTCTGGCTGGGAAGATGCGGGGCTCAGACCTGCATGATTTCCTGTTGCTTGGTTTCCAGCGCCTTGTCGACCTGCGCGATATGCTTGTCGGTCAGGTCCTGCACCTCGTCCGACCACATCTTCTGGTCATCCTCCGACATACCGGCGGCCTTGGCCTTCTTGATCTGGTCCATGCCGTCGCGGCGCACGTTGCGGATGGCGACCTTGGCGCTTTCGGCATATTGCGCGGCGACCTTGGCAAGCTCCTTGCGGCGCTGCTCGTTCAGTTCGGGGATCGGCAGACGGATCAGCGGCCCGTCCGTGACCGGGTTGATGCCGAGGCCGGATTCGCGGATCGCCTTTTCGACCTTGTTGATCATGCCCTTGTCCCAGACATTGATGACGACCATCCGCGGCTCCGGCACGTTGACGGTGCCGAGCTGGTTGATCGGGGTCATCTGGCCATAGGCATCGACCTGGATCGGATCGAGGATCTGCGCCGAAGCGCGGCCCGTGCGCAGCGAGGCGAATTCCATCTTCAGCGCATTCATCGCGCCATCCATCCGGCGCTGGATCGCATCGAGGTCGATTTCGAGGTCGTCAGACATATGGTCCTCATTCTTCTGGTGCGGACAGCTTGCGAGGATGCCCTTCCGGGCGCCTCTATAGCAGCCGCTGCCGCGCATGGGTATATCCAGCGTGGCGGGATTGCCCGATTTCCGGGCCGTGTGGCCCGCATCGGGGCCGCACAAGCGCGGTTTTCCGCTCAGGGCAGGCCCATATTCAGGTGTTCCTTGGGCAATGAGAGTGTTTCATGGAGCACGATCCGCCACCTTCGCCAGGCACCTGCGAGAGCCCTTCCCCCACCCGGAACGGGATGTGTAGCACCGCCGGCGAGGAAAAGGCCCGGACGGGGAAATTCACCACACCGACATGCCGCCGCAACCCTCATCCCGCACACGGCAGAAAGCGGCGCCCACCCGTGCGGGCGGTCGGGCATTGCCCGGCAGCGCTTCACGCCTTGTTCCGGGCGGGGGAAGGGTTCACGCGGGAAGCTTGAAAAAAATGAGCCGGACGCTCCATGGGCCGGAGAGCCCCTGAATGCCCATCCGCCCTACCCCTGCACGGTCGTATAGGTGCCGTTGCCGGCAAGGATGGTGCGGAATCCGCCCGGCTCGTCGAGCGAGAAGACGATGATCGGCAGATCATTGTCACGGGCAAGCGCTATGGCGGAGGCGTCCATCACGCCCAGATGCCGCGCGAGGCATTCGTCGTAGCTCACCCTGTCATAGCGCTTCGCATCAGGATGCCTCTTCGGATCCCTGTCATAGACGCCATCGACCTTGGTGCCCTTGAAAATCGCCTCGCAGGCCATTTCATTGGCGCGCAGCGTCGCCGCGGTATCGGTGGTGAAATAGGGGTTGCCGGTGCCTGCGGCGAAGATGCAGACCCGCTTCTTCTCAAGGTGGCGCACGGCGCGGCGGCGGATATAGGGCTCGCAGACCTGATCCATCGGGATCGCGCTGATGACGCGGGTGAATACCCCCAGCTGCTCCAGCGCCGATTGCATGGCGAGCGCGTTCATCACGGTTGCCAGCATCCCCATGTAATCCGCCGTAGTGCGCTCCATCCCCTGGGCGGAGCCGGCAAGGCCGCGGAAGATGTTGCCACCGCCGATCACCATGCAGACCTCGACCCCCATGTCGCGCACCGATTTCACCTCGGCCGCGATGCGTGCCACGGTGGGCGGATGCAGCCCAAAGCCCTGGTCGCCCATCAGCGCCTCGCCCGAGATCTTCAGCATCACGCGCTTGTATTTTGTGGCGGGGGCGGTATCTGCGGTCATCGGGAACCTCTCGCGGGCTTTGGAAATGGCTTTTGCTGGCGGGCAAAATGTCGGAAAACCGCAGCAGGTTCAACAGGGTTCGGGCGGGTCCGGTCGCGGCAGAGGGGCGCGGAGCGTCGGGCCGGAAGGAAGGGAGCGAGGGACAGGTGCAGGAGCTGCCGGCGGGGATTTCAGCGGAGAGGCCGGTGCTGATCGCGGGGCCGACGGCAAGCGGCAAATCGGCGCTGGCGATGGAAATCGTGGCGCGGCAGGGCGGCATCATCGTCAATGCCGACGCGCTTCAGGTCTATGATCGCTGGCGGATCCTGACGGCGCGCCCCTCGATTGCCGAAGAGGCGGCGTTGCCGCACCGGCTTTATGGCCATGTCGGGCGCGACGCCGCCTGGTCGGCGGGGCATTGGCTGCGCGATCTGCGGGCGGTGCTGGACGAGGGGCTGCGGCCGGTGATCGTGGGCGGCACCGGGCTTTACTTCATGGCGCTGACCGAGGGGCTGGCCGCGATCCCGCCGGTTCCGTCCGAGGTGCGGGCCGAGGCCGACGCGCTGCGGCGGGAAGACCCCGCGGCGCTGGTGGCAGGGCTCGACCGGGCGACGGCGGCGAAAACCGATCTGGCGAACCTTGCCCGGGTGCAGCGGGCCTGGGAAGTGCTACATGCTACCGGGCGGGGCCTCGTCTCCTGGCAGCGTGACACCGCCCCGCCGCTTCTGCCGCGTGCGGCCTGCGCGGCCCTCGTGTTCCGGCCCGATACCGCCTGGCTCGATGCCCGGATCTCGGCGCGCTTCGATACGATGATGACGAAGGGCGCATTGGAAGAGGTGCGGGCAGAACTGCCGTTCTGGGAGCCCACACGCCCCTCGTCGCGCGCGATCGGCGCACCGGAACTGGTGGCGTATCTGCAAGGCGGGCTGCCGCTGGCGGATGCCGTGGCGGCGGCAAAGCTTGCCTCGCGGCAATATGCCAAGCGACAACGGAGCTGGTTCCGGGCGCGGATGGCCGACTGGACACCGGTTCCATTGCCATAGCACAGGGGCGATCGGACTTATCCACAGGTTCGCGCCGAATTTGCATCGGTTTCGTGCAAGCGCGCCATATTCCTGCCACCTGCCCCATGTTTTCATTTTGGAATTTCCGCGCGCTCCGACTATCGTGGGGCGTCACACCTGGAAGCGGTTCAGCCTGCCGGAGAAGCAAAGATCGATGGAATGTCTCAGCATGGTCAAGCAGCTTCGCCTGGTGGCGATTCCGCGGCTCGCGGCCGGTGGCCGTTGGCGGGTGGAGGCGATGCGCGCCTATTCCGAACCGTGCCTTCTGTGGTTCACCAAGGGCCAGGGGCGGATCACCGTCGCCGGAACGACGCGGGGCTATACCGCGCATAACGCGATCTTCATTCCCGCCGGCGTGATGCACGGTTTCGAGGTCGGCCCGCAGGTCTTCGGCACCGCGGTCTTCTTCGGCAGCGATTGCAGCGTCACCCTGCCGAAGGAGCCGTACCACCTGCGCATCCGCGAGACCTTCACGGCGCAGGAGCTGAACGTGACGCTCGATGCCATCCTGCGCGAACTGAACTCCGACAGCCCGGCGCATGAGCGGGCGGCGCAGGCCTATCTCGGGCTGCTGGGCGTCTGGCTGGAACGCCAGATCGCCAAAGCGACGCCGGAACAGCCGAAACCCGACGCGGCGCGGCGGCTGGTGACACGCTATACCGCGCTTCTGGAGCGGGAGTTCCGCTCCGGCCTGGGGGTGGCGGAATTCGCCGCCCAGTTGGGCGTGACGCCGACCCATCTGACCCGCTGCTGCAAGCAGACCGGCGGTCGGCCGGCCTCTGCGCTGCTGCATGACCGGCTGATCTTCGAGGCCCGCCGCCTGCTGAGCGAAACCGACCTGCCGGTGAACCTGATCGCCGGCAGCCTCGGTTTCACTTCGGCCGCCTATTTCACCCGCGCCTTCCAGCACCAGACCGGCAAGTCGCCGACCGCGTTCCGTCGCGGGCCCTGACCGGTTTTTGTCGCACGCCGGCCGGCCCTTGGGGGCGGATCGACATTCCGGAATTCCGGCTGGGATCATGTCGATTATCGGCTTGCCCCCAGCACCGCCCGGAACAAGACGCCGCTTCGGTGACCTTGGCACGTAAGGCCCGGACATGGGCGGTGCAGGGCCACAAGGGAACGATCCCGCCTGGTTCGGCGCGCACCCGACAGCCGGGCAATGCGCTTCGTTGTGCGCGCAAGGGCGGAAATGGTGATTTCCCCGGGGCGCCGCGCCGGCCCGGGATTCACGCACGCGCATCACTTTCCGCTTTGGCGGAGAGTATGTGAGTTTTCGGGCTGATATCGCTTGAAATATCCGCTATTGCGTCCGGACACACGAAGGATGTGTCGTAAACAGACCTTGATTTCCGCAAACAAGGCATTGACGCATCGCCGAAATGTGGTCCCAATGGAGGGGTAAGACTTGCGCGCTCTCCTCTCCGGATCCACATCCGCTGAACGGGCCGAAGCGTTCACAACCAGAAGAAACGTTCGCCACCAAGAACAATATCAGGGAGTTGAAGATGACCCACCTCCATCCGCGGACCATGCATCCCGCCGCCCCGGCCTATGCCGAGGAGGTGCGGGCCGGCACGCTCAGCCGCCGCGAATTTCTGGCCCGCACCACCGCGCTTGGCGTGTCGACTGCTGCGGCCTATGGCCTGCTGGGTCTGCAAGCGCCGGTCTTCGCGCAGGAAACTCCGGTCGCCGGCGGCACGCTGCGCATGAACATGGAAACCCGCGGGACCAAGGATCCGCGCACTTGGGACTGGTCGGAGATCGCGAATTTCTGCCGTGGCTGGCTGGAATACATGGTGCAATACAATATCGACGGCAGCATCGAAGGGCGGCTGCTGGAAAGCTGGTCGGCCAATGACGACGCGACGGAATATGTGCTGCATGTCCGTCAGGGCGTGACCTGGAACAACGGCGATCCCTTCAACGCCGATGACGTGATCCACAATTTCGAGCGCTGGTGCGATTCCGCGGTCGAGGGTAACTCGATGGCAGGCCGCATGGGCGGACTGGTGGACGAGACCACCGGCAAGATGCGCGACGGTTCGGTGACCAAGGTGGACGAGCATACCGTGAAGCTCTCGCTGCCCGCCCCGGACATATCGATGATTGCGGGCCTTACGGATTACCCGGCCGCCGTGGTCCATCAATCCTACGACAACGGCGACCCTGCGGCCAATCCGATCGGCACCGGCCCCTACCTGCCCGAGGTCAACGAGGTGGGCGTGAAGCAGGTGCTGGTGAAGAACGCCAATCACAAGTGGTGGGGCGAGGGTGCCTGGCTCGACCGGATCGAATATATCGACTACGGCACCGATCCTTCGGCCGTGGTGGCTGCGGCGGAATCGGGCGAGATCGACGTGACCTACCGTACCTCGGCAGATTTCATCCCGATCTTCGATGGCATGGGCTGGAACAAGTCCGAGGCGGTTACGGCGGGCACGCTCGCCGTGCGTTTCCACCATCCGGCAGCCCCCTATGACAATGTGGAGGTGCGCCGCGCCCTGCAACTCGCGGTGGACAACAATGTCGTGCTGGAACTGGGCTATGCCGGGCTGGGCATGGTGGCCGAGAACCACCATGTCTGCCCGATCCACCCGGAATACTATGCCCTGCCGCCGCTGCAACCCGATCCGGCCAAGGCGAAGGAGATGCTGGTGGCCGCCGGCCATGGCGATACCGAGTTCGAGCTGATCTCGGTCGATGACGACTGGCAGGCAGCGACATGTGACGCGGTAGCAGCACAGATCCGCGATGCCGGGATCAAGGTGAAGCGCACCATCCTGCCGGGCTCGACCTTCTGGAACGACTGGCTGAAATATCCGTTCTCGGCAACCGAATGGGTCATGCGCCCGCTTGGCGTGCAGGTGCTGCAACTGGCCTACAAGTCGGGTGTGGCCTGGAACGAGACCGGGTTCTCCAATGCCGAGTTCGACGAGAAGCTGGCCGAGGCCCTCTCCATCGCCGATGCCGACAAGCGGCGCGAGGTGATGAAGCGGCTGCAGGAGATCATGCAGGAACAGGGCGTGCTGATCCAACCCTACTGGCGCGGGCTCTATTGCCACATGACCGACAAGGTGCGCGACCTCCATATGCACCCGGCCGAAGAGCATCACCATTACAAATGGTGGATGGCGGCCTGATCCGGTGCGGCGCCCCCCTTTCGGACGGGGGCGCCTTTCGCTGCATGAAGGGGGCGGCCGCGCGTCTTTCCGCGCGTGCCGTTCGGGTATTCCACCCGCTGCCGTTGCCCGACCAACCGAAGGGACCGCGCCTGAATGGCCAAGTTTCTTATCCGGCGCCTTGTCCCGGTGATCCTGACGGCGCTTTGCCTCACCTTCCTTGTCTTCTGGCTGACCAACCTGCCGCCGAACCTGGAAAAGATCGCCAAATCCGAAGCCGGTGTGCGGATCTCGGATTCCGAGGTCGCAAGCTGGCTTGACCGCAACGGCTATAGCCGGCCGGTGCTCCTGCGCTATGGCGAGTGGCTGGGTGTGGCGCCGGGCTGGCGGGCAACCGACGAGACCGGCACCGAGCGCGGCCGCTGCCTGACCGCCCGCGTGGATCCCGCCGGCGCGCCGCGTTTCTGTGGCGTGTTGCAGGGGTGGTGGGGTTGGTCCAACGTCTTCAAGCAGCCGGTCTCGAACATCATCGCGCTGCGCCTTGGCCTCACCGGCTGGCTGATGATGTCGGTCATGGCGCTGATGGTGCCGGTGGCGCTGCTGATCGGAGTTCTGGCGGGGATGCGCGAGGGCTCCAAGCTCGACCGCACACTTTCCACCGCCTCGATCGTCACCACGGCAACGCCGGAATATGTCTCGGGTGTCGTGTTCATCGCCATCTTCGCCTCGTCGATGACCGGACTGAAATGGTTCAAGGGCTCCGCCACATCGGCGATGGACCACATCACCTTCGAGAACTTCTTCCTGCCGGTCCTCACCATAGCCCTTTACGGCATCGGCTATATCGCCCGCATGACCCGCGCCTCGATGGCCGAGGTGATGACGGCGCAATATATCCGCACCGCGCTGCTGAAAGGCGCGAGCTTCCGGCAGGTCGTGTTGCGCCACGCGCTCAGAAACGCGCTGATCGCGCCCTTCACGGTGATCATGCTGCAATTCCCCTGGCTTCTGAACGGCGTGGTGATCGTGGAAACCCTGTTCAACTACAAGGGCTTCGGCTGGACGCTGGTCGAGGCGGCCGGCAATAACGACATAGAGCTGCTGCTGGGCTGTTCGGTCGTCGCGGTGGTCGTGGTTCTGGTCACGCAACTGATCTCCGATATCGGCTATGCCTGGCTCAACCCCCGTATCCGGCTGTCGTGAGGGAATGATGGACGCGCTCACCTGGCCGCAGCTTCTCGCAGCCGTCCTCTGGCGCCTCTGGCCGGTCTGGCTGGCGCTGCTGGCGACCTTCGCCCTCTCGATCCGTTATCGGAACCGCCTCGGGCTTTATGGGCGGCTGTTCGACAGCCCGATCAGCATGATCGGCTTCGCGCTGGTGATGTTCTGGGTCTTCACCGCGCTCTTTGCCGGGCTGATCGCCACTCATGACCCGCTGACCCAGCTTTCGGGCATGAAGAACGCCCTGCCCGGCGCGCCGCTGCGCAACCCCGCGGCAAGCGTCTTCCCGCATTACCTGCTCGGCGGTGACGTGCTTGCCCGCGACGTGTTCTCGCGTGTGGTGGTCGGCGCGCGCTCGGTGCTGGCCATTGCCCCCGCCGCCACCGCCTTTGCCTTCATGGCGGGGATCACCCTTGGCCTGCCCGCCGGCTATTTCGGCGGCCGTCTCGATGCCGGCCTCAGCTTCGCCTCCAACCTGGTGCTGGCCTTCCCGGTGATCCTGCTCTTCTACCTGCTGGTCACGCCCGAGATCCAGCAGACAGGCCCCGCCATCGGCCACTGGCGGGCCTCGATCCCGAATGTCATGGCCGCCGTGCTCTTCGCCTTTCCGGTGATCTTCTTCTGCACGTTGTGGAACGCGCGCTTCCATACCGATCGCCGCCGCCGCGCGATCTGGCTTGGCGTCACGCTGATCCTTGGCCTCTGGGTCTATGCCGGTCTTGCCTTCAACGCCGACCCGACGGGCCTGTGGTCGATGGAGCCGAACCTCCTGAACGTCTTCGTCGCGGTTGTCTTCGTCAACGCCCCCACCGTGTTCCGCATCGTGCGCGGCATCACCATGGATCTGAAATCCCGCGATTACGTCGCCGCCGCCCAGACCAGGGGCGAAACCGCCTGGTATGTCATGCTGTGGGAAATACTGCCCAATGCGCGCGGCCCCCTGATCGTCGATTTCTGCCTGCGGATCGGCTATACGACCATCCTGCTCGGCGCGCTCGGCTTCTTCGGCCTCGGCGTCAGTCCGGAAAGCCCGGACTGGGGCTCCACCATCAATGCCGGCCGCAAGCTGCTGTCGCAGTTCCCCGCCCCCGCTCTTGTTCCCGCGCTCGCGCTGATGAGCCTCGTTCTCGGCCTGAACCTGCTCGCCGACGGCCTGCGCGAGGAAAGCCTGAAAGACTGATGCCTCCGCACCTGCATATTTTCTGTCTGCAAATATCCCACGGGGTCACCGATCGTGCGCCATTGGATCACACCCAGTCGGCGACGGGGCGTGAAGCCCCCGACCTCTCCAGCCGGAGCCGCCGCCATGACCCAATGGACCCCGGATCAGCCGATCCTCGAAATCGAGAACCTCTCCATCAGCTTCTTCACCCGCCTGCACGAGATCCCGGCAGTGATGGATTTCTCCTGCTCCGTCATGGCCGGCGAGGCGATGGGGCTGGTCGGCGAATCCGGCTGCGGCAAATCCACCGTGGCGCTGGCCGTGATGCGCCATCTCGGCCAGACCGGGCGGATTACCGGCGGCAGGATCCGCTTCAAGGGGCAAGACCTCACCACGATGGACGAGGCCGGGTTGCGCCGCATCCGGGGCCGCGAGATCGCGATGATCTACCAGGAGCCGATGGCCTCGCTGAACCCGGCGATGAAGATCGGCGCGCAACTGGCCGAGGTGCCGATGCTGCATCACGGCATGGGTCGCACTGATGCCTGGGCCCGCGCCCGCGAGATCGTGGCCGATGTCCGCCTGCCCGATCCCGACCGCATCCTGCATTCCTATCCGCACCAGCTTTCGGGCGGCCAGCAGCAGCGCATCGTCATCGCCATGGCGCTGATGTCGAAACCGGCGCTGCTGATCCTCGACGAGCCTACCACCGCGCTTGACGTCACGGTGGAGGCCGGCATCGTCGATCTGGTGAAGGATCTGGGCGCGAAATACGGCACCTCGATGCTGTTCATCAGCCACAATCTGGGCCTGGTGCTGGAAGTCTGCGACCGCATCACCGTGATGTATTCCGGCGAGGCGGTGGAGACCGGCGCGGTGACGGAAGTCTTCGACACCATGCGCCACCCCTATACCCAGGCTCTTTTCCGCTCCATCCCGCTGCCCGGCGCCGACAAGGACGCCCGCCCCCTGATCGCCATTCCCGGCAATTTCCCGCTGCCACATGAACGCCCGCCGGGCTGCAATTTCGGCCCGCGCTGCGGCTATTTCCGCCCCGGCCGCTGCGATGCGGCCACGATCGCCATGACCCCGGTCGGCCCGCGCCATCTGAGCCGTTGCCTGAGATGGGGCGAGATCGACTGGGCCGCCCCACCTCCTGCCCACGCCGGACAGGAGCATGCGCCGGTTGGTGAGGTGGTATTGAGGGCCGAAGATCTGCGCAAATATTACAAGATCCCGGGTGGCGGCATGTTCGGCGGCGGCGCGGCCAGGATGGTAAAGGCGAACGAAACGCTCAGTTTCGAGGCCCGCGAGGGCGAAACGCTGGCCATCGTCGGCGAATCCGGCTGTGGCAAAAGCACCTTCGCCAAGGTGTTGATGGGGCTGGAAACCGCCACTGCCGGCCGCATCACGCTGAACGGCCGCGAGATCCAGCAGGTCCCGATCCAGCGGCGCGATACCGCCACCGTCTCCGGGGTGCAGATGGTGTTCCAAAACCCGTTCGACACGCTCAACCCCTCGATGAGCGTCGGCCGCCAGATCGTCCGCGCGCTGGAGATCTTCGGTCAGGGCGCCTCGGACGCCGAGCGGCGCGAGCGGATGCTGCGGCTCCTTGATCTGGTGAAGCTGCCGCGCGCCTTCGCCGAACGAATGCCGCGCCAGCTCAGCGGCGGGCAGAAACAGCGCGTCGGCATCGCCCGCGCCTTCGCCGGTGGGGCAAAGGTGGTGGTGGCGGACGAACCGGTCTCGGCGCTCGACGTGAGCGTGCAGGCCGCCGTCACCGACCTCTTGATGGAGATCCAGCGCGAGAACCGCACCACACTCCTGTTTATCAGCCATGACCTCTCCATCGTGCGCTATCTCAGCGACCGGGTGGTGGTGATGTATCTCGGCCATGTGGTGGAGCAGGGCAGCACGGAACAGGTGTTCCAACCACCCTACCACCCCTATACCGAGGCGCTGCTTTCCGCCGTGCCCATCGCCGATACGCGGGTCGAAAAGCAGCGCATCGTGCTGGAGGGCGACATTCCCTCGGCCCTGAACCCGCCGCCGGGCTGCCCGTTCCAGACCCGTTGCCGCTGGAAGGCGGAAGTCCCGGATGGCCTGTGCGAGCGCGAGGTGCCCCCCATGCGCGATCTGGCCGAGGGACACCAGGTGAAATGCCATCTTCCCGCCGAAGTGCTGGCCCGGATGCGCCCCGTCATCAGGATCGCGGCGGAGTGAGGCAGAGACGGGAGTGGCGCGCACTTCACGAAATGCACCGCATCGCTGCCCCATGCCGGTGTGAGAGATCGCACTCCGTCCGGAACAGGGCGCACAACGCGCCGGGCATTGCTGCGCCCCGCACCGCAGGGCGGAAATATCGCGGGGCTGTCTCCCTAACCGCCTCCTCGTCGGCATTCGATCCCGAAACCAATCCTCGGATTGGTATCCGGGCGCGGGGGGCTGTCTGCCCCCCACGGGGCCTACGGCCCCTCCCCCCGAGGATATTTATGAACAGATGAAGCCGGAAGCGCTTTCCTGTTCATCATCTGTTCATAAATATCCTCAGGGGGTGAATTGGCCGCAGGCCAAGAGGGGGCGCGAGCGCCCCCTGCCCGGCATGGACCTGGCGGAGCGTTTTCTGCAGCACCAGCCTCCGTTTCATCCAAGCCTTTGGCATGTCTCGCCATGTTCAGGGAAGACAGCCGCGCCGGACTGTGCCACAAGATTTGTTGGCGCTAACGGTTTCCTGCACCGCCACCGCCAGCCGCAAGACCGGAGCCCGCCGTCATGACACTGAACGCCACCATCGCCCGAGTGACAGACCGTATCCGCGCCCGCTCGGCAGGGTTGCGCGGCGACTACCTCGCCCGGATGCGGGCAGCAGCCGGGGCGGGGCCTGCCCGCGCGCATCTGTCCTGCAGCAATCAGGCCCATGTCTACGCCGCCTCGGGTGAGGACAAGCCGGCCCTGGCCTTCGGGCGGAGCCCCAATCTCGGCATCGTCACCGCCTATAACGACATGCTCTCGGCGCATCGACCTTATGAGGACTATCCGGCCCTCATCCGCGCCGCCGCCCGCCGCGCGGGGGCCACGGCGCAGGTCGCGGGCGGTGTGCCGGCGATGTGCGACGGGGTGACCCAGGGGGCGCCGGGGATGGAACTCTCGCTCTTCTCGCGCGATGTGATCGCGATGGCGGCCGGCGTGGCGCTCAGCCACAATACGTTTGACGCAGCGCTCTTCCTCGGCGTCTGCGACAAGATCGTGCCAGGCCTTGTCATCGCCGCCGCCGCCTTTTCGCATCTGCCCGCCGTCTTCGTTCCGGCCGGCCCGATGACCTCCGGCCTGCCCAATGGCGAGAAGGCGAAGGTGCGCCAGCAATTCGCGGCGGGCGAAGCAGGGCGCGAGGCGTTGATGGCGGCCGAGATGGCCTCCTATCACGGCCCCGGTACCTGCACTTTCTACGGCACCGCGAACACCAACCAGATGCTGATGGAGTTCATGGGTCTGCACCTGCCCGGCGCAAGCTTCGTCACACCCGGCACGGCACTGCGCGAGGCGCTGACCGTGGCGGCGACAGAGCGTGCGGCGGCGATCACCGCACTCGGCACCGACTACCGCCCCGTGGGCGAGATCCTTGACGAGCGCGCCTTCATCAACGGTCTGGTCGGGCTGATGGCCACGGGGGGCTCCACCAACCTTGTGCTGCACCTGCCCGCCATGGCGCGGGCCGCCGGCATACTGCTCGACCTGGAAGATTTCTCCGATGTTTCGGAGGTGGTGCCGCTGATGGCCAAGGTCTATCCGAACGGTCTGGCCGATGTGAACCATTTCCACGCGGCGGGCGGACTTTGCTACATGATCGGAGAGTTGCTCGATGCGGGGCTCCTGCACCCCGACGCGCGCACCGTGGCGGGCGACGGCCTTTCCGCCTACCGGCAGGAACCCAGGTTGACGGCGGGCAAGCTGGGCTGGGGCGCGGGGGCCTCTGACACCCTCAATGACCGTATCCTGCGCCCGGTCCATGCGCCTTTCGCCCCGACCGGCGGGTTGAAGCAGCTATCCGGCAATCTGGGGCGCGGTGTCATCAAGGTTTCCGCCGTCTCCCCCGACCGCCATGTGATCGAGGCCCCCGCCCGCATCTTCCACGATCAGGAGGAGGTGAAGGCCGCTTT
>JAIRJX010000250.1 GCA_031260425.1 Gemmobacter sp.
ATATGGACGAACACGTCCTTGCCGCCATCATCGGGCGCGATGAAGCCGTAACCCTTGGTGGCATTGAACCATTTCACGGTGCCGGTCGGCATTCCGCTCTCTCCCTTGTCAGACATCCCGGGGCGAGATTGCCGCGGGCCGTGCAGCCAGGTCTTCCACTTCTCCGGCTGCCTGCTGGCAGGAGGCGTTCGAAACTCTGTCGTCACAGGCGGGATGATGACACCGATTCGCGAAAAAGCAATAAAAATAGGAGGGGCGACGCGAACGCCGTCCGGCAAGCTGGGCAGGTAACAGGGCCGGTCTGCCGCGCCCGTCAGGGCATCCGCGCGGCAAGGCCGAGTTCGGCGGTGATCGTGTCGAGACGCTGCGTCTCGGTCCGGGTTTCGCCAAGGCGGCGGACGGAGACAGTGCGATCTTCCACCTCTTTCATGCCGATGGCAAGGAGGACCGGCACCTTGCCGAGAGAGTGTTCACGGACTTTGTAGTTGATCTTCTCGTTGCGGGTATCGGCTTCGGCGCGGATGCCGGCGGTCTTCAGCCGCGCTACCACCTCGCGGACATAGTCGTCGGCATCCGAGACGATGGAGGCGACCACGACCTGACGCGGCGCCAGCCAGAACGGTAGTTTGCCGGCGTAATTCTCGATCAGGATGCCGATGAAGCGCTCGAAGGAGCCGAGAATGGCGCGGTGCAGCATATAGGGGCGATGTTTGCCGCCATCCTCGCCAACATATTCCGCGCCGAGCCGCTGCGGCAGGTTCGGGTCTACCTGGAAGGTGCCGCATTGCCATTCGCGGCCGATGGCGTCGGTCAGCTTGAAATCGAGCTTCGGCCCGTAGAAAGCGCCGTCGCCGGGGTTGATTTCATAGGGAAGGCCGAGCTTTCGGATCGCGTTTTCCAGCGCGCCTTCCACCTTGTCCCACTGCGCATCCGTGCCAATGCGCACATCCGGTCGGGTCGACAGCTTGATGTCGAACTTCTCGAAGCCGAGGTCGCGATAGACCGAGGACAGCAGGCCGATGAAGGCGGCGCATTCCGCCTCGATCTGGTCTTCGGTGCAGAAGATATGTGCGTCGTCCTGGGTGAAGCCACGCACCCGCATCAGCCCGTGCATGGAGCCCGAAGATTCATAGCGGTGGCACGAGCCGAATTCGGCCAACCGGAGCGGCAGGTCGCGGTAGCTCTTCAGGCCCTGGTTGAAGACCTGCACATGGCAAGGGCAGTTCATCGGCTTCAGCGCATTGATGCGCCTTTCTTTGGCGCCTTCCTCATCGACTTCGACAAGGAACATGTTCTCGCGGTAGGCTTCCCAGTGGCCGGACTTTTCCCACAGCACACGGTCCACCACCTGCGGCGTCCGGATTTCGCGGTAATCGGCCTCGCGCAGCCGCTTGCGCATGTAGTCTTCCAGCGTGCGGTAGACCGTCCAGCCGTTCGGATGCCAGAACACCATGCCCGGCGCCTCTTCCTGAAGATGGAACAGCTCCATCTCGCGGCCGAGCTTGCGGTGGTCGCGCTTCGCGGCCTCCTCCAGCATCGTCAGATGCGCCTTCAGGTCGTCGCGGTTACGGAAGGCAACGCCGTAGATGCGTTGCAGCATCGGGCGCGTCGCATCGCCGAGCCAGTAGGCCCCGGCAACATGGGTCAGCTTGAAGCCATCCGCCGGCACCTGGCCGGTATGCTGCAGATGTGGGCCGCGGCAGAGGTCCTGCCAGTCGCCATGCCAGTACATGCGAATGTCCTCGCCCTCCGGGATCCGTTCCAGAAGTTCGAGTTTGAAAGGCTCACCCCGCCCGCGATAGTATTCTACGGCCCGGGCGCGCTCCCAAAGTTCGGTTTTGACAAGTTCGCGGGCATTGATGATCTGCTTCATCCGCGCCTCGATCTGACCGAGATCCTCGGGCGTGAAGGGCTCTTCGCGGTCGAAATCGTAAAACCAGCCGTAGTCGCGTACCGGGCCGATGGTGACCCTCACGTCCGGCCAGATCTCCTGCACCGCGCGGGCCATGATATGCGCCAGATCGTGACGGATCAGTTCCAGTGCCTGCACCTCATCCTGCATCGTGTGGATGGCGATGGAGGCATCGGCCGGGATCGGCCATTGCAGATCCCAATGCCTGCCGTTGACCGTGGCCGAGATCGCCTTCCTGGCGAGGCTGGTCGAGATCGAGGCAGCTACTTCGGCCGGCGTCGCGCCGGTTGCGAAGTCGCGCTTGGCTCCATCGGGGAAGGTCAGGGAAATCTGGCTCATGGCCGGCTCCTCGTCGGTTTGGCGCCCACGGAACGCCCGGTTGCGGGTTATGATGGCCGGGTATTGCGCGCAACCGCGGGCGGCGTCAAGCGGGCTGCGCATCCGGGCATGGCAGCGGGGCGGTTGCGGGAGCCGTCGGTCCAGCCTGCAATGGACCGGCCTGACCCGCAGCGGCCTCCGGATGTGCCGCTTCGGGAGGCGGGTGCCCGTAAAGCCGGGCCCGGCCGTCCGTTTTTCGGCCGGGGAATGAGTATTTGGGCAAGAAGCAAAGGCAGATGGCAGGGCAAGGCAGCAACCGCCGGGCGCGGTTCAGCCACGCGTTGGTTGAGTCCGCTGCAGGGCTTCGCTAGTCTGGACCCGGTGATCACCGAAGAGATGCCGATGCCCGACT
>JAIRJX010000273.1 GCA_031260425.1 Gemmobacter sp.
GCGTTCCATCCGGGTCTTGTCGCCGAGGATCGAGCCGCCCGAACGTGCCGAGGATGGATCGACCGCCAGCACCGCCACCCGTAGCCCTTGCCCGGTCAGAAAGCAGCCGAACGTCTCGATGAAGGTCGACTTGCCCACCCCCGGCGTGCCGGAAAGCCCGATGCGCAGCGCCTGCCGTCCGTTGGCCGATACCGCCGCCACCAGAGCGCGGGCCTCTGCCCGGTGATCATCGCGCGCGCTTTCCACCAGCGTGATCGCCCGCGCCAGCGCCCGGCGGTCGCCGGTCTTCACGGATTGTGCGAGGCCTGTAACATCCATGGGCAGTCTCCGACGGGCCGGGGCGGCAATGATCACCTGTTCGGCATAACGAAGCCGATCGGGGCGATCATGGGCTGTAATGCCCGACAGCGGCGCTATATTCCAGTGCTCAAAAATGAAACGGGCGCTGCTGCAAGGCGTCCGGCAGAGGAAAGGGACGCAATGGGTATCCTGGGCAAGCGGATGGTTCTGGCGGCAGCACTGGCAGCAGGCCTGGCCGGAGCCGGGCGGGCCGAGCAGGCGCAGTTCGACTTCGTGCTGCACGGTATTACCGCCGGCAACCTGACCTGGAACGGTACCGGAGAGCCGGGCGGCGCCTATGCGGTGCGCGGCACGCTCAAGACCACGGGGCTGGCCGCCATGTTGAGGAAGGTGCATTACGAGGCCACCGCGAAGGGCCGCATCACGTCGAAGGGCGTCTACACGCCTTCCAGCTATGTGGAGAATGCCAATACCGGGCGGCGCCAGTCGCAGGTGCGCATGGTCTGGAAGAAGGGTGTGCCGGTGATCGAAAGCTATCAGCCGGCCCGCGCTCCGCGCCCCTACGACATCGACCCGGCGACGCAATCGGGCACGGTGGATCCGCTGACCGCGATGTTCGCCGCGTTGCGCGACGTGGCGCCGGGGCAGGAATGCAAGATCAATCTGAAGATGTTCGATGGTCGCCGCGCCAGCGCGGTGAAACTCGGCGCGCCCAAACGGCAGGGTGACAAGGTGAGTTGCTCCGGTGAATATCGCCGCGTCGCCGGCTTCTCGCCCGAGGATATGACGGAGAAGACTCGCTTTCCCTTCACGCTGACCTATGCCCCCGCTGACAATGGCCAGATGCGGGTGGTCGAGGTGGCGATGGATTCGCTTTATGGCAAGGCACGGCTGGTGCGGCGCTGAGGTGGGCCGATGTCCAGACCGGAGAAACTTCGCGGCCTCGCTCATCCCTTCTGATCAGGCACCGTGTGAGCCCGCGCCAAGTCCTGAACAAGGCAGGTAGTGCCGCTGGGCAGCGCTACGTCCGCCCCCGGGGCGGGCGCTTGGGTGACGCCTGCGCGGGGATCGGGCACGGGTGTGCTTGCATCATCAAGCGGCGACCACAACCGTTGAAGCGCCCTTCCGCTGCGCGGAATGTCAAGGGTGGAAGGGCCGGGAGGGGAGAACTGAATCCGACCGCCAAGCTGAAAGCGTTCCCGCAAAAGCACTTCTCTGCCCGGTGGTGCATTCCATACCCGTGTTTCGGATGGGCAAAGGCACATTGCGCGGGCGGGCTTCCCGCCAGCAATGGTCACATTGGCTGACCCGCTAGCCGATCCTCCGGGCTGTCTCGGACCGGCAGGCCGAACAGAGCTTCATGAACGGCCCGTATCCCCGTCTTACGTCGAAAATTCGGGATCGGTCAGCGCTTCGGCGGCGCGGCTTCTGGCGCTGTGCCGCTCGCGCCAGATGATATAAAGGCCGGAACCCGCGATGGTGGCGATCCCCGCCCAGGTCATCAGGTTCGGGAAGTCGCCGAATACCAGATATCCCAGCGCCACGGCCGTAACGAGCTCCAGGTAATGCAGCGGGGCCAGTGTGGCCGGGGGTGCGAATCTCAGTGCATATGTCATGCAGACATGGCTGACCGCTGCCCAGAAACCGACGCCGAACAGCCAGAGCCAGGCCAGCCCCTCGGGCCAGACCGGATCGAGCCCGGGGATACCGCTTCCCTCGGCCAGCCAGATCACCGGCAGGCAGATCACCACCCCCGCCAGCGCGGTATGCAACTGCATCGCCACCGGGTGCATCCCTGCCGACATCGCCCGCGTTACCAGTATGTAGAAGGCGAAGAGGAAGGCCACCCCCAGCGGGTAGAGCGCCACCAAGCCGAAGACGGTGAAGGCCGGCTGGATCACCAGCAGGGCCCCCGCAAAGCCCACCACGGCGGCGGAGATCCGGCGCGGCCCCACCTCGTCGCCGAACAGAAGTTTGCCGAACAGCATGATGATGAAGGGTTCGACGAAGACGATGGCCAGCGCATCGGCCAGCGGCATCACGGCCAGCGCAGCCACCATGCAATAGGTCGACCCGGCGAGGAACACGGCACGCAGGAACAGCATCGCCGTCATGCGCGGCCCCATCCGCCAGTCACAGCCCAGAAACAACGCCACCGGCAGCATCACCGCTGCCTGCACCACGAAACGCGCCAGCGTGATCTGCCCGACCGGCACCGTTGCGGCCGCGAGCTTCGACGCCACATCCAGCAGCGGGGCGAGGGCGCAGAAGGCGAGCATCAGGAGGATGCCGGGCAGGATGCGGTCTTGGCTCATGGCCCCTGATAGCCATCCCGCCATCGGTGGTCCATGGCGGGATTGTGCCGATACAGGATCCGGCCTGTGAGGAGCATTCGTGTTGCGTCCATCCTGCCGCGTCATGTGCTCCAGTCCGCAACTGATTTGGGCGGGACGTCGGCCGGCATCTTGCGCAGTCGGGCTTGGGCTCCCGAGGCTTCAGGAGTCCCTGCGTGACGATAGGGCGATGCCCGACCACAGGCGGGCGTGGCGGCATCGAGCCCGGCCGACATTCACGCGGTTCATGTGGCCATCCCTGGGGGGAGCCGTCGCGGTCGCCCTCGACACTCCGCACGACAGAGGGCGATATTCAGCCGCAGGCGGGCGTGCCCTGTTGCGGTCGCCCTATGGTGATACTTCGCCCATGTTCGATCCCGGCGCTTCTCTCCCCGAAGCGCCGGCTTCGGGGATATAGCGCCGCCTGGCGGTGCGTGCCCGATCTTGTTGCGGGCGGGGATACATTCAGGAGGCGTCGGTGGCACCCGTCCGCTCTCTATGAGCCGACGGCCTTTGCCGACCGATGCCGGGACCCCGGGTTTCCCAGCCGAAATTCACTTATCAGGCACCATCAAGATACCTTCCCAAATCGGACATCTTCCGGGCCGGGAAGGTTCTCTGGATACTGGAATATATATCAAAACCGAACCTTCAGCAGTTCGGCACGTTCACCGCCAACCCGCCGAGCGAGGTTTCCTTGTATTTCTCGTGCATGTCGTGGCCGGTCTGGCGCATCGTCTCGATACAGGCGTCGAGGCTGACAAGATGGATGCCGTCACCCCGCAATGCAAGGCTGGCGGCCGATACCGCCTTGATCGCGCCCAGCCCGTTGCGCTCGATGCAGGGCACCTGCACCAGCCCCTTCACCGGATCGCAGGTCATGCCGAGGTGATGTTCCAGCGCGATTTCGGCGGCGTTCTCCACCTGCTCCGGTGTGCCGCCCAATACCGCGCACAGTCCGGCGGCGGCCATGGCGGCGGCGCTGCCGACCTCGGCCTGACAGCCGCATTCCGCCCCCGAGATCGAGGCGTTATGCTTGCACAGCCCACCGATAGCCGCAGCGGTCAGCAGGAAATCTCCCACCTTCGCCACGCTCGCCCCCGGCACATGATCGAGGTAGTAGCGGATGGTCGCGGGCAGCACCCCGGCCGCGCCATTGGTCGGTGCCGTCACCACCTGGCCGCCGGCCGCGTTTTCCTCATTAACCGCCATGGCGTAAAGGCTCATCCAGTCGTTGATGGTATGCGGTGCTGTCATGTTCAGTCCGCGTTCGGCCATCAGCGCTTCATGGATGCCCCTGGCGCGGCGCCGCACCTTCAGCCCGCCGGGCAGGATGCCCTCGCCTGCCATGCCCCGGTCGATGCAGGCGTTCATCACCTCCCAGAGTCGGGCGATGCCGGATCTGATCTCCGCTTCGCTGCGGAAGCAGAGCTCGTTTTTCATCTTCATCTGCGCGATGGAAAGGCCGGAGGCCCGCGCCATGCCGAGCATCTGTGCGGCGGATTCGAAGGGAAAGGGACAATCGGCCTTCGGTTTTGCCGCCTCGGCTTGCGCCTGTTCCGCCGCGGTCAGCACGAAGCCACCGCCGATGGAGTAGTAGGTTTCCTCCAGAATTACGTCGCCCTGTGCGTCGCGTGCGCTCAGGATCATGCCATTGGCATGGCCGGGCAACGAGGGGCCGTAATCGAAGATCATGTCGGTCTTCGGATCGAAGCGAAGCGGGCCCAGCCCGGGCGACGTTATGATTTGCGTTTCGTGGATTGCAGCCAGCGTGCTTTCGGCCTTCGCATGGTCATAGGTGGCGGGCTCGAACCCGGCGAGGCCAAGGATCGTCGCCCGGTCCGTTGCATGGCCCGTGCCGGTGAAGGCGAGGCTGCCATAGAGCGTGGCGCGCAGCCCGTGAGCATGGAACGGGCTGGTGCGCAGCGTCTCCAGGAACCGCGCCGCCGCTACCATTGGCCCCATCGTATGCGAGGAGGAGGGGCCGATCCCCACCTTGAACATGTCGAAAACCGAAAGGAACATTCAGATCCTCCCGCCAGCCGGATGGAAAATGGTCATTTGGCGTCTCCCTGCTGGTGCCACTATGCCCGGTCTGCGCGGGCTGAGGCGAGATGAAATGCGACAGGTTGCATCGTAAACCTGACGGAGCAGGCGGGCATTGGCTTTCGCCGGGTCGGAGGGGGGCGGAGGGTCCGGTGAAGGGAGAGGCCGGTGCCGCGCTGGCCCGTTCCGTCGATGCGGATGACGATCATGTCCGGGTGAATGCCATCCCGCCGGGAATGATCGGAGGTATCAACGACTCATGTGGCCTTCTGGCCCATAGCAGGGCGCGGCTCTGGCCGCCATGTGGCTATTTCGGGCGTGGCGCGGACACACATTGCAGGGCGAACCTGATATCCGATCTTTCACGGATCCCAGATGGCTGACCGGGGAAGGCCGGAATGTCGATCCCGTCCGGAACAGATCTGCCATCATCCAGCGGACAACCAGCCCTTTGAGGAGCTGACCTCTATTGCCGTCCTCCCGCGGCCCGGCTGCCGACGGGACATGGCGCACGGGTCGGGTGTCTCCAGGTCGACGCCGGCCATCCTCCACCATGGCGAATGCGGGTCCGCACGCGCCCTCTCGCCCCGCCGTCATATCTTGCCTATAAGCATTGTATCGCTGCCCGAGGAGTCGCCCGATGCCCGTCAACCTCTCTCCCATCGACAAGGCCAAGTTCGTTGCCGCCAGACGCGCGGTGGACTTCGTGGAGAGCGGGATGCGGCTCGGCCTCGGCACCGGATCGACTGCCGCCTGGATGGTACGCTGCCTGGCCGAGCGTATCCAGGAGGAGGGGTTGAAGGTGGTGGGTGTGCCGACCTCGATCCGCACGGCGGAACTGGCGCGGCAGCTCGGTGTGCCGCTCATGTCGCTTGACGAGGCGAAATGGCTGGACCTGACGATAGATGGCGCCGACGAGATCGACCCGGATCTGAACCTCATCAAGGGCGGGGGCGCGGCGCTCCTCCAGGAAAAGATCGTGGCGACCGCCTCGGACCAGATGATCGTCATTGCCGATGTGGCGAAGGAGATGGTGCAGCTCGGCGCCTTCCCGCTGCCGGTGGAGATCATCCCCTTCGGCTGGCAGACCACCAAGGCGCTGATCGAGGAGACTTTGATCAGCATGGATGTGCTGAACCATGATGTGACGCTGCGGATGAACGGCGAGGCACCGCTGGTGACCGACGGGGCGAACTACATCCTCGATCTGCATCTGAAGCGCATCGGCAGTCCGCGCCAGCTTTCGCTGGTGCTCAACCAGATCCCCGGGGTGGTGGAGAACGGCCTTTTCATCGACATCTGCGACAAGGTGGTGATCGGCCATGGTGACGGGCGGGTGAGGGTGCGCGACATCAATTCGGGCGAGACGATGGACGAGCGGCTGGACCTCGAGCCGGCAGACAATATCTTTGCCGATCTGGATGACTGAGATGGATTTCGACTACGACCTTTTCGTGATCGGCGGCGGCTCCGGTGGGGTGCGCGCGGCGCGGATCGCTGCGGCAGAGGGCGGGGCCAAGGTCGCGCTGGCCGAGGAATACCGGATGGGCGGCACCTGCGTCATCCGGGGCTGTGTGCCGAAGAAGTTGATGGTCTATGCCAGCGAATATCCCGGCCTGATGCGCGAGGCGCGCGCCTATGGCTGGCAGGTGGAACCCGGCACCTTCGACTGGCTGCGGTTCCGTGGCCGGCTCGACCGGGAGCTTGACCGGCTCGAGGCGGCCTATCGCGGCACGCTCGCCACTGCCGGGGTCGAGGTGTTCGACCTGCGGGCAAAGCTCGTCGATGCGCATCGGGTGCAACTGACCGACGGGCGGCGCTTCACCGCAAGGCATATCCTGATAGCCACCGGCGGGCGCCCCTTCCTGCCGGACGTGCCGGGGGTGGAACTCGCTGTCACCTCGAACGAGATGTTCCGGCTGGAGGCGCTGCCCGCGCGCGCGCTGGTGGTCGGCGGCGGCTTCATCGCCTCGGAGTTCGCCTGCATTCTCAACGGGCTGGGGGTGAAGGTCACGCAGTATTACCGTGGTGCCCAGATCCTGCTCGGCTTCGACGATGAGGCGCGCGGCCATGTTGCCGATGCCATGCGCGCCGGCGGCGTCGACATTCGCTGCGGAACCGACGTGACGGCGCTGGAGCAGATCGCCACCGGGATCCGCGTCACCAGCCAGGCAGGAGTGGCGGAGGAGTTCGACCTCGTGCTCTATGCCACCGGCCGGGTGCCGAACAGTGCCGGCCTCGGGCTGGAGCGGCTGGGGGTGGAGATCGGCAAGCGCGGCGAGATCGTGGTGGATGGCTGGAGCCAGACCGCCGTTCCGTCCATCTTCGCGGTGGGCGATGTGACCGACCGCATCAACCTTACCCCCGTCGCGATCCGCGAAGGGCACGCCTTCGCCGATACGGTGTTCCGGGGCGTGCCGCGACAGGCGGAGCACGACCTCGTGGCCTCGGCGGTGTTCACCCAGCCCGAACTCGGCACAGTGGGACTGAGCGAGGAAGTGGCGCGCGCGCAGGAGAAGATCGAGGTCTACACCGCCCGTTTCCGCCCGATGCGCAGCCTCTTCGCCGGGTCCGAGGACCGGGTGCTGATGAAACTGGTGGTCAGCCAGGCGAGCCGGAAGGTGCTGGGCTGCCATGTCGTCGGCCCCGGTGCGGCAGAACTGATCCAGCTTGCCGCCGTCGCGCTGCGGATGGGGGCGACGAAGGAGGATTTCGACCGCACTGTCGCTGTCCATCCGACCATCGCCGAAGAGCTGGTGACGCTGCGCGCCCCGGTACGCAGCGACTGATCCCCCTGATCGACCGGCGCGCATGTCCTTTGCTGCGTTTCAGGGTTGATTTTCCCGCCGCAATGGCCAGTTAGCAGAATACGCAACAAGACTGAGGTAGAAGATGTCATCTGGTGGTCCCTGGGGCGGAGGTGGCGGTGATAACCGCGACAACCGCAATGACGGCCGCGGGCCGCGCCGGCCCGGCAATGAAGGGCCGCAGATCGACGAGATCGTGAAGAAGGGGCAGGAACAGCTTCGTGTGCTGATGGGGGGCAGGGTCCGCTCGGGTGGCGGCGGGCCGGGGGGCGGCAATGGCAGCCCGTTCGGACCGATCTTCTCGAAACAGGGGATCATGCTGGGCGTGCTGGTGGCGGCGGGCCTGTGGAGCTACCTTTCCTTCTACACGGTGAAGCCCGAGGAACGCTCGGTCGAGTTGTTCCTGGGGGAGTTCCGCTCCATCGGCAATCCGGGCCTGAATTTCGCGCCCTGGCCGCTGGTCACCGCCGAGGTGGTGCCGGTGACGGGCGAGCGGACCACCGATATCGGTTCGGGCCGCAATGGCGAGATGGATAGCGGGCTGATGCTGACCCGCGACCAGAACATCGTCGATATGGATTTCCAGGTGGTGTGGAATATCTCGGATCCGGCGGCCTATCTGTTCAATCTCGCGGAGCCGGCGGAAACCGTCCGCGCCGTGTCCTCTTCGGCGATGCGCGACATCATCGCCCGGTTGGAGCTGACACCGGTGCTCAATACCGGGCGCGGCCCGATCGCTGCCGATCTGCGCGCCAATGTGCAGGCCACGCTCGACAGCTACCGCGCCGGGATCAACGTAGTGCGGGTGAACTTCAACCGGGCGGACCCGCCCGCCGAGGTGAAGGACGCCTTCCGCGAGGTGCAGGCCGCGCAGCAAGAGCGTGACCGGCTGGAGAAGGAGGCCGACGCCTATGCCAACCGCGTGACCGCCGGCGCGCGCGGCGAGGCGGCGCGGCTGATGGAGGATGCCGCAGCCTATCGCGCCCGCGTGGTCAATGATGCGCAGGGCGAGGCGAGCCGCTTCCTTGCGGTCTATGAGGAATATGCCAAGGCCCCCGAGGTGACGCGCAAGCGCATGTATCTTGAAACCATGGAAGGGGTGCTTGGCAATGTCGACAAGGTGATCCTTGACGGCAAGACCAGCGAGGGCGTGCTGCCCTATCTGCCGCTCGACAGTCTCCGTCGTCCGCCGCAGGAGCCCGCCGCACCCACCACCACGACCGGAGGCAACTGATATGGCGAAGGCCCCCTATATCCTGCCGGTGCTGATCGCCATCGGTGCGACCGTGCTGTCTTCGGTCTTCATCCTCGACGAGCGCGAACAGGCGCTGGTGCTGCAGTTCGGCCAGGTGAAGCAGGAGATCAGAGAACCGGGTCTCGGCTTCAAGCTGCCCTTCATTCAGGAGGTGGTGCGCTACGAGGACCGGATCCTCGGCCTGCAGACCCAGCCGCTCGAGGTGACGCTGCGCGACAATCGCCGGCTGATCGTTGACGCCTTCGCGCGCTGGCGCATCGTCAACCTGATCGACTTCCGCGAGGCGGTGGGTCCGGCCGGGGTGGATGGCGCGCAGGCGAAGCTCGATCCGGTGGTGAGCGCCGCGATCCGCGAGGTGCTGGGCTCGGTGCCGTCGAACGCGGTGCTGTCGGAGGACCGCACCGGGCTGATGAACCGCATCCGCGATATCGCCAAGCGGGAGGCGACGAGTCTCGGGGTCGAGGTGATCGACCTGCGGCTGACCCGCACCGACCTGCCCGACCAGAACCTTGCCGCGACCTTCGCCCGGATGCGGGCTGAACGCCAGCGCGAGGCCGCCGACGAGATCGCGCGCGGCAACGAAGCGGCAAGCCGTGTGCGCGCGAGCGCCGACCGCGAGGTGGTGGAGGTGACCTCGGACGCCCGCCGTCAGGCCGAGGTGATCAGGGGCGAGGCCGACGCACGGCGCAACGGGATCTATGCCGAGGCTTTCGGCCGCGATCCCGAGTTCTTTGCCTTCACCCGCTCGCTCACCGCCTATGAGCGGGCGCTGAGGGCCGAAAACAGCAAGCTGGTCATGTCGCCCGACAGCGAGTTCTTCGAATACCTGCGCGAGGCCGAGGGAAGCCGTTCGGCCTCGCCCGGCAACTGAGGCAAGGCGCCGATCCCGCCCGCCCCTTTGCCACGGACGCGGCGAAGGGGCGGATCTTTGAGCGCCGGCCTCCCCCAAGGTTCATGCGGCCCGCGTGAGCCCACCCTCCGCCGGGCAGCGTCCGACCGCCCCTCGGGCGGGCGCTTTGGTGATACAAGCGCGAAGATCAGGCATCGGCGTGATTGCGCCATAAAATGACAACCATGATCGTCTCAGCGCCCACCCGCGGTCGGGCGCTGCCCTCCGTGGCATGGGAGGGCGGAGGTTGTGGCTTTCTCAGGACCATTGCGCTGCGCGATCCCGTCCTCGCCCGAAACAAGTCCTGGCACACGCCATTGCAACGCCGCGCCCGCCCGCCTTGGTGCCGCTGGAGCGGGATCGGAACTGGACGGCGCGTCACTCTGAAGTGATGGCTCAGCGCCTTCCCGTTGCCCGCTGCCGCCGCCCGGAATGCCCGAGGTTTGTGCCTTTGCTTCTTGTATAAATACTCACGGCGCCCCGCCTGCCATCAGGTGGGGCACTGAAGGTAGAAGGCCCCCCCGGGGCGGTCGCGCCGCGATCCGGGCAAGCCGCTCACCACCGCCCATTGATTTCCCCCCCGGTTTTCGGCACATCGGATGGAACTTCAGGAAAGGATGTCCGATGAGCCGCATTGCCGCCAGATTTGCCCGGCTGAAAGCCGAGGGCCGCAAGGCTTTCGTCGCCTATATCATGGGGGGGGACCCGGATCTGGAAACCTCGCTTGCGGTGATGCGGGGGCTGCCGGGCGCCGGGGTGGATGTGATCGAACTCGGGATGCCCTTCACCGATCCGATGGCCGACGGGCCGACGATCCAGCTTGCCGGTCAGCGCGCGCTTGAGGGCGGTATGACGACGGACAAGGTGTTGGCCATGGTCCGCAGCTTCCGCGCCGGCGATACCGAGACGCCGATCGTGCTGATGGGCTATTACAACCCGATCCATGCGCGCGGGGTGGAGCGTTTCCTGACCGAGGCGCGAGAGGCCGGGATCGACGGGCTGATCGTGGTCGACCTGCCGCCCGAGGAGGACGCCGAGCTCTGCCTGCCGGCACTGGCGGCGGGGATCGACTTCATCCGGTTGGCGACCCCCACCACTGACGACCGGCGGTTGCCCAAGGTGCTCCAGAACACCTCGGGCTTCGTCTATTACGTCTCGATCACCGGCATTACCGGGGCAGCGGCGGCGCAGGCGGCCGAGGTGGCGCCGGAAGTGGCCCGGATCAAGGCGGCTACCGACCTGCCGGTAGTGGTGGGTTTCGGCATCACCACCCCGGAAAACGCCGAAGCCATTGCCGGGATCGCCGATGGCTGCGTGGTGGGCTCGGCCATCGTGAAGGAGATCGGCGCGGGTCGGCCGGTGGCGGAAGTTCTCGAACGGGTGGCGGCACTGGCGGCCGGGGCGCACCGAGCCTAGGCCGGACCCGACAATCAGGCTCCCGGGGCGGTATGAGCGTTTCACGGCATGTTGCCTGTCGGTCTTGCGCCGCGTGAACCCGTTCTGTGCCTGAAACGAGCCGCGAAGTGCCACCGGGCGGCGGCGGCGCGCCCGCAATCAGGCACCGTTATGGGGCAGAGGGGGTGCCCGCCCGAACCCTGCCCCCCAGCCTGACCGCCATGTGAGCCCTTCCCACCCGGAACACGGCCCGGCGCGTGCCGCCGGGAAGGCGTCTCCGACCACCCCTTGAGCGGGAACTCTGGCGAGTGTCGGATGATTTTAGGTGGCGGTGCGTCGCCATAGAGCGGTGACCACAACCTCTCTGCGCCGACGCGTGATCGGGTTTTCGTTGCACGGACACTACTGAACCCCGGCCAAAGGCTCTCTCACAAAGTCACATGAGCGGGGGGTATCCGGATCCCGCTTAGATCTGGCGTTCCGGGATCTGTACCACCAGTCCGTCGAGCGCCTCGGTCACCTTGATCTGGCAGGTCAGACGCGAGCGGGCCGGATCGGGGTTCCAGGCGAAATCCAGCATGTCCTCTTCCATGGCGTCCTTCGCAGGCAGCCGCTCCACCCAAGCGGGATCGACATAGACATGGCAGGTGGAGCAGGCGCAGGCGCCGCCGCAATCGGCCTCGATGCCCGGCACGCCGTTGTCGCGCGCGCCTTCCATCACGGTCAGGCCATTGGCCACATCAATCACATGGGCCTTGCCGCCATGTTCCAGATAGGTGATCTTCGCCATATCAAAAACGCCTCTCGCTTTGTCGTTGCGGCAGACATAGGCCAAATCCCGGCGGCCTTCCAGTATGCCGGCGACATCCGCCATCCCCCTTCCGCCACCGCGCTTTTGCCGCTACTCTGCCCGCGCCCGGATAGCGGGCCAGAACGAGGTCAGGACTGGGCAGCCAAGAGTGATGATCCGATTCGCCGCCACCTTTCCCGCCCCCCTCTTTCCGGTCGTGCTGACATTGCTCTGTGCCTGCCAGCCGGGTGGTGCTCGGGCACCTGAACCGGCCGATCTTTCCGCCGGGCTGTTGCGGGTGAATGATCCACTGGCTGCACCGCCGGCCGATCGCCCGGGGATATGCTGGGCCACGGATGTGACGCCTGCGATCTTTGAGACCGTCTCCAACCAGGTTCTGGTCAGCAAGGCCGTCACTGATGACACCGGCCGCGTCCTCTCTCCGGCGGTCTACCGGACCGAGACCCATCAGCGCATGGTGAAGGACCGCGAGGGGGTGCATTTCCGCAGCCCCTGCCCGGCAGAGATGACGGTGGAATTCGTCGCCTCGTTGCAAAGGGCGCTGAAGGCGCGCGGCTATTACCTGCTTCCGGTCACCGGCAGAATGGATGGAGCCACCAGCGAGGCGATCCGCCGCTTCCAGGCGCCGCTTGGCCTCGACAGTCCGGTCATCTCGCTTGAGGGCGCGCGTGCGCTGGGTCTTGTCGCCGCCGACCGGAAGGATCTGTGAGCGCACAGGAAGGCGCGCTCGCGCATCCCGCATCGCTGAATGGAAAACACCCGCCCGGAGTTGCTCCGGGCGGGTATGAGGGTCGTCAGATATCGGGCGTCACTCGATCGAGAGTGCCACGAAGCGCGGGTCGCCCTGGCGGCGGATCAGGAGCAGCAGCGACTTGCGCCCGGCTTCCTTCGCCTCGGTGATCCGGTCCTGCAGGTCCTGTGACCGCACTACTTTCTGCTGGCCCGCCTCGGTGATGAGATCACCCTCGCGCAGGCCCTTGGTATAGGCCTCGGAGGTGCCATCCACTTTGGTGATGATCAGCCCCTCGGCGCCTTCGCCCAGGCCGAGCTGCGCGCGCAGCTCGTCGGTCAGGGCCGAGACGGTCAGGCCCAGAAGCTGCTTCTCGGTCTGCGCCTCGGGTTTGCCGGGAGCGGCAGTCTCGGTCGCTTCGGCCTCCTCGCGGCGGCCCAGCGTGATGGTCAGCGTTTCCGACTGGCCCTCACGCAGCACGATGACCTTCACCGCCTCACCGACCGGCGCATCGGCGACCCGTCGCGTCAGGTCGCGCACGTTCTTGATCTCGTTGCCGTCGAAGCTGGTGATCACATCGCCGGACACAAGCCCGCCTTCCTTGGCCGGCCCCTCCGGCACGTCGGTGACCAGCGCGCCTTTGGCGCTCTTGTCCAGCCCCATCGCCTCGGCCACGTCCGGCGTCACATCCTGGATGCGCACGCCGAGCCAGCCGCGCCGGGTCTCGCCGAACTCCCGAAGCTGGTCTACCACCTTCGACACCACGTTCGAGGCCATGGAGAATCCGATGCCGATGGAGCCACCGGTCGGTGACAGGATCGCGGTGTTCACCCCGATCACCTGACCATCCATGTTGAACAGCGGCCCGCCCGAATTGCCCTTGTTGATCGCGGCGTCGGTCTGGATGTAATCGTCATAGGTGCCCGAAAGCTCGCGGTTGCGGGCCGAGACGATGCCGGCCGAGACCGAGAAGCCCTGGCCGAGCGGGTTGCCCATGGCCACCACCCAATCGCCCACATGCATCAGGTCGCTGTCGCCGAAATTCACATGCGGCAGTGGCTTGTCGCTCTGGACTTTCAGCAGCGCGATGTCGGTCTTGGGGTCGGTGCCGACCAGCTTTGCCGGCAGCCGGTCTCCCGAGAAGAACTCGATCTCGATCTCGTCGGCGCCCTCTATGACGTGGTTGTTGGTGACGATATAGCCGTCTTCCGAGACGACAAAGCCCGAACCCAGCGCTTCCGACCGGCGCGGCTCGTTGTCGCCATTGCCGCCGCCGTTGAACTGGTTGAAGAAGTCCTGGAAGGGCGATCCCTCCGGCAGGCGCGGCGTGTCCTTCGTCGCCGTCTCGACCAGGGCCGAGGTGGTGATGTTTACGACGGAGGGGCTGATCTGCTCGGCCAGATCGGCAAAGCTCTCGGGCGCCCCCCCCGCATGAACGGGCGCCACCGGCCCAAGGGCGATGGACGCCCCGATCAGCGCTGCTCCCATCAGCCGCAGCGGGCTGCGTCGGGGCCGCCCCGGGGCGAGGTCGAAATTGGTCATGGATTGCACCGCAATCTCCTTTCGGTCGAAAATCTCCTCCCCGGATCCATCGCCGGGTTCGGTATCACCAGAACAGGTAAGCAGGGTTTCATGCAAATCAAACCCCGTCGCAGCGCCTCAACTGCATGTGACCCATTGTTGCAAGGCAAAGGCGCGATGCGCGGGGCCATGATCGTGCCGAAGCGCTCGTTGCCGCCTTTGCTCCGGAGGGCTGTCTGCTCCCCACGGGACCTGCGGCCCCTCCCCCCTGAGGATATTTTTGAACAGATGAAGCCAGAGGCTCCTCTTGTTCATCATCTGTTCATAAATATCCTCAGGGGGTGAATTGAGCCGAAGGCTCAAGAGGGGGCGCGAGCGCCCCCTTCCCGGCATCGGGGGAGGGAGGGACAGACCGGGGGAGGGATGGTTCGCACCCCTGGCGTCTTGCCCTGCCGGTTCCGGGCAGATCGGCAGGGCGGAGGCTCGGCAGATCCGTTGTTGCGATGCGGGCCGATCCGCCCTAGAAGCCGGGCTGGTTTTGCAAGGGGGAAGGCCATGGGCTTCAGGATGGGCATCGTCGGGTTGCCGAATGTGGGCAAGTCCACGCTCTTCAACGCGCTGACGCGCACCGCTGCTGCACAGGCTGCGAACTTTCCCTTCTGCACCATCGAGCCGAATGTGGGCGAGGTGGCGGTGCCCGACCCGCGCCTGGAGAAGCTCGCGGTGATCGCTGGCTCCAGGCAGATCATCCCCACCCGCATGACCTTTGTCGATATCGCGGGCCTTGTGCGCGGCGCCTCCAAGGGCGAGGGGCTCGGCAACCAGTTCCTCGCCAATATCCGTGAATGCGACGCCATCGCCCATGTGCTGCGCTGTTTCGAGGACGGCGACATCACCCATATCGAGGGCCGTATCGACCCGGTGGCCGATGCCGAGACCATCGAAACCGAACTCATGCTCGCCGATCTGGAGAGTATCGAGCGCCGCCGCGCCAATCTCGCCCGCAAGCTGAAGGGGGGCGACAAGGAATCCGCCGATCAGGACCGGCTTCTGGCGCTGGCGCAGGCCGCGCTGAACGAGGGCCGTCCCGCCCGTATGGTCAAGGTGGCTGAGGATGACCAGAAGCAGTGGCGCATCCTGCAACTGCTGACCGCCAAGCCCGTGCTCTATGTCTGCAATGTCGAGGAGGCGGCCGCAGCCCGGGGCAACAGCCAGTCCGCCCGCGTGGCAGAGATGGCGAAGGCGCAGGGCGCGGCTTCGGTAGTGATCTCGGCCCGGATCGAGGAGGAGATCAGCCAGTTGCCCGACGACGAGGCCGCGATGTTTCTGGAGGAGATGGGGCTGCATGAGGCGGGGCTGGATCGGCTGATCCGCGCCGGCTACGAATTGCTGGGCCTGCAGACCTATTTCACCATCGGCCCGAAAGAAGCCCGCGCCTGGACGATCCCGAAGGGCACGCTGGCCCCGCAGGCTGCGGGCGTGATCCATGGCGATTTCGAGAGGGGCTTCATCCGGGCCGAGACGGTGGCCTATGACGACTATATCGCCGGTGATGGCGAGGCCGGCGCCAAGGAGGCCGGCAAGTTCCGTGTCGAGGGTAAGGGCTATGAGGTGCAGGATGGTGACGTGCTGCATTTCCTGTTCAACGGCTGACCCCGAGGCTGAACCGGAGCCGGGGCGGAATGGTCGGGTATCGAAACCCGGTTTCGCGTGCGAAACGCATTCCGTTTGATGCATGTCATGGCGGATCCTGCCCCGCCATGCCGGAGTTACCCCACGATGCGTGAGAGGGAGGATGTCATGTTCCGTTTGATATTGCTTGTCTTTTCCATGGCTGCGACGACATTGGCGGGGGCTGCGGTGGTAGCCGTTTTGACCTTGGGCCATGTCACATTGTCGGCTATCGTGACGGCAGCGGTGGTCGGCTTCGTCGCGGCGGTGCCGGTAAGCTGGTTCGTCGCGCGGCAGATCTCCAGCTGAGCAACGGAACTGGGGCGCGGTGGCGTTATGCTCTGTGGAACGCGCCCTCAAGCGGAGAATTTTCCATGCCTAAAGGTTTCAGCCGTGCGCAAATTGCGATCCATTGGATCACAGCCGCCCTCATCTTGTGGCAATTCGTCGGAAACGATGGAATCGCGCTGGCATGGGAGGCAGTGGAGCAAGGGACGGAAGTGACAG
>JAIRJX010000301.1 GCA_031260425.1 Gemmobacter sp.
TCATGCCCGGCAAGGATGCCCATGATCTGCTCGTCCGGGAAGCTTGTTCGCTTCATCGTCCGTCCTCATGTCGGACCGGACGCCAAGCAACAGCGGAGAAAAAATCCCGGGGCAGGTCACTTGAACCAGGCAGGGCGGCCTCAAGCAGAGCAATAGGTCCTTAGCCTAAGCATCCTCAGGGGGTGTAATCGAGCCGACGTCGCAAAGGGGGCACGAACGCGCCCTTTGCGATGTCGGGCACAAGATCGTGCGGGCATGAGGTATTGCTCACCTTTCCGGATGGGAGCGTGACTCACGCCGGAGCGATGGCGCACGGTCCGTCGAGGGTGCTTCCCACCTATGGCAAATGTCGATCGCCCGGGATTTCACAAACTGTCATACATCCGGTCGAGCGCTTCGGCGGTATAGGGAAACTCCACCGGCCGGGTGCAGCGCCAGAGGCGGTGCGGCTCACCCCGGAGAGCCTTCAGCGCCTCGGCTTGCCGCAGGATGCCGCCGCCGTAAAGCCGGTTCGCCATATTCAGCAGACCGGTGCGGTGCATCATCTCGGTCATGGAACTGCAACAGTCCTTCACGACCCAGCAGCGCAAGCCCGAATAGACCGCGTCGAACACGGTGCCGGTCACGCAACTGTCGGTCAGCACGCCGGTGACCAACAGTTCCTCCACACCCATCTCCCGCAGTTTCGCTTCGAGTGCGGTCTCGCGGAAGGCGCTTGGCCAGCGCTTGAGGTGGATCAGATCGCCGGCCATGGGGGCAACTTCGGCACAGATTGCGGCGGCATCGCTCTCCGCGACGGCCGAGCGATGTTCCGGGGCGATGGTCGCCTCCTGCAACGTGCAGCCCGCGCGTGCCTCGGGCGGAACCCAGGCCTGCACATGGATCACCGACACACCCACCGCCCGGGCTTCGGCCATCAGCGCGGCGGTGCGGGCGAGAACGCCTTCATAATCCACGCAGGGCCATGCGGCGCCGGAACGGTATTCGTTTTGCAGGTCGATCGCCAGAAGGGCGCATTTCGCTGGGGTCATCGGGGAAACCTCGTCAGGTTCGATCGAAATCGAGAACAAAGCGAGTGAGCAGCCGGATCGCGGCATGGAGGTCGGCCACCTCCATCGCCTCGTCGGGATTGTGGCTGCCATGCGCGTTACGCACGAAGATCATCGCGGCAGGGATGCCATTGGCGGCAAAGGTCACGGCGTCGTGGCCTGCCCCGGACAGCATATGCGGTGGCGCAAGGTCCGATTGCCGCGCCGCCGCTTCCAGCCGGCCGATCAGCGCGCCATTCATCCGCGCGCTGTCCCAGTTGAAGGGCACGCCCAGATCGAAGGTCAGGCCGTGCCGGGCGCCGATTTCCTCGCAAAGCGCCGACACCCGCGCGACAAGCCGTTCCAGCAGCGCGTCGTCTCCCGTCCTCAGGTCGAGCGTGAAGCCCAACTCTCCCAGAACCCGGCTGCCGCCATGCTGGCTCGGGTCGGATTCGACGCGGCCGAAGGTGAGGGTCGCTTCCTTGCCCTCGGTCTCGATTCGGTTCCATTCGGCCTCCAGCGCCAGAACCAGTTCGGCGAAACCTACCACCGCATCGCGGCGGGCAAAGTGCGGCTCGGCGCCCGAATGGCCATAGGCACCGAGGATGCGGGCGCGCGGAAAGCGGCAACCGCCGGCAATACCGGTGACGAGACCCACCGGCGCGTTCGCGCGGATCAGGCGCGGGCCCTGCTCGATATGAACCTCGATGAAACAGGCGAGGCGGGCAGGGTCGATCTGCGGCACACCCGCCGCCACGGTATCGGGGTCGAAGCCGGCAACGCGCATGTGATGGGCCAGCATCTTGCCACTGTCGGAGCGGCGGGTGTCGAGCTCGGCCGCGCCCAGTTGCCCGAAGGCCGCCCGGCTGCCGGGATAGGACAGCGGAAACCACGCCGCCTCTTCCGCGCGGATCGCCATCACCACCAGATCGCGCGGTGGGCGCAGGCCGACTTGCACAAGCTCGGCCATCACGCCGATCCCGGCGACCACCCCGGCGGCGCCATCGAAATTTCCGCCATGCGGCACGGTGTCGAGATGCGAGCCAAGCATGATCGCCGGCAGGTCAGGCCGCCGCCCCGCCAGTGTGAGATAGAGGTTACCCGCCGCATCGGCCCGCGCCGTGGCGCCGAGCACCTCGGCCGCTGCCCGTATGGTGTCATGCGCCTGCTGCTCGCCCGCGCCATAGGCGATACGGGTATGGCCGGGCGGGTCGAGCGAGAAAGCGGAGAGTTCGGCCAGCAACATCTCGGCCAGATCGTGGCCCGCAGGCCGGTTCGTTCCGCGCGCGGTCATTCCCCGGCGCGCCCTGCCTGCGTGCCGATCAGCGCATATTCGGCAGGCCGGCGATAGCGGGCGAAGTCGAAACCGGCGCGGGCGCATTCAGCGTTCATGCCGATATCGGCACGGTGGATGATGACCTCATCGCCAAGCGAGGTGGCCTGTGCCACTATCTCGCCGCTGGGTGCGATGATGCAGCTTCCGCCGATCAGCATCTGCCCCTCTTCCTCGCCCGCCTTGGCGCAGGCGGCCACCCAGACGGTGTTCTGATAGGCGCCTGCCTGCATCGGCAGGTGGTTGTGGAACATCCGCAGATGGGCGAGGCGCGGGGTTTCGGTCAGCACCAGCGGCGTGTTGTAGCCGATCAGCACCACCTCGGCGCCGTTGAGTGCCAGCATCCGGTAGGCCTCGGGCCAGCGGCGGTCATTGCAGATCAGCATCCCGACCCTGACGCCCTTGAAGGTGAAGACCGGAAAGCCCGTATTGCCCGGTTCGAAATAGCGCCGTTCGAGATGGACGGTCACACCCTCTTCGGGCTCCTCGGAGCCGGGAACATGCATCTTGCGGAAATGTCCCACCCTTTCGCCATCAGTGCCGACAAGTAGCATGGAGTTGAACCGGCGCAGATGCCCGCCATCGGCCACCGCCTCGCAATAGCCGATGGCAAAGCCGATCCCGAGGCCCTTTGCCGCATCGAACAGCGGCTGCGTTTCGGGGCCGGGAAACTCCTGCTCGAAGAAAGACAGGATCTCGGTAGGGTCGGAGAGCTCCCAGCGCGGGAAAAAGGTGGTCAGCGCCATTTCGGGGAAGACCGCGAGTTCGGCGCCCCCGGCGGCGGCGCGTTCCAGCATGGCGACAAGGCGGGCGATGACGGCGCTGCGGCTGTCGGCGCGCTGGATCGGGCCGCTCTGACAGACGGCGACGGTCAGGAAGCGGTCCATGGGGTGGTCTCCTCCAGAGGGGTGCGGAAATGGCCGGGATCGGTGGGACGGCGATGCAGGAAGCACCCGCGCGGCGGCCCAGACAGCAGCGCCCCGTCCCGCATCAGCACATGGCCACGCAGGATCACGGTTTCGGGTCGCCCGGTGAGCCACATCCCCTCGAAAGCGCTGTAGCGGGTTTTCGATTGCTCCTCGGTGCCCCGGACCTGCCAGTGCGTTTCGGGGTTCCAGAGCACCAGATCGGCGTCCTGGCCGGGTGCAATGCACCCCTTGGCCCCGATCCCGTAGATGTCCGCCGCCGCCGAGGCCGAAAGCTCAAGATAGCGGGCGAGGGAAAGCCGCCCGGCAACCAGTCCTTCGGAAAACAGGATCGGCAGTCGGGTCTCCAGGCCGGGAACACCGGCGACGGCATGGGCGAAATGACGTGGCGCACCGTCGGCGAAGCGATCTTCCAGCGGGCAGGGCGAATGGTCCGACGACCAGAGCGCGAGCCCGCCCCCGGCCAGCGCCTGCCAGAGCGCCTCGGCCGTGCCGGGAGCACGGGGCGGTGGCGCGAACAGCGCCCGCAGCGCCTGCTCGGACGGCCCCGCCAGAACGGAGCCATCGAACACCACATATTGTGGGCAGGTCTCGCCCAGGATCGCAACGCCGCGCGCTTGCGCACGCGCCAGCTCCTCCAGTCCGGCGCGGCCCGTGACATGCACGATCACCACGCGCGCGCCGGTCACCTCGGCCAGAACACCCATGCGGGCGACGGCATCGCGCTCGGCAGCCTCGGCATGGATCAGCAGATGCGGGCCGAAGTGATCACATTCCCGCTCCGCCAGCCGCCGACGCATCCAGCGCAGGATCGCGTCGTTCTCGGCATGGACCAGCACGGTCGCCCCATGGGCGCGGCAGGTCTGCATCAGGTCGAGCAGGCGGCCATCGTCCATGGCGAAGCCTTCATAGGTCATGAAAGCCTTGACGGAGGACACGCCAGCCCCGACCAGCACCGGCACCTGTTCCGCAAGGGGGCCGGTCTGCGGGGTGGCGACGGCGTGAAAACCGTAATCGACCGGGCAACGCCCCTCTGCCCGGGCCAGCGACCGGGCGAGCCCCTCGCACATGGTCTGGCCGGAGGGCGCCATGGCGAAGGATATGATTGCGGTGGTGCCGCCGAGGATCGCGGCGCGACCGCCGCTCTCGTGATCGTCGTGGCAACGCGCACCGCCCCAATCCGGCTGGTCCAGGTGGCAATGCGCGTCGATCCCGCCGGGAAGCAGCCAGCGGCCCGCGCCGTCGATCTCCACCTTGCCATGCAGGCTGTGGTCGATGGCGGTGATGCGGCCATCGGTGACGCCGATATCGCCCTCGCTCCAGCCCTCGGCCAGCCCGAGCCGCGCGCCGCGGATGACCAGATCAAACATGGGATACCTCCTTTTCGGCATTGCCGTGCCGTGTCGCCTGCGCCCCGTCGCGGAAGACTGGCTCCATCGCAAGCAGCATCTCACGCGGCAGGTGACAGGCGATGCGGTGGCCGTGACCGAAATCCTGTTGGGGCGGAAGATCACGGTCACACAGGCCCGCTATCGCATACCGGCAGCGGGTGGAAAGCGGGCAGCCCTTCGGCGGGTTGGACGGCGAGGGAAGCTCGCCCTCCAGCGCTACTTTGCGCTTCTCCATGTCGGGATCGGCGATGGGCACTGCTGAAAGCAGCGCCTCGGTATAGGGGTGGTAGGGCGGCGCGAAGACATCGCGGGTGCGGCCCTGTTCCATGATCCGGCCAAGATACATCACCACTACCCGGTCTGCCAGATATCGCACCACCGACAGGTCGTGGCTGATAAACAGCATGGTCGTGCCATGCTCTTGCTGGATATCCATCAACAGTTCGGTCACCGCCGCCTGCACCGAGACATCGAGCGCCGAGACCGGCTCGTCGGCCACCACCAGAGCGGGGTTGCCGGCGAAGGCGCGGGCGATGCCGACGCGCTGCTTCTGGCCGCCGGAAAGCTGGCGCGGCCGGCGCATGACGAATTCGCGCGGCAGCTTCACGATGTCGAGCAACTGCTCGACCCGCGCGCGGATCTGCGCCTCGCCCTTCGCGGTGCCGAACTTGCGGATCACCCGCGCGATCTGGAAGCCGATGGTGTGGCTGGGGTTCAGGGTGTCGAACGGGTTCTGGAACACCATTTGCAGGCTGCGCACGGTGGGCGTGTCGCGCCGGGTGACCGGTAGCTGGCCAAGATCGCGGCCGCGATAGAACACCTTGCCGCCGCTTGCCGCCTCCAGCCCCATTATGACGCGTGCCAGCGTGGATTTCCCGCAGCCGGATTCACCGACGATGGCCAGCGTCTCGCCTTGACGCGCCTCGAAGGTGAGGTCGCGGTTCGCCTTGACCCCGCCATAGGATTTCGACAGTTCCTCGACCGAAAGCAGCACCTCGCCTGGGGGGCCGGGTGCGCGTCTCGTGCCGCTGACCGGCGGCGCGGCCCAGTCGATTTCCGCGACCCGCAGGCAGCGCGAGGTGCGGCCGGACGCGACCGCCAGCATCGGCACCGCCGCCTGGTCGCAGAGGCCGGCGCGGAACTCCGCGCAGCGCGGGCCGAAATTGCAGCCCAAGGGGCGCGACCGCGGCGAGGGCAGCTGGCCGGGAATGGCTGTGAGGGTGCGCGAGGTCTTGTCCGCCCCCGGCAGCGGGATCGATCCGAAAAGACCCCGCGTATAGGGGTGGCGCATGTTGCGGAACACCTCGGCCACCGGACCGGTTTCCACCGCCTCGCCGGCATACATCACGGTAAGGCGCGCGCAGGATTCCTGCACCAGCCCCAGATTGTGCGAGATATAGAGCATACTGGTGCCGAACTCGGCCGCGATCTCCTTGATGAGTTCCACGATCCCCGCCTCGACCGTCACGTCGAGCGCGGTCGTCGGTTCGTCCAGCAGCAGCACCTTCGGATTGGCGAGAAGCGCCATCGCGATCATCACGCGCTGTTGCTGGCCGCCCGAAAGCTGATGGGGATAGGCGTTCCGCACCCGCTCCACATCCGGGATGCGGACCCTGGCCAGCATGGCGGCGGCGTGGTTTCCGGCCTCTGACCTGCCCAGGCCACCATGTCGGCGTGGCACCTCGACGAGTTGCGCGCCGATCTTCATCGAAGGATTCAGCGAGGCCATCGGTTCCTGGTAGATCATCGCGATCTCCGAGCCGCGCAGGCGGCACAGTTCGGCCTCCGGCATGGCCAGCAGGTCGCGCCCGTTGAGCAGGATCTGCCCGCCGGTAATGCGGCCGTTCCTGCCAAGATAGCGCATGATCGCCAGCGCCACGGTGGATTTCCCGCAACCGGATTCGCCCACCAGCCCATGTGCTTCGCCGGGCATCAGCCGAAGGTTGAAGTCCGTGACCGCCGGCACCTCGCCGGCATTGGTGTCATAGGAGATACTCAGGTTGCGGCATTCGAGAACCGGCACGGTTGCGTCCGGGCGGGGTGTCTCCATCGGCTCAATCCTTCTGGCTCAGTTCGCGCAGGCCGTCGGCCAGCAGGTTGAACCCCAGGATCAGCGTGCTGACCGCGATCGAAGGGACGATGATCATATAGGCGAACTTCCAGAGCAGCGCCGAGGAGGCGGCCTCCTTGATCATCAGACCCCAATCCGGATCCGGCGGTTGCAGGCCAAGGCCGAGGAAGGTCAGCGTGGTGATCATGACCGTGGTATAGCCCAGCCGCAGGCAGGCATCGACGATCAGCGGCCCGCGCACATTGGGCAGGATCTCGATCAGCATGATCCAGACCACGCTTTCGCCCCGGGTCTGTGCCGCCTGGATATAGTCGCGCCCTCGTGCATCCATGGCAAGGCCGCGCACGATGCGCATGATGGCGGGCGCCGAAGAGCAGGTGACGGCAATGATGATGTTGAACCCGCTCTGCCCCAGATAGTTCAACACGAGGATCAGAAGGATCATCACCGGGAAGGACAGCACCATATTGCCGAGAAAGGACAGCGCTTCGTCCCACCAGCCGCCGAGATAGCCGGCGACCAGCCCGAGGAAGGCCCCCACCACATAGGCCGAGAAGGTGGCGGTGATCCCCCAGACGAGCACCCGCTGGCTGCCCCAGAGCGTGCGGGACAGGATGTCGCGTCCACGCATGTCGGTGCCGAGCCAGAAGGTCATGCCGTTCTTGGTGGTGAACGGCATCTGATAGGGGGCCACGGGGCGGTTCGGATCAAGAAGCGGCAGATAGGGCGCCGCCGCCGCGACCAGGATCCACAGCATCACCATGGTGATGCCGACCACCGCCACAGTCGAGCGCGAAAACATCCGCAGCAGCAGAACATGGACGGCGATCACCGCCGGGATCGCGGGCAAGAGCAGCCAGCGATGGGCCACACCAAGCCGGTCCGGCACCATCACATAGGTGCTGAGCGAGAGCCAGACGAAGGCCAGAAGCAGCAGCACGACCGTAAGCGGCTCGGGGCGGCGCCAGCCCGGCAGAACGGCGGGGGGCAGAGCGGCGGGGAGCGGGGAATTCATCGCGCGACCCTCAGTCTGGGATTGAGCAGGATATAGGCGATGTCGGACAGAAGCTGCGACAGCACCGCCACGATGACGGCAACCATGGTCGCGGCCTGCACCACCTCGATATCGCCGTAGATGGCGGCCTCGTAGAGCATCCGGCCGAAACCCGAATACTGAAAGAACACCTCGACCACGACGATATGCGACAGAAGCCAGTTGAGTTGCAGGAAGATCAGCGTCACCGGAACGATCAGCGCGTTGCGCAGCGCATGACGCCAGATCACCGTGGCGCGAGGCAGGCCCTTGAGCACCGCCGTGCGGATGTAGTGCGAAGACATCACCTCGACCATGGCCGCGCGGGTCATCCGCGTCACATAGCCCACGTCGTAGATCAGCAGGGTCAAGACGGGCAGCGCCAGTTCGGCGAAGGTGATCGGACCGATGGCCGAGGACTTCGCCGAAAACCAGCCGAGCCCCAGGCTGAGGAACACCGTCAGCAGCACGGCGGTGGCGATCTGCGGTATCGAGGTGGTGGTGACGGCGGCGATGGAGATTGCGCGGTCGATCCAGCTTCCCTCCCGCATCCCGGCGATGACGCCCAGCGTCAGCGATATCGGCACCATCAGCAGGAAGAAATAGAAGGCCAGCGTGCCGGTGGCATGAAGCCGGCTGGCGATCAGCCCGGCAACTTCGGTGTTCTTTTCCATCGAAAAGCCCATGTCGCCCTGCAACATGTTACCGGCCCAGGACAGGTAGCGCTCGACGAATGGCGCATCGAGCCCTTTCTTCGCGATCCAGGCCTGATAGTCGCCCTCCGAAAGGGCGGCGGCACCGAAGCCGCCCAGTTCGGCCACGGCGATCTGCTTGCGGAATTGCTCGGTGTCGAAGATCGCGAACAGCAGAAGCGAAGCCGATGCCATGATGAGCACCATCTGCGCGAGCCGCCGCCAGATAAGGTCTGCCATGTATTCCCTGGTCCTGAGGGGGTGGAGAGAAGCTGCCGGGCGAAAGCAAAACCCTGCCGCAGGCCAGCGCCCGCGGCAGGAGGGTTCATCCGAGCCGGGCGGCGGTCATTCCATCCAGACCCGGTTGACGTGGAACTGGCGCGAGGGATGGGCGGTGTAGCCGTGCACCCGGTCAGTGCAGGCGGTGAAGACCGGCCGCCACAGCGGCTGGATCATGATGGCGTTGTCCTGAAGGATGCGTTGCACCTTCTCCATCTTCACCCGGCGTGCATCGGCGTCGAGCACCGATTCCGCCTCGGTCAGCGCCGCGTCGAATTCGGCGCTGCTGAAGTGGCTCTCGTTCCACGGCACGCCCGAGCGGTAGGCGAGGCCAAGCGTCATCACGCCGAGCGGACGGTGTGCCCAGGAGGTGGCGCCCATCGGCGTCTTGGTCCAGATCTCCCAGAATTTGGTCGTCGGCAGGACGTTGACATTGAGGGTGATGCCCGCATCGGCCAACTGGTCGCGTATGGACTCGCAGACGGCCTGTTGCCATGGCCCATCAGTATTGCCCACATCGATAGTGAGCGTAAGCCCGTCGCCATGGCCTGCCTCGGCCAGCAACGCCTTTGCACCTTCGACATCGCGCACCAGCGGCGGCAATTCGAAATATTCCGGCTGGATCGGGGCGACGTGGAAATTGTAGGCGGTCACCGCCCCGTCGGGGAAGACCAGTTCGCGGATCAGGTTGTTGTCAACGGCCTTGACGATGGCCTGGCGCACCCTGATGTCGTCGAACGGCGCGGTGTCGACCTGCATCCGGCAGCACAGGGTCTGGGCGGTAGCGGTCGAGGTAATGGTGAGCCCGTCGAAACTGCGCGCGAGTTCCACCTGATCCGCCGTCAGTTCGTAGATCGCATCGACCGCACCCGAGCCGAGCGCAACCGGCTGGTTGTCGTCGCCATAGTTGATGTAGTGGATCTCGTCGAGATAGACATCACCGCCCCAGTAAACGAAGTCCTTGCCATCGGTGGTCTTGGTGATGCGCTTGAGGATGCAGCGCTCGCCCACTGCAAGTTCCGCCAGCGTGTAGGGGCCGGTGCCGATCGGATTGTCCGAGAAGGGCGCGGCAAAGCTGGGATGCACGATCTGCGTCGGATATTCGGCGCAATCCTGCGGCAGCGACAATACCGGGCGCGACATGTGCAGGACCAGCGTATGGCTGTCCACCACCTCGACTGCGCCTTCGGTCGGCGCGCGCATGGCCTTGCCCTTCTCGTCCTTCTCGCCGGTCTCGGTGGAAAGCGCGGTGAAGCTCGACAGGCCGATATTCGATGAGCCGAGCTTCGAATCGGACCAGCGGCGGAGGTTGAAGGCGACATGTTCGGCGATCAGTTCATCACCGTTATGCCACATCACCCCTTTACGGACATGAAGCGTCCAGGTCCTGAGGTCTTCCGAGGCTTCCCAGCTTTCGAGCAGCATCGGGCGTGCCACATTGTCGGGGCCGACCAGCGTCAGGTATTCGGTGATCGGCCGGCTCTGATTGGCGCCGTCGTTCCAGCTGTAAAGCGCGGGGTCATCGAGCTTGGCGATACGCTGGCCGATGCGCAGGATACCGCCCTTTCTCGCATTGGGATCGGCCGGCGGGAACGGCAGGTTCCCATCCTGAGCATAAGCCGGCAGCGGCAGGCCCGCCATTGTGCTGGCTGCGGCGATCGAAGCGCCGACAGTCACCGCCAGCCGCAGGAAATGGCGCCGGTCGATCTTGCCGCTGTCGAGCTGGTGCTTGAGCAGATGCACGAGCGGGTTGTTTCTGGTTTCGGTCATGAAAGTCTCCTTGCGTCTGTTGGTTTCGGAGTGCGGTTGCGCGCCGAGAGTTAAGAATCGCGGCGCGCGCACGCAGGGGTCCGCTCAGGCGGCGGCGGTAACCATGATCTCCACGCGATAGGCATCGCCGGCCAGGCGCGCTTCGACGGTGGCGCGTACCGGCATCGCGGCCGGGTCGATCCAGGCGTCCCAGGCCTCGTTCATCCGGTCGAAATCGGCGATGTCGCGCAGCCAGATCACCGCGCTCAGCACCCTGGTCTTGTCGGTGCCGGCGGCGGCGAGGAAACGGTCGATCTTGGCCAGCGTGTCGCGGGTCTGGCGGACCACATCGCCGCTCAGGTCGTCGGCGGTCATGCCG
>JAIRJX010000339.1 GCA_031260425.1 Gemmobacter sp.
CATCTGTGCGCTCGGCCATCTGCGCCTCGCGCTCCGAAAGCAGCGCCGCCGCCGCGAGCGCGGCCTCCACCGCCTCGGCCTGCCGCTCGTCATGGCCCTCATGCGCCTTCAAGAGCTGCGCATGTTCCCAGTCCAGCCGCGCGATGGTCTCACCCGCATCACGATTGAGCCCCGCCTCGCGCTCGATGTCGCGGGCAAGTTGGGCGATCCGGCCATGCAACGTCTCGATCACCTGCCGGGCCCGCGCCTCCTGATCGCCGAGCGCGTCGCGCTGCACCACCAGCCGTTGCAACACAGCGCCCGCGATGGCCTCTTCCTCGCGCCGGGGTGGCAACACATCCTCCGCCGCCTCGCGCGCCCTCACCGCCTCGCGCGCCGCCTTCTCGGCCGCCGCCGCCGCCAGCAACCGCTCGCGCAGCGCCGCCTCGGCCTCGACCCGCGCATCCTCGGCTTCGCGCCAGCGGCGATAGAGCAGCATCCCCTCGGCCTGCCGCAACTCCTCGCCGATCTCGCGGTAGCGCTGCGCCTGCCGGACCTGCCGCGCAAGCGAGGCGAGCTGCCCGGCCAGTTGTTCCAGCACATCATCGACACGGGCAAGGTTCTGCTCGGTGGCGTTCAGCCGCAACTCCGCCTCGTGCCGCCGCTGATAGAGGCCCGAGATCCCCGCCGCCTCCTCCAGAATCCGCCGCCGCGCCTTGGGCCTGGCGTTGATCAGTTCCGAAATCTGCCCCTGCCGCACCAGCGCCGGGCTCTGCGCCCCGGTCGAGGCGTCGGCAAACAGCATCTGCACGTCACGCGCCCGCACCTCCCTGCCATTCGCCCTGTAGGCTGATCCGGCATCCAGCGTGATGCGCCGCACGATCTCCAGCGTGTCGGCATCATTGAAACCTGATGGCGCCAGCCGCTCCGCATTATCAAGGATCAGCACCACTTCCGCGAAATGCCGGGCCGGACGGGTGGCGGCACCGGCGAAGATCACATCCTCCATGCCGCCGCCGCGCATGGCCGTAGGGCGGTTCTCGCCCATCACCCAGCGTAGCGCCTCGAGCAGGTTCGACTTGCCGCAGCCGTTCGGCCCCACGACCCCGGTGAGGCCATCATGGATCACGAGTTCCGTCGGATCGACGAAGCTCTTGAAGCCATTCAGACGCAGACGAGTGAACCGCACGGGAATCTCCTTGCAGGAGCGCATATGGTCAGGGGGCAACGTGCCCGAGTCAACCGGCAGCCCCAGGTGGCGGGCACCACAGGTGTAGTGCCGGAATGCCGCCCGAGACACACAGTCCGGCTCAGGATTTACGGCTTGGGTTCCCAGGGGAAGGCAATTTGGTTCGGAGGCGGAGACACCGCCTGTTGCTGAGCGATGCGCAGATACGGCTGACAGAGCCACATTTTCCGCCGTCGCACGGTGTGGCGCGGGTGAGTGGCCGGCATCCCGTTGGCAGGCTTGCGCCGGTATGATGCGCCTGCGGCTTATGGTCCACACGCTCCGCAGCCGCTTCATTCGCTGACGCGGTCTCGGCCTGCTCGACCGGCACTGCGCAGGGTGACGAGAAGAAGGGCCGAAGGTTTCGCCCAAAGACCGTAAAGCCCTGCGCGAATGCCTACCCGCCTCGGTGCTGCGGCTGCTTCAATAAATGCCCGAGATCGTGCCCAACGCCTCGCGCAGCGCGTCCTGGATCGGATCGCCGGTGGAGGGTTGGTTCGGTGCAGGGGCGGGCTGCCCGGCGGGTGCCATCTGCTGCTCCCCCGGCACCCCTTCGACCGCACCGGAACTTGCGGCGATGCCCTGAACCGGTGGCTGGCGCGGCTCCGGCACGATCATCGGCAAGGGTGTCGGCGGCACGCCCTTGTGGATACGCGCCATGACCTCGTGCCAGATCTCGGCCGGCAGACCGCCGCCGGTCACCCCGGTCAGCGGCTTGTTATCGTCATAGCCCATCCAGACCCCGGTGACGTAATGCGCCGAAAATCCGATGAACCAGGCGTCGCGCGCGGCATTGGTGGTGCCGGTCTTGCCCGCCACCGGATGATCGCCCAGCCGCGCCCGCGTGCCGGTGCCGCGCTGGATCACCTGCGTCAGCATATAGGTCAGCAGTTGCGCCGCCTCCTGCCGGATCACGCGTTCGCCGATACCGCCGGTCTGGCCGATCAGCTCCTCTTCCTCGCCCTGAAGCTTCAGTTCCACCAGGCCGTAGGGTTGCACTGAAGAGCCACCGTTGAGGATGCCGGCATAGGCGCCCGTCATCTCCAGCAGCGTGCTTTCCGAGGCGCCGAGCGCCAGTGCCGGCCCCGCTGCCAGATCGCTTTTCACCCCGAATTGCGCGGCGACCTGCCGCACCTTGTCACGCCCCACTGCCTCGGACACCCGCACGGCGGGGATGTTGCGGCTTTCGGCCAGCGCCTGGGTAAGGGTGATGAGCCCCTTGAACTCCTTGTCGTAGTTCTCGGGCGTCCAGGGACCGGAACCCTTGATGTTCATGGTAAGCGGCCTGTCCTCGACAAAATCCGAGGGGCTGTAACCGAGGTCGAGCGCTGCGGCATAGACGAAGGGCTTGAACGCCGATCCGGTCTGGCGCAGTGCCTGGGTCGCGCGGTTGAAACTGCCCGCCGCCTCGATCTTGCGCCCGCCGACCATGGCGCGCACCGCACCATCGGCGCTCATCACCACGATGGCGGCCTGCGCATTCGAACCTTCCTTCACCTTGGTGTCGAAGACGAATTGCAGCGCCTCTTCCGCCTGGCGCTGGATCGTCTGGTCCAGGGTGGTGCGGATGATCACATCCTCGGTGGTTTCCCTGGTCAGGAAGGCGGGGCCGGATTCCATCACCCAGTCGGCAAAGAAGCCGCCGGCATTCTTCGCCGCCGCCTCGGAGAGTTGCGCGGGATGGGTACGGGCGTCATCTGCCTCGGTCTTGGTCAGAAAGCCCTGCTCCTCCATCAGGCCGATAATGACATTCGCCCGGTCCTGCGCCCGCTTGAGGTTGTTGGTCGGCGCATAGCGCGACGGTGCCTTCAGAAGCCCGGCCAGCATCGCGGCCTCAGCCGGAGAGACATTCGCCGCCGACTTGCCGAAATAGCGTTGCGCCGCCGCCTCGAAACCGCGCGCGCCGGCGCCCAGATAGGCACGGTTGAAATAGATCGTCAGGATTTCGGCCTTGGAATACTTCCATTCCATCGCCAGCGCGAAGGGGATCTCCTTCACCTTGCGCCAGACCCCGCCGGCGCGACAATCCTCCTCGTATTCCGCCTCGGATTTCCACTGCTTCGGGTCGTATTGCACCCCCAGGCACAGCAGTTTCGCCACCTGCTGCGTAATGGTGGAGCCCCCGTTGCCCTCCAGCGGGCCCCGCCCTTCGGAGAGGTTGATCCGGATGGCCGAGGCGATACCGCGCGGGCTGATGCCGAAGTGGTGGTAGTAGCGCTTGTCCTCGGTCGCCACCACCGCCTCGCGCAGGTATTTCGATACCGTGTCAGAAGTGATCATGCCGCCGAAGGTCTCACCCCGCCAGGCGAAGACCTGACCGTCACGATCCAGCATGGTCACGGAGCCGCGCGCGCGCGCGTCCACGAGATCGCCCACTGCGGGAAGTTGCTGCTGGAAATAGAAAGCGGCGCCGAA
>JAIRJX010000101.1 GCA_031260425.1 Gemmobacter sp.
TCGGTCGAGACCGTAGTGCAGCGGTTGTTGGTGTTGTCCCAATAGACCCTGGCGCCGACGGTCCAGGCCTGGCTGCCGACCTTGGTGATGTCGAAGACGCCGGTGAGCGCGGTCTCGACCGCCTCGCCACTGGCGGCGGTGCCCGCGGCCACGCCGAAGATCGAGCCGACGAGCAGGCCATCGCCCGAGGCAACGGCATAGGGCGCGGTCAGGGTGACGGTGTTGCCGGGCTGGACGAAGTTTCGCATGGTGATTTTCCTTCTGGTAGGTGTTGCGAGAGGTGAGAATTTTTCCTACCTTTGCGGCAGGAGGACCTGACATGGCCGGCAAGATCAGCATTTCCATCACCGACGAGCATGCCGCTTTGTTGCAGGAAGCGGTGGGCAGCGGCGCCTATGCCTCGTCGAGCGAGGTGGTCCGCGAGGCGCTGCGCGAATGGCGGGCGAGGCGCGTGGTCGGCGAGCTTTGGGACGAAGGCATCGCCAGCGGACGGGATGATCCCGGCACGACCATGGCCGATATCAAGCGCGAGGCGCGCAGCCGACGCAGCCTGTCCTGACCCTTCATGCCGCAGGTGTTCTTCACGCGGGCCGCCCGCGAAGACCTGATCGCAATCTGGACCCATATCGCGGCCGACAATCCCGCAGCCGCCGACCGGGTGCTCGACAGGCTGGACGAAGCCGCCAGCCACCTCGCCGACAACCCGCAGATGGGCCCGGCCCGGGACGATATCCGCCCCGGGCTGCGCTATCTGGTCAGCGGCTCCTACCTGCTGCTTTACCGGATCGCCGATGACGGCATCGAGATCGTCCGCGCCGTGCACGGGCGGCGCGACCTTTACGGCCTGTTCTGACCTTACGCGCCTGGGTTCTTGTAGAGGCCGCGCCAGTCGATGGCCTTGGCCCCGAAGTCGAGGCGGCACTTGATCTCGACGCCGTCGACGTCAAAGCCGTTGCGCGTCTCGATGTAGGCGCCCTGCTGGCCCTCGAGATAGGCGTACTCGATGGTGTCGATCTGGTTGGGCGAGGCCGCCAGATACCAGGAGGTGGCGCTGGCCGCATCGAGGCGCGGTTCGCTGATCGGCGAGAGGGTGCGGATCGACTGCGGCACGACCTTGGCGCTGTCGGCGGGGACGAGGTTCTGGGCCACCAGCTGCTCGGCCTTCAGTTCCAGCGCGGCGGGCACGATCAGGAAGGCGGGGCGGATGCGCCAGATCGACCGGCGGCGGATGGCGTCGAGGCCGGGCCAGAGTGCCAGCAACAGCAGCGTCAGGGCACAGTCGGACGCGGGCCCGTCGCCCTGCGCGGCCCCGACCAGCGCGGAGAGGACCACGTTCTTCTGGCCCTGATCGCCGGACGTGCGGTGCAGACCGTCCAGCAGGGCCGCCGGATCGCGGAACGGCGCGAGGGCGGCCTGCGCGCGCCGGACGGCGTCGAAACTGCGCTGGAAGTGAAGGTTCGTGGATGAATGCATCAGGTGATCACGGATCTCGTGGCCAGGTCAGGACGTCGCGCGTCTCTGCGATTTCAGGGGGTTGGGTGAATGCGCGCGTCAGCGCGCGGGCGCGTGGTTCAGCGTGCCGCAACCGCGGCAGGTGGCCTGAACCGGGAAGCCCACGAGATACTCGTGCCCCCGCGCGAAGCGCAGGTGCATGCGGCCGTCCCGGCAGACGCCGAGCAGCTTGTCACAGCGCGTGCAGCGCCATTCCGAATTGTGGGTGGTGGGCTTGGTGTTCGCGGCGCCGGACCAGCTCGTCGGGGCTGCCTGGCGCGAGGGGAAGGGAGTCGGCATCGGGGTGCTCCTCTGACTGAGTGAGCATCCCTAGTGACGGCCCGAATCGGAGATGGTCAGACCCCCCAAAGGGAGATCAAACGGAGATGGGTTCTTCGCAAAGGGCCCAGTGGCCATGCCGTGGCGAATACAGGTAACGGTTGTTCACCCCGTCCCATTCATCGCCAAACAATTGAGGCAGTTGGGAAAACCCGGCGTACTTCTTCAGAACTGCGAGCTTCACACCGCCTTCTCGATCACGGTGAGCCATGTAAAGACGCTCGAACAGCTTCACTTTTTTCGCGCCGGTGACGATCCACGGATCCTGACCGGGCACGGTGATCTGAGCGGCGCCATCATCCTGCCTGCGGAAGTGCACAGCGGCACCACGCGCAGCCGGATCAATCGCAGCCTCATACGAGGAACGGACCGCATCCGCATCGATCATCCCGGTATCGGCATCGACGTGATCCCTGAGGCTCAGGACGACATGGGAACCGAAATAGGGAAAGCGCACGTCCTGTGGCACGAAAACGATCCCGCGAATGCGGTTGCCTTCGCCCCGGACGAGGCGGTCGGATGCCTCGAGCACCTTGTCGACCAATGTCGCCCGTGCGAGGTAGATCGGCGCTTCGGCCAGACCGATGGTCGCGACACCCAACTGATGGAGATGATCGCCGAGTTCCCGCACGCGACCTTTCAGGCCCATCGGCTTGAGCAAGTCGCGCAGCGCGTCTCGCAGGTAATCGAAACGGATCTCGTACTCGGAAACATCCTTTGTCGGGACCGTCGACCCAGTTCCGCCTTCGACCAGCGTCAGCGTGGCCTCACCACTCGTGCCGTCGCGCTCGACGTTGTGAACGACTTCGCCAAGCTCATCGTCTTCGAACAGGATGACATCCGACCATCCCTTGCGTGTCAGGAAACCGGCGCCGGTCAACTCGTCGGCCGCGACACCAAGTTCATCGAGGTTCTGGCCGGACGCCTTCTCGGAAGCGAGGTCGTAGAGAGTCAACAGCTGCGGAAGCTTCTCCTTGCGCTGCGGCTTCGAAAGGTCGCCGATGCGTTCCAGTACTCCCCAGGCTTCGAGGAGATCGTAGCCCAGCTCTCGCTTTGCGGGATCCCGTTCGCTCTGGATGTTTGACTTGTTCCTTCCGAAGACGTCGAACTGAAGGACGCCTTCTCGCCCGCGGCCGTCCACATGCTCGATCCGGAAGCGGACCTTTGTGACATAGCCGCCGCCCGATTTCGGAATGATTGCCCCGAAAACGCTGCGGGCGATTGCGTCGATGTCGTCCTCCGGGGCCACACTGAGGGTCACCTTCCGAGACCAATCACCCAGCGCGACCTGAACTTCGACTATGCCGGCCTTCTTGACCCGATGGGCTTCTTCATCGGGTATCGGCAGCTTGAGTGAGTTCCGGAAGCGCGACAGATTGTAGGTCTTCTGTGTGAGGGGCTTGTTTGAAATGTCGTGCTTCAGAGTATCTGCGGCGAACAGGTTGGCGACGATCTTGCGTTCCACCCTGTCGCGCGAACACACCTCAATCCGTCGCCGGGCATGTGAATAGACCAGCAGCATCTCATCAGGTGGGCGGAAATAGAGCAGCTTCGTTGACTTATCCGGCTGGACGGTCTTTTGGCTCGCGTAGGCGCCGAAGAAGGTGACAGCCAGCAGTACATCCTGACTTTCACCGTTTTCGGCGGGCAGGTCGATAGCCTCCACCTTGCAACCGTCGTCATGCTGCAGGCGCTCCGCGATTTCCGTAGAGAGCGCATCATGGTCGACACCCGCGGCAGCGAGGGGGATCGAAGCATCTATCGACCACGCCTCGTAAAGCGTTCCGTGCTCGCGGTAGACCCGCACCTGCATTGCGCGCTCAGCGGCCTCGAACAGCGCAATAGCATGGAGGTAGGCCCAAAGGCTCCTGGCGACCTCATCGCGCTGCGCCTTCAACCCTTCCTTCGCAGCGAACCGTGGGTCTTCGGCGAGCCGACGTAGCATCGCATCTGGCGTCTTGTCGGTCATCAACATGACGCGACGAGCCTCGATTTCTATCAGGTTAATTCGGTCGCTCTTCAGAGCCTTCAGAGCTTCCGCCATTTTTTCGCTACGGATCTGATCTTCAGCATCTGCGGGCACAGCGGCCATTGCATCGCTCAGAAATACCGAAAACTGGGAGTGCGAAAGAAACTCGCTGATCAAATGGATTGGGGATTCAAAAAACAGGCGCGAAAGCTCCGGCGCCCCGCGAAACAATGACCTAGCCACCTTGCCCTCCTACTTGCTGTCCTCACTACACTTTGCGGAGCGCCAGTCTGACGATTCAATCGAACAAAACAAGACCGAAGCGCAACCGGAAGCGGCAGCGGCACCCACCATGATCGTTTCTGGAGCGATGTCCCGATCCCGTGCGGCAGATGGCTTTTTACGGATGAAGCCACTGGTGAACGGACTCGCCCCGCATGAAACGTCCCAATCCGCTCCCGTCTGACCAGATGACCGCCGCCGAGCGCCGCGCCGAACTGTGCGGTCTGCTGGCGCTCGGTCTGGTTCGGCTGCTCGGGCAAGATACGCGCGAAGTATCTGACAATACTGGAGAAGGTTGCCTACACTATCCCGACGACCAATGCCGTCATGCAACTCCAACTCACCGGAGAAACGCATGACGAAGCCCGATCCCATCCCCGCGCGCCTGGCCGCGCTGAAGTCCATCTCCGTCACCCAGTTGAAGTCGGAGTGGCAGACGATCTTTGCCACAGCGGCGCCGAACAACAGCCGAGCTTTCCTCGAGACCCGGTTGGCCTACCGCATCCAGGAACTGACCTATCGCGGTCCTGATCGCGAAACCCGGCGCATGCTGGACCTGCTGGCCGACGAGGTCAGCGGCACCCTGAGACGCAAGAGCCAGATCGCCGATCCTCGCAATCCAGTGGTCGGCACGAGGTTGATCCGCGAATGGAACGGAGTCGAGCACACGATCACCGTCTTGCGGGACGGGTTCGATTGGCAAGGCCGCCCCTACAAATCCTTGTCCGCGATTGCACGGGCGATCACCGGGACGCGCTGGAATGGCTACCGCTTCTTCGGGTTACGCGAACGCAAGCGGGGGAACGATTGATGGATCAGCGCGCAAATCCTGTCCGCCGCCAGCGCTGCGCCATCTACACGCGCAAGTCGTCCGAGGAAGGGCTGGAGCAGGAGTTCAACAGCCTGCACGCCCAGCGGGAGGCCTGTGAGGCCTACATCGCCAGCCAGCGATCCGAGGGCTGGGTGCTGGTCCGAGATCAGTATGACGACGGCGGTATCTCGGGCGGCACGCTGGAACGGCCCGGCCTCAAGCAGCTTCTGGCCGACATCGAAGACGGCCTGATCGATGTGGTGGTCGTCTACAAGATCGACCGCCTGTCACGTTCGCTGATGGACTTCTCGAAGCTGGTCGAGGTCTTCGACCGCAACGGAGTGACCTTCGTCTCGGTCACGCAGTCCTTCAACACCACCACCTCCATGGGGCGGCTGACGCTGAACATCCTCCTCAGCTTCGCCCAGTTCGAGCGCGAAGTCACGGCTGAGCGCATCCGCGACAAGGTCCGCGCCTCCCGCATGAAGGGTTTGTGGATGGGCGGCTATGTCCCGCTAGGGTACGATGTGAAGGATCGCAAACTCGTGGTGAACGAGGAAGAGGCCGCCACCGTGCGGGGCATCTTCGAGAGGTTCGTCGAGGTCGGATCACGCCTTCGCCGAGGCCGATGTGATCTTCGCGTTGCAGACGTTCGAGGACGTCTGGAGTCAGCTGTTCCCTGCAGAGCAGACCCGGATCGTGCAGTTGCTGGTGCGCCGGGTCACCGTGACGTCCGAAGGGCTGGTGATCGATATCCGGATCGACAGCGTCTCGGGCGTAATGCGCGACATGATGGCCCCACGAAAGAAGGTGGCGGCGGAATGATGAAACCCGACGAGTCCATCCAGATCTTCGTGCCGCTCAAGGTGCACAAACAGAACGGGCGGCCGAAGATCATGCCGCCCGCCACCTATCTGCCCAGCGAAGACCGGACACAGGATCCGCATATCCTGCGCGCCATCGGCCGGGCGTGGGGCTGGCGGCGACGCATGGAGGCTGGTGAATTCAACACGGTCACAGATCTGGCGAAAGCTGTGGGGCTTGCCGAACGCCATGTCAGCCGACAGCTGCGGCTCGCCTATCTCGCGCCGGGGGTCCTCAAGCGCCTCGTCTACAAGCGGGAGGTGCCCGCCGTGACCCTGTTGAAACTGACCGATGTCGCGGCCCTGCCGTGGCACGATCAGCCGGAGCGGGTGTTCGACTGACCATCAGTGATAGCTTTCAAACAAGCCGTCATCACCGTGCGCGCTGCATTCGAAAGCGGAGCACCTTGCCTTGCCGGCACGAAATGAACTCGACGCGGTAGGCGTTCTTGTTTTCCTCATCCTTGCGAAGAAGGAAAGATGGCGCATCCCAGAAATCATTGATCCCCACGCCCCCTTTCGCCATCGCCTTTTTCGAGAATGCCAGGTCCAGTCGAGCGCGTGTTCTCGGGTTCCGAAAGGTAAAGGCGTAGCGTTCTGGCTCCTCCTGGAGGTCATCCAGATCATAAATATCCAGACTTCGCCCTTGACGATCCTTTATGATGATCGACCCGCGGACGACAGGCGGCGACTTCAATGGACGATTGCTGTTGTCGGTACATGGATGCTTCGGCCACGGCCAACCTAAGTCGTCAAAGAATACGCGACCGCCGTAGCGGCTCTGGTAATAGAACACCTTCTCGCCACACACCGGGCAGTAGGCGTTCGGATTGACGTAGGACTCAACTGATCTGAAAGGCGCATTGGAAGGTGAGCTGGAGGACGCAGCCGAGCACCAGCCCCCATTCAGGTGTATCGGCTTGAGAACCCCATCTACATGCCGAAACACGATCGGTTCGCCGCAAGTCCAACAAGTCGCCAAGGTGCGCCTTTCAGACTAAGCGCTTATTCTTCAATCGATACCGTCGGCTAGTGAGAACTGTCTACTCGCCATTGGCTCTACCGCTACCGCTTCATGGCCCGACGGCAACCGCAGGCGTCAGAACTCGCTTCAGTGAAAGCTCGCCTGAAAGGTCGTCGCAGTCAGCGAGACATGAGCGTCCAGCGGCGGATGCAGTTCGAACGCTTTCGGCTCGCGCGAGAAGTTCCAGAGCCGGAATAGACGCCATTCCGACCGACGCGCCTGGGCCACGGCAAGTTCGTTGCGGGTGATGTGGAAGGGCGTACGCTCCCAGCCGTTCGTCGTCTTGACCTCGATCAGCCGCGCCCGGCCATCGGGCGCGAAGCTGGCGATATCGTAGCCCGCCCCGTCGCCATCCTCCTCCGACACCCAGCGGACCTTACGCGCCAGATCGTCCCGTCCTGCTGAGCGCAGAGACGCCTGTTCATGCGCCAGCACGCGCTCCTCGCCCGCGCGGCCGAGCGCCCGGTTGCGCTCGTCCCGGCCCGCCACGTCAAACTTGCGGGCGATGTGCAGCATCTGGTCCAGTTCCTGCGGCGGCGGCTGGTTCGACAGCGTCGGCGGCGGTCCGATCCAGATCTGCGCTGCCTCGCGCAGGCCAGCGGCGGGTTGCAGCCCCGGGTGGCGCCCGAGCCAGGCCGGGTTCAGCGCCAGCCACCGCGCCACGGCATCCACCAAGGTCATCTGGAAGTTGAACGCGGGCTTGTAGCCGGGGATCCAGTCCTCGCCGAGCCCCTTCAGCACCGCGCTGATGTTCTGGTGCTTGAACTCGACGGACCCCTCGGACCGGTCGTTCAGCAGCGGCAGGAGCGCGCGGCGATGCTCGGCCTTGCTGTAGCGGCGCGCGGAGATGTCATCGGCCAGCATCGCGAAGTAATCCGCGACGATCAGGTCGTTCTCCTCATCCGTCCAGGGCCCGTTCGACATTGGGCCAGGCTATGGGCACGAAGTGTGTTTGTCATCAGAGACTTCCGGCAGGGTCTTGGCTCGCTTCGGACGCTTCCGCCGGACCTGGGGATCGGCCGCGACGGAGCCGTCCTTCTGGCCGCCCTGCGCTTTCGTGTCGGTCTCCGTCACCGGATTATCTCGCGAACGGGACGACCCCATGAGCTCGGCAACCACTTGTAAATACGAGGCTTTTTTGCGCCGCCCCGTGACCACCGAGAGGCGCTCGAAGAGAGACACGGGCCATTCGGAGACCCGTTCTGCGTCAAGCGTCCAGTCTCCAAAGGGCGGATGGCCCTGCCAACGCCCTTTGAAACAAAAAGAAAAAAGGCCCCAATTGGGGCCCATGAACGGATTCAGTATCTGAATGTGGCGGAGAGAAAGGGATTCGAACCCTTGAGACGGTTCCCCGCCTACACACTTTCCAGGCGTGCGCCTTCGACCACTCGGCCACCTCTCCGTACCCGCCGTTTAAACCCAACTTCGCGGGCTGTGCAAGGGGGGCGGCATGCAAAATGAGGGTCAGGCAGCGGCGATGGCGCGGCGGCGGCCGCGCAGTTCCTCGGCGA
>JAIRJX010000132.1 GCA_031260425.1 Gemmobacter sp.
GCGACGAAGTCGCTGAGCGCGCCGCTGAGGCGGACGGTCATGGTCGTGGTGCGGGGCATGGCAGGCTCCTGTGTCTTGGCGCGTATTCAATATAACCAAAAAACACTACACATCAAGGACGGCGGCGGCCCAATTTGGAATCCCCCGGAGGGAGCCAACCTGGCACCCAACTCTCTCCTGATGAATCCGCGCAGTTGTGGGCGCTCAAGCGAACGGCCGCGCGATCATTCTTCGGCGGCGTTCCCGCGCGCCATTTCTCTGGAGGGGTATTGTCACGTCACTCGGCAGTCTGCGGCGCCACCGTCGCACGTCACGCCGGGACCGTGAGAGTAAGCCCGCATCCGAGACTGTCCAGCAGACCCCGAACGAATGGGACGAAGTGTTGAAATGAGATATAAGCGGCAGTTTCCCGGCGCTTCCCCATATAAGGACCGGCACGGCGTCCGGCGCTGGCGCTACCGTAAGGGGGCGTTCAGCCGCGAACTTGGCACGGATTACGGCTCGGAAGAGTTTCAGCGCCGCTACGAAGCGGCCCTGACAGAACACCGCACGGGCCGCAAGGCAGGCGCTGGTGCATCTCAGACTGTGCCCGGAAGCCTCAATGATCTGGTCGCCGGCTATTACAGGACGCCCGAATGGCGCGGGCTGAAGGCCCACACCTGCAATACCGGCGTCAGAAAACCCAGAAGAGCAGCGGCATTCTGGTCAGCATCCTGATTCACCCGGACCTCTGGGCCGTGATCGGTGAGTTGCCCAAGGATCGCCCGTTCCTCGCCACTGCTTATGGCAAGGGCCGTTCTGCCGCAGGCCTTGGCAACAAGATGCATGAATGGTGTGATTTGGCGCGCTTGCCCGAGTGTTCAGCGCACGGCCTGCGCAAAGTCTGCGCCCGCCGCTTGGCCGAGGCAGGGGCCACCGCACACGAAATCATGTCGATCACCGGCCATAAAACGCTGGCAGAAGTGCAGCGATACACCGAGGCCGCGTTGCGCGAAGGGCTGGCCGATTCAGCTATGGAGAAGCTGCTTTCGCGCCCAAATCGCGAACAAACCGTGGTGAACCTTCGGGCGAAGTTCGCCATAAACTCCAATAACCACATGAAAGGAAAATGAAAAATGATGGGTCTTGGTAGGCCCGGAGGGACTCGAACCCCCAACCAAGGCGTTATGAGCGCCCTGCTCTGACCATTGAGCTACAGGCCCGAACCTACGGGCTCAGGCTTAGGGCGTGCGGGACGGGGGGTCAAGCTGCAGGTGGCGTCGCGGGCGTTGCCTGGGCATTGTTTATCGTCTATGCGGGCCGCGACGCCGCCTGAGCCCGGAGAGCCGCCAGATGACCATGCCGAAGAACGGACTGACCTATGCCGATGCCGGGGTGGATATCGACGCGGGCAACGCGCTGGTCGAGCGGATCAAGCCGGCGGCAAAGCGCACCGGCAGGGCGGGCACCATCTCCGGCTTGGGCGGCTTCGGGGCGCTCTTTGACCTGAGGGCGGCGGGATACGAGGATCCGATCCTCGTTGCGGCCACCGATGGCGTCGGCACCAAGCTGCGCATCGCCATCGACACCGGCAATGTCGACACGATCGGCATCGACCTCGTGGCGATGTGTGTGAACGATCTGGTCTGCCAGGGGGCCGAACCCTTGTTCTTCCTGGACTATTTCGCCACGGGCAAGCTCGATGTCGATCAGGCCGCCCGCATCGTCGAGGGGATCGCCGAGGGCTGCGTGCAATCGGGCTGCGCCCTGATCGGCGGCGAGACGGCCGAAATGCCGGGTATGTATCACAGGGGCGATTTCGATCTGGCGGGCTTTGCCGTCGGCGCGATGGAGCGCGGTGCCGATCTGCCGAAAGGCGTGGCCGAAGGCGATGTGCTGCTGGGCCTTTGCTCCAGCGGGGTGCATTCCAACGGATATTCCTTCGTGCGCAAGGTGGTGGAGCTTTCCGGCCTCGGCTGGAGCGCGGCGGCGCCGTTCGGTGAAGGCCGCCTCGGCACCGCACTTCTGGCTCCGACCCGGCTTTATGTGAAACCGGTGCTGAAGGCGGTCCGGGCCGGCGGCGTCCATGCGCTGGCACATATCACCGGCGGCGGGCTGACCGAGAACCCGCCGCGCGTGCTGCCCGAGGGGCTGGCCTGCGAGATCGACCTTTCGGCATGGCGCCTGCCGCCGGTCTTCCGCTGGCTGGCGGAAACGGCGGGCATGTCGGAAGCCGAAATGCTGAAAACCTTCAATTGCGGCATCGGCATGATGCTCGCCGTCGCCGCCGACCGTGCCGATGATATCGCGGCACTGCTGTCGGCAGAGGGTGAGGCAGTGGTGCCCATGGGCCGCGTCGTGCGGGGCGAAGGCGTGGTCTATTCGGGCCGGCTGCTGTGAAACGGATCGCCATCCTGATTTCCGGGGGTGGCTCCAACATGCTGGCGCTGGTGCGGTCGATGACCGGCGATCATCCCGGTCGCCCGGTGCTGGTGGCGTCGAACGATCCCGCTGCCGGCGGACTGGCCCGGGCCACCGCCCTCGGTATCGCTACCGCGGCGGTTGATCACCACGTCTTTCACGGTGACCGCGCGGGTTTCGAGGCGGAATTGCTGGCGCATATCGAGGCGGCGCGGCCCGATATCCTCTGCCTCGCCGGCTTCATGCGGATCCTGACCCCGCAATTCGTCGCGCGCTTCGAAGGGCGAATGCTGAACATCCACCCCTCGCTGCTGCCGAAATATCCCGGCCTCCGCACCCACCAAAGGGCGATCGAGGCGGGCGACCACGAGGCGGGCTGCACGGTGCATGAGGTGACGGCAGAGCTCGACGGCGGCCCGATCCTCGGCCAGGCGCGGGTGCCGATCCTGCCTGCGGACGACGCCGGCACGCTCGCGGCAAGGGTGCTCGAACAGGAGCACCGACTTTACCCGGCGGTACTGCGGCGCTTTGCTGCGGGTGGCCGGATCCGGCTGGACCTCACCTCCAAGCCGGCCTTCTGAACGGATCCGCCGCAGGGGGCTTTCCGCCCCCTCGGCCTGCGGCCAGTCGCCGCTGGAAACCATCCCCTGGATGGTCTTCCGGGCGCGGTTCATCCCCGGGGGTATTTCTGAAGGGCTCCAGACCATCAATTCTGTCGGGATGTGGTCTTTTGATGAACAAGTGACCTGCCCCGGGTCTTTCATCCAGGCGCGTCCGCAGCCGGCAGCTGATTTACGCCTCTCGACGCGGGTCGGGCAATCGCCCGGCGCGCGGAGCTTTCATCGCGTGCAGCGGGACGGACGCCTGCGGTGGTCGGGTGCAGGGCAGAGCCTGCAGGGGTCTGGCAGCCGAGTGCCGAACGGGGTCTTTCGGTGTCATGGCCGGTCACCCGGTCCGCGATCGGATCGCGGGCATGGGCG
>JAIRJX010000152.1 GCA_031260425.1 Gemmobacter sp.
GGTCGTGCTGATCGATGGCACGCTCGCCCAGCTTGACCTGCCCATCGGCCTGCGCGGGCTGGAACGGCATTACCGCGTCGGTGTGGCGGCGCGCGGCACCGATCACGCCACGGTGCAGCATTCGCAACGCGCTTTTGCAGGGGTGGGTCTGCGGCCCTACGCGCCGGCGCATCTGCGCGCGCGCACCGTTTCGGGCGATCTGCACTTTGACTGGATCCGCCGCAGCCGGATCGACGGCGATTCGTGGCAATCGACCGAGGTGCCGCTGGGTGAGGAGGGCGAGGCCTATCTGGTGCAGCTGCGTCAGGGAACCGCGATCCTGCGCGAGGCGGTGGTGCGAGAACCGGGCTGGATCTACAGCGCGGCGATGCGGGGCGAGGACGGGCTTTCCGGCCGGGCGCACCTTGCCGTGGCGCAGATCTCGGCCAGTTTCGGCCCCGGCCCCGCAGCATTTCTGGAGCTCGACACCTGATGCGCCGGGTTCTGGCGGGGGATCTGCATTCGGTGGCGCGGGTATTGCTCGCGCTGCCGGCGGCCGATTGGGCGCAGGCGGCCGACCGGCTGATCACCGAGGCCCATGCCGCGCATCACGCCTTCAAGCGGCGCGGCCGGGCCTGCCCGGACCTGGGGGATGGCAGCCTGATGGGGCGGGCAGGGCTCTCGCCACAGCGGTGGGAAAGCGGGCCCTCCGACCCGGTTTTCCTTGCCGCGCTGGCGGTAACGATCGGGCGCCTGCTGTCGTGGTATGAAGGCACGGGACGGATCGGCTCTGGCAGCAGGCGGAAAAAGCGATATATTTGCTCTGCCGAATATCCGGGAGGCAGCCATGGCCGAGACCAAGCAGAAGATCACCCCCATTGATCCGGTATGGACCCGCGTCTGTGACGAGGCCCGCGCCGCCGTCGCGGTCGAGCCGCTGCTGGGCGGGCTGGTCCATTCGAGCCTTTTGCACCATCCGACCATGGAACGCGCGCTCGCTTACCGCTTTTCGCTGAAGCTGGCGAGCGGCGAGATGAGCGAGCAGATCCTGCGCGAGATCGCCGATGCGGCCTATGCCGCCGACCCCTGCCTCGGCCAGGCGGCGCGCGCCGATCTGGTGGCGGTGCATGACCGCGATCCGGCCTGCCACCGCTATCTGCAGCCGATCCTGTTCTTCAAGGGCTACCAGGCGGTGCAGGCTTATCGCGTCGGCCACTGGCTCTGGACGCAGGGGCGGCATGACCTGGCCTATTTCGTGCAGATGCGGGTGTCCGAGGTGTTCGGCGTCGACATCCATCCGGCCGCGCGGATGGGCCGGGGCATCATGATCGACCACGCCCATTCCATCGTCATCGGCGAGACGGCAGTGGTGGGCGACAACGTCTCCATGCTGCATTCGGTGACGCTGGGCGGTTCCGGCAAGGAGGATGGCGACCGTCATCCGAAGATCGGTGACGGGGTGCTGATCGGGGCGGGGGCGAAGGTGCTTGGCAATATCCATATCGGCCGCTGCTCGCGCATCGCGGCTGGATCGGTGGTGCTGCAGGACGTGCCGGCCTGCACCACGGTAGCCGGCGTGCCGGCGAAAGTGGTGGGAGAGGCGGGCTGCGCACAACCCGCGATCAGTATGGATCAGGCACTGAAGAACTGCGACTGCTGCTGAAACTGGCGGGGGATCGGTTCGTCCAGGATCGGAGCGCACCCAAGCCTGGCGGGATACCGGCCTGGCGCAGGTTTCCCATGCGCTTCGACGCTTCTGCCTGCATGCCCCGCGCAACAGAGGGCCGCGCCGGGCCGTGGCTGTGGGCGCCGAGACGGTCGTGGTCTGCCCTCTGATCCCCGCGCTTGTGTCACTATAGCGCATATCCGGGGGGCGGTCGGGCGCTGCCCGACGGCACGCGCCGTGCCATACTTTGGGCAATGCAAGGGCCGCAGCCGACTGAGGGCAGATGGCACGGGGCGGAAGCGATCAGCGGCAACCCATGAAGCGGTCGTGGAATTCCGGCGAAATCCCGAATGTCGATCCGGCCCGCTTTCGGGCCGGTGGGCGAATCTGCCCCTCTGCACCGGACGAGTGGCCGGGAGATCCAAAAAGGCCGCCCGGGTTTTCGGGCGGCCTTCTGGTCTTTCAACTGGTTTCGCGGCGCGAAAGCTCAGGCGATCGACAGGTTCGTCGCCGATTCGCGGCCGTTGCGGTCGCGCTCGATGTCGAACTTGACGGCCTGGCCGTCATTCAGGCCACGGATGCCGGCACGCTCCAGCGCGGTGATGTGGACGAACACGTCCTTCGCGCCGCCTTCCGGGGCGATGAAGCCGTAGCCTTTGGTGGCGTTGAACCATTTCACGGTGCCATTGGCCATCGTGAGACTCCTTTTTTCCATGTTTGCCATCCGCATCATGCGATAGCCCGGCACTGCCATTGATCGAGAGCTGCGCCGAATGGACGAGGATCGAGAATGAGTAGGCCACTGTTCCTTATCACCTTTTGCGGCCCTACGCAACGCCCGGGACGGGTTTCATTCGGGATCCAGCCGTCATGGCATGGCCGGGCGTTTCATTGAGCCGCTTTCCCCCGGGCGCCCGCACCGACGGCAGCCCACGCGGTGCCTGGGGGACACGGGCGCAACGATCCGACAAGGGCAGTGTAATGCCATGAGTTGATGTCCAGAACTTGGCTACGCCTGCCCATGGTCGATCGCTGTTCCCGTCATGCGGGGGAAAATGGATGCGAAGCCTCATCACAAGGCGGATGATCCCCCAGGACAGCCTGAAACATGGGGAGGGCGCCGGGTCATGGCCGAATTTTGCCTCCTCCTCTTTCGACGAGGTTCGAGGCACATATTCGAATCTGCAATGCAGTAAATTGCCGGATAGCGGATGGCGGGATCGGGGCGGGCTTCTCATACTCCCCGGATCAACGAGGAGTGAGGCCATGCGGACCACATTGACAGCCCTTTGCCTGGCCCTGGCAGCCGGCACGGCACAAGCGGAAGGCACAGTGGCCTGGACGCTGGACGGGTTCACCATGCCGGAATCGGTGGCGGCCGATCCGGCGAGCGGGATGCTCTACGTCTCGAACATGGGCAAGGATCCGATGGCGAAGGATGGCGACGGCTACATCGCCCGCATCACCGCCGATGGCAAGCTGGACAAGGCGGACTGGGTCACAGGGCTGGACGGGCCGAAGGGCATGGATGTGGTGGGGACCAGGCTCTACGTGGCCGACATCGACCAACTGGTGGAAATCGACACGACGACCGGCCAGGTGACCAACCGCTATCCGGCCGCGGGTGCGAAGCTTCTGAACGATGTGGCGGCCGCGCCTGATGGCCGCGTGTTCGTTTCCGATACGCTCGACGCGGCGATCTATATGCTCGACGCCGGCGAATTGTCGCTTTTTGTGCAGGACGCGGCGATGCTGGGTGGCGCCAACGGGCTGCTGGTCACAGGCGGCACGCTGCTGGTGGCCGATCTGGGTGATCTGTCGGGCGGGTTCGAGAACATCAAGCCGGGCCCCGTTGTCGAGGTGGATCTGGTCACCAAGGCCATGACGCTTTATGGCGCCGACGGGCCTGTAGGGATGCTGGACGGGATCGAGCTCGATGGTGCCGGCGGTGTCCTCTTGACCGACAATATCCAGGGCAAGCTTCTGAACCTGAAGCCCGGCGGCATCGCGACCGAGGTTGCTGCGGTGGGAAGCGGCGCCGCCGATCTGGAGGTGTTGCCCGAGCAGGGCCTGGCAGTGATTCCCGTTACCCCGGCCAACCAGATCGTTGCGGTGAAAATCGACTAAGCCTGTTCTCCTCCCTCGGCCCGCAAGGGTCGATCCGGCCACCTCCGGTCCACGGGGTGGCCTTTTTTTGTGGTCATTTGATTCTTCAATGACCAAAATAAGCCTTTGTCGTAGTTGGCCGGTTTCCAGCGGTATAACCTCAGCCTATACTCGCCATAGGCCCTCCTGTTTGTTGGTGGAAATGGACTTCACCTTTCGCCAGCTCGAAATCTTTCGTGCCGTAGTTGTCGCTGGTTCGATCACCAAGGCGAGCCACAGGATCGATCTGTCGCAACCCTCGATCAGTCAGCAACTGGCCAAGCTGGAAGACAGCCTTGGTGTGCAACTCATCAACCGCAACCGCACCGGATCGGTCTCGCTGACGCCGGCGGGCGAATACTGGTATCGCTCTGCCGTGGATCTGATCGAACGTGTGCAGATGATCGTGCACGAGCACGACCAGACCTTCCGCTCGTCGAACCTGGTGCTGAAACTGGGCGTGACACCCTCGTTCCGGGGGCGTTTCCTTTCGGCTGCGGCTCGCATCGCCAAGGAAGAGGCGAATTTTTCGCGGTTCGAGGTGGTCTATGAGATGACGTCGTTCGGGCTGGTCGAACAGTTGCGCATGCACAAGGTCAACATGGCGGTCGTGGCGGCGGAAGCGCTGGTGGATGAAGCATCCTCTTTCGCCATCGGCGAATTATGGCGCGACAACATGCTCTGGGCCGTGCCCGCCGAAGTGCCCGACGACGATTTGCGCCGGGCGCTGACCGGGCGCGGCACCGGCGATCTGCACCCGCTTCTGGCGCATTATGTCGAGCTTGACCCGGCGGCGCCAAGCCGTTCGGCGACCGATGACTGGTATCGCACCTACCTGCCCGGCGCGGTGCCGACCTTCCGTGCTCCGACCTTCGCCACCGCGATCGAATTCGTGGCTGATGGCCTGTGCACTTCGAACGTCCTGCGCTCTCTGGTGCCGAACCTCAGCCAGATCGTGCTGCGGAACGTGAAGCTGTTCCAGATCGACGGCTTCGAACGCACCGGGGTTCTGGCCATGCGCAAGCACCTGCTGTCACATCCCTATTTCGGCCGCGTCTTCCACCGCATCATCGAATATTGTCAGCACGAATATGCACCGGCGATGCACAGCCAGGTGATCCGCCCGCTGTCCGATCTCTTGCGCACGCCGGCCGGCGGCTAGGTCCGCACGCACCTGTCCTTTGTGTCGGTGCGCAGCCGGAAGCTGTCCGGCCCGGTCATCTGCTTCCTTAATGTTCCAGATTGGTTTCTGCGTTGTCCGGAGGGTGCCCTGACGACCGGCACGGTTCAGGGTGGCGTTGCCGGAACAGGTTGCGCTTGGTTGCGGTCGCCGAATTTCCTGAAAAGCACATGATTCGGTTGATAATTACCGGTATTGCACCTTTTGGAGGGGGTATTCGGACCGAGGAACGGTCCAGCGGCGAGGGCGGGAGGTGCTCGCTTTCATCCTCCGGGCGATACCCTCAATGGCAAAGCGGCGGCTTCTTGATATGGCCTGCGAGGCTTGACTTGGGGAAAATGCCGCTGCTAGGCTGCCAAGATGTGGGTTGCCGGGTAATCATCGGTAATCATTGAATAAATACAACGATGCGGCGGGCAGCCTCAGGATGGCGAGCTTCCCGGGAGGGGCGATCATGACACAGATTGATGCGGTTGGGGCCACTCGTGGTGGTGCGGGGGTCTGGATATTCCGTGTCCTGCTGATAGCGGGCGCCGCTTTCATGGTTTATTCGTGGTTCGCGCCGTGGTGGAGTGCAAAGCTCTCCGTCATTCCGGGCGACAATCACCTCGTGTTGCGTCCCTGGGGCATTGATGCGGCAGGGCCGGTGCGGGCCAACGCCGATGCATCGCTCTATTCCATGCCCTGGTTCTTTGCCCCCTTCATGTGGACATATCTGGTCGTATGCATGTTGGCGCTTGCGGCAAGCCTGTTCATCAATCGGGCCCTCTCCCTTGGCCGGTTCAAATTGCCGCTTGCGACGGTGCTGATTTTGCTTGTCGGCCTGACCTACCTGCTCGCCGTCGGACTTGCCTATGGAATTGGTGATCTGAAGGCTTCATGGGTCGGGACCAATTTCATTGGCAAATCGACATTCACCGACCCCCAGTCGAAGGCAAAGGTCAGGATGGTTTCGGACCTGCTGCCGGGATATTGGCTGGCTCTTTACGCCGGGGCGGCGTTGTCCGTCCTGGGCGTGCTTCGTCGCCTGTTCGTCGGCAAGCTGAAGGCATAGGTGCGGCTCCGGTCGGCCTTCGCCGGCGCGATGCGGCGCGCGCGCGGGCAAGGGGATCCCCGAAGAACAATGACCGGATGCATCGCGTGGCAGCGGGCGTCCGGTTTGCCATTCGGAACCGTCCCGGGCCTGGGTCGGCCCCGTGGATGCCGGTTGTGGCCCGAGACCTGTCCCCGGCTGGAAGAGATGACGCCGCCTTGGGGTCCTGCCGTCGCCCCGGCCTGTGCCCGCATTCGCACCATCGTCGATTTCTGCCGCCTGCGTCATGATCCGGCGCTGCCGGCGCAGGTGCAGCGGCGGTCGACCGCCCCTTTTGCGGCCGCGGCATTCCTATTCTCAACATAAGTAAATCCAAACCCCGAAGGTGCCAACATGACATCGGACCAATCAGTTTCCAGGGGAGGATAACCATGACGAAAAGGAAATTGCTGGTCGGAACCTGCGCCGCCGCGCTGGTTTTGACCGGTGCTGCAGTCAGGGCGGAGGTGACGGCCGATCGCCTGCTGAACGCGGGGACGGACGCCGAAGCCGGAAACTGGCTCATGGTCCACAAGACCTATGATTCCAATCGGTTTTCAACCTTGGACCAGATCAATGCCGGCAACGTTTCCGGGTTGCATCTGGCCTTCGCCGTGCCGCTTGGCGGGCTGGAGCCCAATGGCGGTGGCATCGGCTACATGGAAAGCACGCCGCTGGTTGACAACGGCTTCATGTATGTCAGCGATCCCTGGGGCACGCCCTACAAGATCGACGTGTCCTCCGGCAAGCAGGGCAAGGTCGTCTGGGTTTGCGATACCGGTATCGACAAGGATCCGAGCGGCGGCTTCCTGCTGACCAACCGTGGCTTGGCGCTGTCGGGCAACAACGTCATCACCAACCTGCCCGACGGCCGTGTCGTGGCTTGCGACACCGAAAGCGGCGACATCGCTTGGGAACAGCAGGTCGCCAAGGAGCAGGGCGAAGGCTTCACTGGTGCTCCGCTGGTCGTGGGCGACAAGATCCTCGTCGGCCAGTCCTATGGCGACTGGGCGACGCGCGGCTGGCTTGCCGCTCTGAAAGCCGATACCGGCGAGGAGCTGTGGCGCTTCTACACCGTGCCGGAGCCGGGTCAGCCGGGGTCGGAAACCTGGAAGTGCGACGAAGCCGGCAACCCCGACTGCTGGAAGACCGGCGGTGGTGCGTTGTGGGTGACCGGTGCCTACGATCCGGAGTCGAACCTGCTCTATTGGGGCACGGGCAACCCTGTGCCGATGTTCGACCCCGAATATCGTCCGGGTTCCAACCTCTATACCGACTCGACCATTGCGGTGGACGCGGATACTGGTGAGCTGAAGTGGCACTTCCAGTACACCCCCGGCGACTACATGGACTATGACGAGGTCGGTGTTCAGCTTCTGATGAATACGAAGATCAATGGCGAGGATCGCAAGGTCCTGTCGCACTTCGGTCGGAACGGCCTCTTCTACTCGCTGGACCGGACCAACGGCTCCTACATCCATTCGGCCCAGTATATCGACGAGTTGAACTGGACGAAGGGCATCGATCCCAAGACCGGCCAGCCGGTGGAATATGACCCCTCGAAGTCGCTGCAGACCTATGCGCTGGGTGTTCTCAACCGGGCGAGCACCTCGGTGAAGAACTGCCCGCATATTTCGGGTGGCGTGAACTACTATCCGACCGCCTATAACCCGGCTACCGGCATTGCTTACGGTGCTGGCATCGAGGCCTGCTCCGACCTCGAGAACAAGACCGTCGCTCCTGAGGACGTCGTTCCCGGCGTGGTTTTCCTGGGCGGCACCTATGCTGTCAGCGGCGCGCAGAAGGGCTCGATCACGGCTGTTGACGTGACGACCGGCCAGCAGGTCGCCAAGCAGGGAACCCAGTATCCGAACAACAGCGGAACGCTGGTGACCCCGGAACTGGTCTGGACCGGCTCGACCGATGGCAGCTTCGGCGCCTATGACGCCAAGACGCTGGCGCCGCTGTGGTCGATCAATGTCGGCACTGCCTTCCGGGCTCCTCCGATCACCTACTCCGTCGATGGCAAGCAGTATGTCGCCATTGCGGGCGGTTACCTCGGTGCAGGTAATGCCGGCGGAAATACGGAGCTGGAAGACATGCAGGGGGCCAATATGGTCTGGGTCTTCGCGCTCGATTGATCACGACACCGTCCTCATGCCGGGCAGCTTCGGTTGCCCGGCATTTTCGTCTCTTGATCCTTAGCCCAACCAGAGGAACCCGCATGTCACCCTCCCGTGCCGCGGTCGTGTCGATTGTGCTTGTCGCGCTGGCCGCGCCCATGGTCGGGGCGCAGCAGGCGAATGATCCGGCCGGAGATCCGGAGCGTGGCAAGATCGTCTTTCGGACGGTCGGGGGCTGTGCGAATTGCCATGGCTGGGCTGCCGACGGAAAGACCGGGGTTGCTTTGCACTCTCCGGCGGGACCAAGCCTGCGCGAGACCAAGCTGAACAAGGAAGCGCTGGCCGAAACGATCAGATGCGGTCGCCCCGGCACTCAGATGCCCTATCATGACAGGGCCGCCTATCGCGATGACCGCTGCTATGGATTGGTCATGTCCGATTTCACCCCCGGCGACGCCCCCCCGCGCGGCAAGACCTTTGGCGAGAAAGACGTCGCCAATATCGTTGCCTACCTGCAGACCCGGGTGATCGGTCTGGGCAAACCGACCTATGATGAATGTGCGGATTTCTTCGACAACCCGGCGGCCAAGGCCTGCATTATCCTGAAGTAAGGTTGTGGTGCGCAAAAACCTCCTTCTCGTCCTTTTCAGTCTTGGCCTTTCGGCCCCTGCCTCGTTTGGTCAGGAGGCTTCGTTTGGCCAGGAGCTGATTCAACCCGTCTATTCCATCTGGGAGGTCGTCCTCGGACAACCGGTCTCGCAGGTATCCGATGGCAAGGTCGGCGAGATCGCATGTGGCACCGCCGGTGGTCCGCCGGGGCAAGCCCTTGTATCCTTTGAAGACTTCATGGCCTGCGGGCCAGAGGCATCCGGCCTGCGTGAGGTCGAGTTTTCCTATGACGACGAGCAGGATTACGTCGCGCTGGCGCAGGAAGTGGACCTCAGGTTTCTCCGGGGCGGCACCTCGGTCTTTGCGCATCCCGTGATCGTGTCGCTGCTCGTCGATCCGGCGGGCGTCGTCCAGGGCCGCCGGATCGTCACGGATAACCGCATCGGTAGCGCTGAACGGCGCACCGCTTTCACGCTGATACGGAATTTCAAGGCGCGCTACAGCAAATGGTCGCTGAACTGTGCCGATATCGCGATGAAAGAGGGCGAACAGCCCGTTGGCAAGCAGTTCGTCCATGAGTTTTGCACCGGGCAGTCGCCTGACGGCAGCACCCTGATTGCAATCGAAGCCAGCTATCTGCGCAAGAAGGGGCAGCGTGGTATCAATCAGGAGACCCAGGCGGTCAACACGGGCTATTTCGAAAGCCAGACCCGATATGAGGAAGTATTGGCCCCCTATACTCCCGTGTCAGCGCCATGAATTCAGTTTTGAACCCGCCCGTCCGCCATGAAATTCCCGCTCATGGTGGCCCCGTCAAAGTCCACCCCGCTGACTATTGCGGTTGTAAACCGGTTTCCGGTCAATGTGGCGCCCGTCACTTTGGCGCCACGCAGATCGGCGCCGTAAAAATCGGTGATCGAAATCGTCGCGTTGATAAAGCTTGCCTTGCTGGCTTCGGCCTTGACCAGGCCGGCATTGCGGATGACTGCCCCGTCAAACAGGCTGCGACCCAGATGCGCTCCGGTCAGATTGGTTTCCTGCACCGAGGCGTTGCGGAAATCGGCATTGTTGGCCACCATGGTCCGCATCAGACCCTGATCCAGCACCGCACCCGGCAGCTTGGCCGAGGTGAGCCGCGCCGTCTGCATCCGCGCCGCGCTCAGATTGGCGGCGCTGAGGTCAGCCCCGGACATCTGCGCGCCATAAAACATCGCGCGCGAGAAGTCGCCGTTTGCCAACTGGGCCAGGGTAAGATCGGTCAGGTTGAAGTTGGCGCCGGTGGCGTTGACGCCGATCAGGATCGCGCCTTTCAGCTTGGCGCGGTGAAAGGTGGCGCCCGTCAGATTGGCGCCCGTCAGATCGACTCCGCTCAGGTCGGCTTTCTTGAAATTCGCACCATGAAGATCGCACTCCCGGCATTCCTTGATCGTTCCGGCGATCAGATCCGCCACCTGATCGGCAAAGACCGGGCTGGCCATCATGGCCAGGGTCGCCGCTGTCACGATGCGCATTCTTGGTCTCTCCTGCTTTCGAAAGGGCCCGTCCATGCTTTCTGATACAGGCCGCCCCCCTCGCTTGCGCAAATTCTGGACATTGGCCTTTTCAATGGCTGTCGTGCTGGGGGCGATGCCGGTCGGGCCTTCCCGGGCCCAGACGACTGAGACCCGGATAACCGGCACGCCTGAGGTGATCGACGCCGACATCCTGAAATTCGGCAAACAGCGCGTGATCCTGTGGGGGATCGACGCGCCTGAAATACGTCAGGGCTGTGTGATGAACGGTGCGTTCTGGGGCTGCCATGATGCGGCCAAGCGCCAGATGCAGCTTCTGGCCGGCCGCGGCGAGGTGACCTGCACCTTCAAGGGTGACCCTGATCCCTTCGGCCGCCGCTACGGCGTCTGTGTCAGCGGCGGGCAGGATCTGAATGCGGAACTGGTGAAGGCCGGCCTTGCGCTCGCCTTCGAGGAACAGTCGGAAGACTACATGCCGCAGATGGCCGACGCGATCACTGCCGGCGTGGGCCTGTGGCAGGTCGGCGTGAATTTCGAGGAACCCTGGCTCTTTCGCCGTCGCGAGACCCCGGGCGGATACAGATAGGAAAGTACATGGCACAACTGGCCGATGCAATCAGAGCTCCGGGCCGCGACGGCGCCTTCGATGCGGTGCTGAAATGGGTCCTCCTGATGGGGCTGATCATCGTGGGGGCCGTGGCGTCGTATGACTACGGGCTGCTGACCTACCTTTTCACCGCCGACAAGTCGCGGATCACCGTGCTGATCGCGGTGCTTTACGTCGCCTTCTCGCTGCACTGCCTGTGGATTCTGGTGGAACTGTCGCGCGAATACCGCCGGGCGCTGACGGTGCAGGCCGTGCTGGCCGGTGCCGGGCGCCTGCCGGACCTGCCGCTGGGCGACGGGCTGATCGACCGCTACGTGGCTGACGTGATCCGCTCGCGCGAGCATCCCGGCGAAATCGAGGGCAATGCGCATCTGTTGATGATGAGCCTGGGCGCGGCGTTCCGGCGGCGCACGAAGATCGGCAGCTATGGCACCGATCTTCTCTACAAGCTGGGCATGCTGGGAACGATGGTGGGCTTCGTGATGATGCTGAACTCGATGGGCGAGCTGTCGAGTTTCGATGTGGATACGCTGCGTGGCGCCCTTCAGCAGATGATCGCCGGCATGGCCGTCTCGCTTCTGACCACGATTGCGGGGCTGATCGGGGGCATCCTCCTGCGCCTGGAATACAACATCGCCGACGCCCTTGTGACCGATATCAGCCAGACCGCCGTCAGCTTCACCGAAGTATCGCTTCTGCCGCTTCTGGCGCAGAAAGGGCGTCTCGGGGGCACCGGCGATGTTTGAAGAGGAACAGGAGCCGGAGTTCGAGATTTTCTCGTCGCTGCTCTTCAACTCATTGAAAGCCATCACCTTCATGTTTTTCATCTCTTTCGCGATGATCAACAAGCCCGCCGAATCGGGCAAGGTGGACCCCAAGGCCGAGATGCTGATCACCGTCACTTGGCCGGACAATAACGAGGATGACGTGGATACCTATGTTCTGGATCCCGCCGGCAACATCGTCTGGTACAACCAGCGCGAGGCCGGGCTGATGCATCTGGATCGCGACGACCGGGGCATGTTCAAGGATGTGATCCTGTTCAACGGCGCGGAGGTCTCGAACCCGCTGAACCAGGAAATCGTCAGCTTTCGCGGGCTGGAAGACGGCGAATATGTCGTCAACATCGTCCACTACATTGCCAACGGCACCGCCCCCCTGCCGGTCAGCGTGAAGGTGGAGAAGCTCAACCCCTCGGTGCAGGTGATCTATTACCAGACGCTGAACCTGAAGGGCACGGGGGATGAGGTGACGGCGGTTCGGTTTACGCTGAAGGGGGCCGATGTCGTCGATGTCGGAAACTCGCCCAAAAGTCTGGTCGAGCTGACCCGCTCGGCCGGCGGCAAGGACGGTGGGGCGGCGGCGGGCGGTTCCAGCGGCGGACATATCGATGCCGCGACCGGCCAAGTCATCGGTGGCGCCCAATGAGCATGACCTATGTCATTCTGGCGCTGACGGCGGCCTATGCGCTGGTTGCCACACTTCTGGCCTATCTTGCGTTGTTGACGCGCACCCACTGGCTGTTCAAGCTGCTGGCGACCGTGGCCACGGTGGCGGCCATTCCGCTGACATTCTGGGGCGTGGGCGAGTTGCGCGGCCTGCCGTCGGACGGAGAAATTCCGTCCAGCTTCCGGATGCTCTGGGCCGAGGTGATCGAACCCAATGCGATCCAGGGCGAGAAGGGCCATGTCTACCTGTGGCTGCAGACGCTCGATTCCGACAATTTCCCGGTAGGCCAGCCCCGTGCCTATCAACTGCCCTATTCCGACGACCTGCAGATAAAGGTCAGCGACGCCATGGGCAGAATTGCCGAGGGCGAGCAGATTCAGGGCCATGTCGATCCCGAAAAGGCGCTGCCCGAAGACACGTCAGAGGCGCTTGCCCAGGAAATCGAGGCGGGACTCCGCGCCGCCCGGCCGGGTGGGTCCTCGTCAGTGGGCGAGCGGATCTTGCAGTTCGAGCCTTCGATGCTGACCTTCGACATCGAGGCCGCACCGGTCACCCCGGCCAAGTCGCAATGAGGATCGGCGCCCGGCCGGGGCTATTGGCCGGGGGGAGGGCGCGCCGGGGACACAGCGCCGGTCAGGGCGATGTAGGCGTCGGTCAGGTCTGCGGTTCCGGTCCGGGCCATCAGCTCGGCCGGCGTGCCCTGGGTCCTCACCTCGCCCTGAATCAGCAGCACGATGCGATCGGCCGCGGCCACTTCCTCGACCAGATGGGTGGCCCACAGCACCGACAGCCCGGTAGCGGCGACGATACGGCGGATATTGGCCGTCAGGTTGCGCCGGGCCGCCGCATCCAGCCCGGTCGAAGGCTCGTCAAGCAGCAGCACGCGCGGCTCCGACAACAGCGCCCGGGCGATCTCGGCCCGGCGCTGGTTGCCGCCCGACAGCTTGCGCACCTGCTTGTCGAGCAGCGGGGTGATATCCATCAACTCGGCCACCGCGACGATGCGGTCGCGCAGGCGGTGGCCGAAGAGGCCGAACAGACCGCCGAAGAATTTCAGGTTGGCGCGCACCGTGATGTCGATATCGAGGCTGCGCGCCTGAAAGACGATGCCCAGCCGCGACAGGATGGCGGGGGAGTTGCCGCGATAGCCCACGCCGAATAGTTCCACCGTACCGGAATCGGGGGCGAAAATGCCTGACGCGATCTGGAACAGCGTTGATTTGCCCGCCCCGTTGGGACCAAGCAGACCCACGACCTCGCCCTCGCCTAGGTCGAGGCTGACCCCGCGCAGCGCCGGATGTCCGGAATAGGATTTTGCCACCTGATCAAGGTGCATCAGCGGCGGGGCCAGCCCGCCCGGCTCGGTTTGCGGTGTCATGCGGGAACCTCTCCGCTCATGGCGGATTCGATCCGCTCTACGATGGCGGCCACGTCGGCACGGCTGCGGGCCTGCGGTGCCGGACCCAGGTCGACGAGGTCGGCCATGATGCGCACCGGCCGGCCGGCGATCAGCACGGCCCGGTCGGCCAGGCGGGCGGCATCCTCGGGGTCGTGGCTGACCATCACGACCGTGGTTGCGCGTGCGGCGATCAGCCGAGCCAGCAACGCTTGCAGTTCGTGCACCACTGCACGGTCGAGCGAGACGAAGGGTTCGTCCAGCAGCAGCAGATGGGCATTGACGGCCAGGGCCCGGGCCAACCCGACACGGCGCTGCATGCCGCCCGACAATTGGCGCGGCCAGGCATCGGACAGGCCCGCCAGCCCGACATCGGAGAGCGCGGTCTCGATCTCGTCCGGGGTGAGGTCGTGACGCACCACCGACAGATTTTGCGCCACGGTTTTCCAGGGCAGGAGGCGCGCATCCTGAAAGACGAAGCCCGGCACCGGGGCAAGCGGCGCGGGCCTGCCCTCGACCAGAACCTGGCCGTGAAAGGCCGTTTCCACCCCGGCGAGAATACGCAGCAGCGTCGTCTTGCCCGCGCCGGACGGGCCGATAAGCGCCACGGTCGCGCCGGGCGCCACGGACAGCGAGAAATCCTGGAAAAGCGGCTGGCCGCCATAGTCGAACCTGTCGATCGACAGTATCAGCCCCGGTCCGCGCGCCATGCCAGCAACCTTCTTTCCAGGGGACCGAGCGCCAGATGTTCCAGCGCCATCACGAGGGCGACAAAGACGGCCGTATAGGCCAGCAGG
>JAIRJX010000168.1 GCA_031260425.1 Gemmobacter sp.
CCCACCTGGATCGGTGCGGAAGAGGGGCTGTCCTCGGGATGGGCGAAAGTGACGTTGAAATCCATGACGGTCTCGACTCTGTGGAGCGGTGGTCGGCAGAGTCATGCCTCCCAGCTGCCTAGTCAATGGAACTAATGCGCGCAGCAGCCCCAAGGTCAACAACCATGTCAATATGCGGCCTGATGAATCATCGCCCCCCAAGAGAGCGGTTCGACCGTGGATGTCAGTCGGTCGAATATTGCGATACCGGCAGCGATTGCAGAATCGACAGCGACGGGTAGTCGGTGATGGAAAGACCGCCATCGACCTGAATGGTCTGTCCGGTGACGAAAGAGGCGTCGTCGCTGGCAAGGAAGGCGGCCACTGCAGCAATCTCGTCCACGCTGCCCATCCGGTTGAAGAGTGAGGGCGGCGTTGCCCAGGTGCCCCCCTCCGCCTTGATGCCGCCCGAAACCTGATGCCGCTCGACGAATATCCAGCCGGGGCTGATGCAGTTTGCGCGAATGCCGGCTGCGGCGCCCTCGGCCGCCAGCGAGCGGGTCAACCCCTCGATCGCCGCTTTTGCCACACAATAGAGACCCCAGTTGCCGTGCAGCGCCGCAGTCGACGAGATGTTGACGATGGCCCCTTTCCCTGATTGTTCCAGGTGCTTCATGACCCGGGCGGACAGGAAAAGCGCTGCGTCGAGGTTCGGTTGACGCATTTTTCGCCAGCGCTCGGACGTGCTGTCGTCCGGCAGGAAACCGGCGCGGCTCGGGCCGACACCGGCATTGTTGATCAGAATATCAAGGCCGCCCAGTATATCCGTGGCCTTGAGGGCGAGTTGTTCGGCGTCGCGTTCTTCGGCCAGGTTTGCGGCGATGAACGTCGCACCAAGTTCCTCTGCCGTCGTCCTGCCCTTTTCGGCATCGCGTCCGCAGAAGACGACCTGAGCGCCTTCCCGCAGAAGACGGCGGACAATACCCTTCCCGATGCCGGAACTGCCCCCGGTTACCAGCGCTCTACGGCCGTTCAATCTCATCGGGCAACCTCCCGCAGCGAGGGTGTCTGCATCAACGACACGAGATCAGCCACACCATGTGCATCCATGTCAAGGATGACACAAGCCAGACCATCAGTGTGATCGTTGCCCAGGATGGGCCGCAGGAGTGTCGCGAATTTCCGCTTCAACCGGCGTTCCTGATCGTCAGGATCACCGCCCACAACCGCGCTGTCATGCCTGCGCTCAAAGGTCCGACCGTCGTGCAGCGTCAGCGTGACTTCTGCGTAGGACTGCGGATAGCCCTTCCGCAGATGCACCGCCGTGCGCTCCCGAAGGTCCACCACCCGCGCATCGCGCGCCATCTCGTCGCTGAAGGTCGCAATCGACTCGGTCGGAATACCCAGGACCGCCAGCGCCGCAACACCCCTCAGGCTGAATTTCAATCCAAGCCCCGTGTCGGGCCGGGCGATATTGCAGACCGTGTCGATCTCTTCATAGGCGAAGATGTCGATATTCCGAATGTCGGGTGCAGTAAGGGCTTGCTCGCGCATGAGCACGCGGATCGCCTCGATGACCGCGTGGGTGTCGAAGCAGGAGGCGTGATATTTGAAGATGGTATGCTCGATCTCGAGTTGCCGGGAGACCTCGATGCGCGCCAGATCGGATGAAAAGGCTTTCGAATGCGTTCGTGCAAAACCGGAGGTGCCGTCGATTGCATCGGCGGATCCATGGAGGCCGTATTTTGCCAGCAGGGCTGCAAATACCCCCTTCTCCGCCGCCATGCCGACCTGACCGGGCTTGCACATCGTGCCGAACATGGCTTTGAGCCCCGATGCCTGAGACGCGGCGATTGACAGCGCATCAGCCGTCTGCCCGGGTGAAAGCTTCAGAAGCCTGGCGCAGGCGGCGGCGGCTCCGAAAGTGCCCAGCGTCGCCGTGGCATGGAAGCCAGCGTTGTAATGCTCGAACCCGAAACCGGCTCCGATGCGGCATTCGACCTCGTATCCAACGATCAGGGCGTCGATCAGATCGCTGCCCCCGGCGCCCAGATGCTCCGCCAGGGGCAGAAGGGCGCCGAGCAGGGGCGCCGACGGATGCCCCTGCATTGCCATGTTGTTGTCGTCGAAATCCAGCGCATGCCCGGCTGCCCCGGCGATGAGCGCGGCGGAGCGGACCGGAAGCCGGGCGCTATGCCCAAGGACCGAGGCTTCCGCAGCGCCTCCCTGAGCGAGGCAGAAATTGCGCAGGGCATTTACCACCGGCTCATTCGCGCCGGCGATCGCAACGCCTGCGAAATCGAGAAGGCAGTGCCTGGCGAACCGGCGGGCCTCTGCACGGAAATTCGGCCTGTGCTCATGACAGGCAAATTCCGCGAGATGTTGAAGGAGCGTGGCTTCCATGTCTTTCTCTCAAAGATGTGGCGCAATGTTTCTCCGATGCTCAGAGGGTGCGGCGAGGATCCCTGCGGCGCTGCGAAAGCCAGTCGACAAACAGGTTCGCACTGACCGCCAGCAGGATGATCGTGGCGCCCGGGACCATCGCGGCGCCTATGCCGAAAGCGATCCCGTCCTTGTTGTCCTTGATCATGCCGCCGAGATCGGCAGCCGGCGGCTGAATGCCGAGCCCGAGATAGGACAGGGCCGAGATGAAAAGCACCACGAAAGAGAAACGCAGCCCGAATTCGGCCATGAGCGGCGACCAGGCATTGGGCAGGATCTCGCGGAACAGCAGCCATCCCAGCCCCTCGCCTCTCAGCCGCGACGCCTCGACGAAATCGGAGGCGACGATGTTGACGGCGACTGCCCGGCTTATCCTGAAGATGCGAGTCGATTCCAGCACCGCGATCACGGCGATCAGGATCTCGATACTGGGCGGCAGCATCGACAGCAGCGCCAGCGCCCAGATCAATGTCGGGATGGACATGATCAGTTCGTTGGCGCGCGACAGCAATTGATCGCCCCAGCCGGACAGGGCCGCAGCGATAAAGCCGAGCGTGATGCCGATCGCGAAGGCCAGCAGATTGGCCGCCAGCGACACGGTAACGGTCGTCCTGATGCCATGGAGCAGCCTCGACAGCAGATCACGGCCGATATTGTCGGTGCCGAGCAGGAACGCGTCCGAGTGCGGCTCCCACGGGCCGCCGACGATATCATAGGGATTGTAGGGAGCGAGCAGCGGTGCAAAAGCAGTGATGACAAGGAAGACGGTCAGACCCAGCAATCCGATGGCGCCAGAAGGTGTCAATTGCCTGAGGTCAAACATCAGCGCGGATGCCGGATACGGGGATTGGAATAGGCTGAGACCAGATCGGCAATCAGGTTCAGCATGATGTAGACCGTCGCGAATACAAGCCCGCAGGCCTGGATGACGGGAGCGTCGCGCATGGTGACATGGTCGACGAAATATTGGCCGATGCCCGGATAGGTGAATACCACCTCGACAAGGACGACGCCGACGATGAGATAGCCGATGTTCAGCATCACGACGTTGATGATGGGCGCCACCGCATTCGGCAGGGCGTGGTGAATGATGATATTGGCCGTATTGAGCCCCTTCAGTCGCGCCGTTTCGATGAAGGGCGCGGACATCAGGTCCAGAATCGCCGCCCGCGTCATTCTCTGCATATGGCCCAGCGTCGCCAGAACCAGAGTGGCTATGGGCAAGGCCATCTGGTAGAGGCGGTCACTGATGGGCATTCCGTCATAGACGGCGGCATTCGAGGGAAACCACTGCCATCCGACGGCAAAGACGAAGATCAGGATATAGCCCATGAAGAATTCGGGGACTGAAATGCCCCCGACGACAAGGATCGACGTTACCCGGTCGACGATGCCATCCGAATAGAGAACGCCGAGCAGGCCAAGAAACAGCGCCAGCGGTATCGAGATGAGGGCTGCCCCCGCAGCCAGAAGAAGAGTATTCTTCAGCCGGTGCGCGATCTCGGAGGCGATATCGAGCTTGTTGGTATAGCTCCTGCCGAAATCACCCTGGATGGCGTTTGTCAGCCATTCACCGAAGCGGACAATTGCGGGCCGGTCAAGACCGAGCTCCAGCCGCAATTGGGCAACGGTATCCGGCGTCGCTGACTGACCTAGCATTGCCTGCGCCACGTCGCCCGGCAGGATCTCGATTCCCGCGAAGATGATGACCGAGGTCATCAGCAGCATCATGATGCCGAATGCGATCCGCTGGGCTGTAATCCGAAGGAACATCGACATGGGGTTACCTGGGAATAAGTCGCTGGAGCCCGGCTAGGCGATCTCGTGAAGGAAGCGTATCGTCCGCTCCCAGGCGAGCTCTGCATCGGCCATGGAATAAGCTCCGCCTTCCTCGTTGGCGAATGCATGGTCTGCGTCATAGGAATAGGCGGATGCCTGGGGCGAGGCATCCGACAACCGCTTCATGAACGCGTCGGCAACAGCCGGAGTGATCCAGTCGTCATGGATGCCGAAATGGCCAAGGAACCGGGCCCTCATATCGGTCGGATCCGCCGCATCCTCTGGTGGAAGCCCGTAATAGGCGACCACCCCGTCCACGCCCGCAAGACGGATGCCGGCGAACACGGCGAGGGCGCCACCCATGCAGAATCCCATAACGGCGACCTTGGCGTATCTCGATCCGAGGTGCCTGACGGTTGCCGCGATCTGCTCATCGCAGGCGGTGTCCCAGTCAAGCCCTTCGGATAGATGCTCCGCCTCCGCCACGTCGAGCGCCACCTTTCCGCGGTAGAGGTCGGGTGCCGCGGCTGTGAAGCCTTCGGCCGCGAGCCTGTCGCATACGTCCCTGATCTGATCATTCAGACCCCACCATTCCTGCAAGACGACGACCGCGAGGCGATCATCGCTGCCATCGGCGACATAGAGGTCAAACAGGCCGGATCGGCCACCGTCGAGTTGTAGGACCATCTGCCTGAACCCGGCCTTTCTGTCAGACGAAATAGAGTTGCTCGGCCACGCGCATCCCTGCGAAGATCGGCGACATGCGGAACCCGTCCACCAGCCCGGACCCGGCGAAGATGTAGTTGTTGAACACCGGCAGAATGGTGCCGCCCTCTTCATAAATCATGAACTGGAGGTCGTGATACATCTGCCGGCGCCTGGCTTCGTCCCTCTCGCCCCGCGCGGCGACCAGAAGATTGTCGAACTTCTCGTTCCGCCAGTGCGTGTCGTTCCAGGCGGCCTCGGAATGGTAGGCCGATGTCAGCATCAGGTCGGGTGTCGGGCGCCCTGCCGAATACGAGCCCGAGAACGGCTCCTTCGCCCAGACATTGCTCCAGTATCCGTCATTCGGCACCCGGTTCACGTTCAGAGTGAGGCCAGCCTTGGCAGCCTGTTGCTGGAACATCTGAGCCGCGTCGACGGCCCCCGAGAAGGCGATCTCAGCTATGTTCAGCGTCGCAGGGATATCCACCGCCGCTTTCTTCAGGTGATATTGAACCTTGTCCGGATCATAGCTGCGCTGCGGCAGATCTGCGGCAAAGTAGCGGTCGAAAGAGGGGATCGGCACATCGTTGCCAACCGCGCCGAAGCCGTTCAGCACGATATCGAGGATTGCCCGCCGGTCGATCGCGTATTTAAGTGCAAGCCGGAAATCATTGTTATTATAGGGCGCCACATCGGTCATCATCTGGAAAGTGTAGTGACCCGAGCCGGGCACATTCCAGACCTGCAACCCGTTGCGGCCTTCGATCATGTGCAGCAGCTTGGGGTTGATGCGGTTGATGTAGTGGACCGAACCGCTAAGCAGCGCCGAGGTGCGGGCCGTCAGGTCGTTCATCGCCACGGTCTCGACCGTATCGGCATGACTGCGGCCTTCCTTCCAGTAGTTCGGGTTGCGATGCGTACGGGTGCGGACACCGGGTTCGAAGGAGTCGATGATATAGGGGCCGGTGCCGATGCCGGCCGCCGCATCGCCTCCTTCGGGGAACATCAGCAGATGATAATCGGCCAGCGTGAAAGGAAGGTCCATATTCGCGGTCGTGAGGGTGATGGTCACCTCACCCGGCGCGGAGACACGCAGATCCTCGATATCTTTCAGCAGGCTTTTCGCAACCGATTTCGACTCCGCCCCGCGATGATGGTTCAGCGAATAGACCACATCTTCGGCGGTGAAGGACTTGCCGTTATGGAACTCGACATCCTGGCGCAGCTTGATGACCCAGGACTTGCCGGTCTTGTCGGCTTCCCAGCTTTCGGCAAGCTCGGAGGTCGCCTGCGCATGTTCATCCAGTTCGACCAGCGCGTTACCCCACTGAAAGCCGACAACCTCCGGATAGGTTGCATCATAGGTCGCGGGATCGAGGCTGTTTGCGGCGGAGGCGCCGTCGACAGCCAAAACCAGATGCCCGCCCTTCTTGGGTTCCGCACGTGCGAAGCTTGCCGGAGCGAGAAGTGCGCCCGCTGCTGCGGCCCCGGTTCTCAGCAGCGATCTGCGGGTGAGTTCGAATGAATGGTTTGCAGGGCGCTTATGCATTGATTTTCCTCCCTTGGATTATGTCACTGCTGGTATCGAGCAGCGGGCCCGCTGCGGCGGCGACCACGCCTCGCTTATGCAGAAGTGCCTTTTGATTTGGAAAACAGCTAGCGCCCGGCGGAAACGCTCACAAGCGAGTTTTCCCGGGGTAACTTAAGCTTGACTAAAGCTTGGGCGGCATCCGGCGGCGCCGATGGAGATTGCGCTGGTTGATCGTTTTGTTGCGGAGGTCACTTCGCGGAAGGATTTGCGTCGCGAATCCATGTGGTTGGGAGGCGGGCATGATCATGCATGAATCGGTTCATTGCCCCATGATGAACAGTAAATCGCGGGAGTGGCGTGTGTTCCTGTTGGCATCCAGTCGCCGCGAAGTCGGCTACGAGGGGCAATCAAGGAGGCCGCGCATCGGGCCCCTGCCGCGGCCCCGTTGCGTGAGGCGCAGAATATCTAAAGTTGCCGTAGTTTGTTTCGTTTGTCGGTCCCTTCCCGAAGGCGATAGGTCGAAAGAGCGGTTGAATCCGGGAATACGACAAAAGCAGTATGGAAAGATGAATATTGGACCTTTGACGGGCATCAAGGTGGTCGAGATCGGCGTGGCGTTGGCCGGCCCCTATTGCGCGATGACGCTCGGGGATTACGGCGCGAGCGTCATCAAGATCGAGCGCGTTGGGGTGGGTGACGACAGCCGCCATTGGTATCCCCATTTCGAAGGAAATGTCGGCCACTATTTCGCCTCTGCCAATCGCAACAAGAAGAGCATCGCTCTGGACCTCAAATCGCCCGAAGGCCTTGCGGTTGCGCGCAGGCTGATCGCGCAGGCCGACGTCGTTGTCGAGAATTACCGTTATGGCGCCCTCGCCCGCGCAGGTCTGGACTACGAAAGCCTTGCGGCCGCGAATCCTCGGCTCATCTATTGCTCGATCAGTGGGTTCGGGGCTAGCGGTCCTCGGGTGACCGAGCCCGCGAACGACCTGTTCATGCAGGCGTTTTCGGGAGGCATGAGCCTGACGGGTGAGCCGGATTCGTCGCCGATCAGGATGGGTCTGTCGGTCGCCGATCTCGGCGCCGGCTTGTTTGCGACGATCGCCATCCTCATGGCCTTGCAGGCGCGCAACAGGACGGGCCTCGGTCAGAGGGTCGATACCTCGCTGCTTGAGGGCCAGGTTGCGATGCTGTCCTATCACCTGACCCAGTTCTTCGCCTCGGGCGTGCCGCCCGTGCCCGGCGGCAGCGGCAGTTCGGTGGGGGTGCCCTATCAGGCATTCAAGGCCTTGGATGAATGGCTGGTGATCGCGGTCTTCAACGAGCGCATGTGGGCAGACTTCTGCCAGGCGGTCGAGCGGCCCGCCTGGAAGGATGACCCCCGCTTTGCCAATAATGACAGCCGCCTGCTGCATCGGCCGCTGCTGGTGGCCTGGATCGCCGAGATCATTGCGACACGGCCCGTATCGCATTGGCAAAAGCTTCTTTCGCGGTTCAATGTTCCCAACTCCCCCGTTTTCAAGATCGACGAGGTTGTGAATGATCCGCAGGTCCAGGCCCGCGACATGATCGTCGAGGTCGAGGATTCCCGGGGTGGGATCGTCCGGATGGCGGGACTGCCGATCAAGATGGCCGCCACGCCCGGTCGTATCGAACTGCCTGCGCCGCGTCTGGGCGAGCATACGGCAAGCCTTCTTCAAGAACTGGGCTATGACCTGGACGACATCCGGCAGATGGCCGCCGCCGGGGCAATCGGGCTGCATCTGCCCGATGACAGGAATGATGAATTCGCCAATGCCTGAAACGCATCCAGAAACATTACTGACCGATGAGATCCGCGCCCATATCGGGATGGAAGGGCCGGTCCTGACTGCTACCGAACAGGTCGAGCGCGGCTATGTCCGGCGCTTTGCCCAAGCGATCATGGATGTCTCTCCCGAATATGCGCAAGCTGGCAACCGCGACCCGGATCCGCTGTCCCCCCCGCTCCTGCCGCTGTTTCTTTTCCAGCGGCCCTTCCCATCGGGCGATTACCTGACCGAGCGTGCCGGCGATCCGGATTTCGACGGTACGGATCTTTCCTCCTATACCGGCTTGCCGGAACTGCCGCTGCCGGGACTGGCTCTCCTGAACGGAGGGGCGGAAGTCGAGTTCTTCCGCTATGCCCGCCATGGTGAACTGGTGGAGCAGCAATCCAGATATCTCGATATCCGGGAGCGCCAGTCGAGCAAAGGCCCGATGCTTCTGGTGTTGACCGAGACGACCTATAGCACCGTGGCGGGCGAAAAGCTGCTGCGTGTCGTTCAGACGGATATTCGCAGATGAGCGCCCGGCAAATCCTTTTCGGTCAGGTTGAAACCGGCCAGTCCATCACCTCGCTTCAACTGGGGCCGCTGACCACTTCGCATCTGGTGAGATGGTGCGGCGCAAGCGAGAACTGGCACAAGATCCATTATGATGCGGCCTTCGCAGTTCAGCATGACGGTCTGCCCGGCCTGCTGATCAACGGCTCGCTCAAGCAACATTTTCTGGCAAAGATGCTGAAGGATTGGGCCGGCGGGCAGGGTCGGCTCTGGAAGCTGAGCTACCAGTTCCGCGCCATGAACCTTGTCGGCGAGGCGCTGACGGCCTGGGGTATCGTTACCGGGACGGAAGAGCGCGGGAGGTTTGGCCTGGTTTATCTGGCCGTCGGCATCCGCAACGAACACGGCCGGGAGTCCACTCCCGGCAAGGCGGCGGTCGTGCTGCCGCTCAGCACCGCAGTCCCGGTGCCCTATCCCTTCGATCCCGAACGCGACCTCGCTTGATCCCCATCCTCCCGCAGAGACCGGATATGCCCATGGATACCCTCGACCCCCAGACCCCGAGCTATACCCTGCCGCCGGAGGTGGTGGCCTATCGTGACCTCGCCCGGCAGATCGTTCGCAACGAGCTGATGCCGCTTGAGCCCGAATACCTTGCCAGCCCGCACCATACCTATGGCCTGACGCCGGTGACCAACCTCAGATCCGTTTTCCCGGCAGAAACCGTTGATCGGCTGGTCAAGCTCTCGCGGGATACCGGTCTGTGGTGGATGGGCGCGTCGGGCACGGATGGCGGCATGGGCCTTTCGATGCTGGCCCAGATCGTGCTCGACGAAGAGTTCAACTATTGCGCCGTTCCCTTTCCGGCTCCCGAGATTCCGAACATCCTGTCCGAAGGCACCGAGGCGCAGAGGAAGAAATATCTCGCACCCACGATCAACGGCGACATGATCGTCAGCTTCGCCCAGACCGAGCCCGGCGCGGGATCGGATCCCGGCGGCATGATGACGACCAGGGCAATCCGCAAAAACGGCCGATGGGTGATCAACGGCACGAAGATGTGGATCTCGGGCGCCCATGAAAGCGATGTGATCCTGTTGCAGGCGGTGACCGACAACGAAAAGCGCCAGCGTGGCGGCATCACCATGTTCCTGGTGGATCGCAAGGCTCCGGGCGTGACGATCGAGGAACGCGGCATCCCGACCTGGCTTGGGCCGCGGGCCGGGCAGTATATCGTGCATTTCGACAATGTCGTCGTCGATGGCGATTGCGTTCTTGGCCCGGTGGGTGAAGGCTTCCGCCTGGGTCAGCGCTGGCTCACCATCCATGACCGTCTGATGCGAGGGCCCTATTCGCTGGGCAAGATGCAACGCGCTCTGGACATGTCGATCGCATGGGCCAAGCAGCGGGTGACCTTCGGCAAGCCCATCGCGGAACGGCAGGCGATCCAGTGGCGGTTGGTCGACATGTATGTCGACCTGCAGGCGCTCCGTTCCATGACCTATGAAATGGCGTCGCGCGCCGATCAGGGCGAGGATGTCCGCGCAGAGGCGGCGCTGGTGAAGATGTGCGCCAGCGAATGGGGCACGCGTTGCATCGATCATGCCATCCAGATCCATGGCGCCATGGGGGAATCGCTCGAACTGCCGCTGACCTATTTCTACCGACTACTTCGCCATACCCAGATTGGCGGCGGCACCACCGAGATCCAGAAAATCCTGATTGCCCGAAAACTTCTTAAAGACTGAAACTGCGGGGGGAGCCGGCACATGGCACAGATCGATATCGTCGTCACAGAGGTTGGTCCGCTCGACGGGCTGCAGATGGTCACGGATTTCATGCCGACCGAGGTGAAGAAATGGTGGGTTTCGGCCATGGCCGAGGCCGGCGTCCCGGAGATCGACGTTGCGTCCTTCGTTCCCCCGTCCGTGATCGCGCAATTCGCCGACTCGGACGAGCTGTGCCGGCACGTGCAGACCATCCCGGGTCTTTCGTCGCGGGCCTATGCGCCGAACCTCAAAGGCGCGGAGCGCGCCCTGAAATGTGGCGCGACCTATATTTCCTGCGGTTTTTCGAGCAGCGCCGAGCATTCGCTTTCCAACTATCGCAAGAGCCGGGAAGCGCAGTTCGATCAATTCACCGGTCTGGTCGAATTGTGCAAATGCCAGCCCGAAGCCTCCCGCCCGCGCTTGCAGGTGAGCTTCTCCTGCGTCTTCGGCTGTTCGATCCAGGGAGTGGTGCCCGAGCGGGACAATATCGACTATGCTGTGAAATTCATCGAGGCCGGCGCTGACGAAATCCAGCTTTGCGATACCGTCGGCTATGCCGACCCAAGGCAGGTGTCGCGGCTGGTCAAGGCGATAAGGAACGAGATCGGCGACAGGATGGCCAGCCTGCATTTCCATGACACGCGGGGCCTCGGACTGGCCAATGTGCTGGCCGGGCTCGAGCAGGGGATCATCCATTTCGACAGCTCCATCGGGGGCCTGGGCGGATGTCCTTTCGCGCCCGGTGCCACGGGCAACATCAACACCGAGGATCTGGTGTTCATGCTGGAGGCCATGGGCCTGCGGACGGGTATCGATATTGGCCGGCTGATGGCGGTCCGCGCGGCGCTTATGGACAAGATGCCCGGTGTTGCCTTCTCCGGCAACCTTGCCCGGGCCGGCTTGCCCAAAGGCTTTGTCCCGGCTCGATCTGCACCGAAATGCCTGGGGCAAACCGAAAGGCCAAGTCAGGGTTTAAGGCGGATCGGTATTCAGGGCCTCCGGGGCAGCCCTGAGTGAGGTATGAAACCTCGGGTATCGATTGTGCTTGAGCATCGGCGGTATTGCGCGCCCTGCGTCCAGGTGGAGACAAGTGATCACATGGCGCCTGAGGCCGGTGCGAGGAGCAGCGCCCCCGGGGGGGCTGCTCAGCGACATTTCGCGCCCTGTCCACCCCACGGTGATAGGGCAGAGGCGATCCACACGGGCCCCATGATCCACTGCGTCGCACTGGAGGAAAGCCTCGACGCCGATCCGGCCCGGGCTTCGGTAGCGTCGGACCTGAGCGGAATTCATTTCGGGATAGCAGATTTAGCTGGATTGCCCCGGATCGGGGGGGCTATGTCAGGCGCATAAGAACGGAGGGCGGTATTGGTGGGTGATGGGGTTTCGGCGGCGACACGCGCGGAGCGCTCGCGTGATGCTTGAGGCGGCGCTGGCGGGATATTTCACCGGGCTGAGCCTGATCCTGGCGATTGGCGCACAGAACGCCTTTGTTCTGCGGCAGGGGCTGCGGCGCGAGCATGTCGGCGTGGTTGTCGCCATCTGCGCGCTGTCGGACGCGGTGCTGATCGCCGCCGGAGTGGGCGGTTTCGGCGCTATCGCCGCCGCCTGGCCGGGTTTTGCATTGGTGATGCGCTGGCTGGGCGTGACCTTCCTGAGCGTTTATGGCGCGCTGCGTTTCCGGGCAGCCTGGACCGGTGGCGAGGCGTTGCTGCCTGCGGGGCAGGAACCGGTGGCGCTGGGGCGCATCGTCGCGATGTGCCTGCTTTTCACCTGGGCAAACCCGCATGTCTATCTCGACACAGTGGTGCTGCTCGGCTCGGTCTCGGCGCAATATGCACCGCATGGCCTTGCTTTCGGCATTGCGGCCGGATTGGCTTCGATCAGCTTCTTCTCGGCGCTGGGCTTCGGGGCGCGGTGGCTTGCACCGGTCTTCGCCCGCCCCCGCGCCTGGACGGTGCTGGAGATCGGGATGGGTTGCGTGATGTGGGCGCTGGCGCTGAAGCTGGCCTTGGAATAGCCGATTTGTACGGACACAATACCGGGCTTGCGCCCGGCCTCGCCTTGCGCTTGGCTGCGGCCATGACGAAGAGGATGCAAGAGACGCGGCCCGTGCAGGGTGTGCTGTGGATGCTCGCCTCGGGGCTGAGCTTCGTGGGCGTGAATGGGCTGGTGCGTTGGCTGGGCACTGACCTGCCCGCCGCGCAGGGGGCCTTTGTGCGCTTCGGTTTCGGGTTGTTGTTTCTGCTGCCCACGCTGCCTGCGGCGTTCCGGGGCGGGTTTCCGGCCGATGTGACACGGCTTTTCGTGCTGCGCGGTGTGGTGCATACGGCGGCGACGATCTGCTGGTTTTACGCCATGGCCCGGCTGCCGGTGGCCGAGGTCACCGCCATCGGTTATCTCAATCCGATCGTCGTCACGCTTGGCGCAGTGCTGTTCTTCGGTGAGGTTCTGGCGATGCGGCGCATCCTCGCCGTGCTGGTGGCGATCTGCGGCGCGTTGATCGTGCTGCGTCCCGGGCTGCGCGAGCTTGGCCCCGGCCATCTGGCGCAGATCACGGCGGCCTTCGGCTTCGGCGCATCTTACCTTTGCGCCAAGGCGCTGACAGGGCGGGTTCCGGCAACGGTGATCGTGGCGATGATGAGCCTTTGTGTCACCATCGGCCTGCTGCCCTTCGCACTCAGGAACTGGGTACCGGTGAGCATGGTGCAGGTGGTGGCACTGGCGGCGGTGGCGCTTTGCGCCACGGTGGGTCATTATTGCATGATGCGTGCCTTCGCTGTGGCGCCGATGACGGTCGTGCAGCCGGTGACTTTCCTGCAACTGGTCTGGGCAACGCTTCTGGGCCTGTTGATTTTCGGTGAAGGGATTGACGGCTGGGTGCTGCTTGGCGGCACGATCATCATCGCGGCGATCTGCTATATCACCTGGCGCGAGGCGGTGGTCCGCCGTCGCGTCGTGACGCCGAAGGTGAGCGCGGCCGGCGTCTGAGCCGGGCCTGTCATCGTCAGATATCCCATCGCTTCGGGACGAGTTCCGACAGGAAGCGACGGGTGGCGGCAAATCCGTCATGGATCGCCTCTTCGGCACTGCGGGCCATGCTGCAGTCGCCGACCGTGATGAAGGGCAGGCCAAGACCCCGCATCTGCCGCTCAAGCGTGTTGCTAGGTGCGTTGCCGACGGCGCGCACAACGCTGTCCACGCCCTCCAGCGCGATAGGCGCACCGCTGGAGGCATGGGTGAAATAGGCGGTCCCTCCCTCCAGGCCGAAGAGGCGGGCATAGGGGATCACCTCGATCCCTGCCCCGTGCAGTTTGCCCGCCCAGTGATCGCGGACATATTGCGGCAGGTTCTGTCCGGCGCAGATCCCGTTGACCGCAAGCCGGACATGGTGCCCCCTGCGCATCAGAAGCATCGCGATGCCGGGGCCGATCCAGTCGCATCGCCAGTCGGCCACCACGACGCGCCCGCCGGGGGTGGCGGCCCCGGTCAGTACATCGGCAGCGTCGAGCAGATGCCCCCCGCCCTCGATCTCGGCCGGGACCGGCTCCGATCCGGTGGCAAGGATCACCGCGTCGGCATTCGCCGCGCGGAGAAAGGCCGGATCGACGCGTCTGTTCAGCCGCACCTCGACCTGACGCAGGGCGAGTTCGGTCTGAAGGTTGGTGACCAGTCCGCCGAATTCGGTGCGATCCGGCAGCAATTGCGCCAGCAGCGCCTGCCCGCCAAGCTGTGATGCGGCTTCGACCAGGATCACCTGATGGCCCAGTTCCGCCGCCGTGACGGCTGCTTTCATGCCCGCCGGCCCACCGCCCGCCACCAATACCCGCAAAGCGCGCGGCGCGACAGGCGCGGGGCCATAACGCCGCTCCCGCCCGGCTACGGGGTTCTGGATGCAGGAAATCCGGTTTCCCGTATGGAAATGCCCGATGCAGGCCTGATTGCAGCCGATGCAGGCGCGGATCTCGTCGGTGCGGCCCTCACGGGCCTTTCGGGGCAGGTCGGGATCGGCGATCATCGCCCGGGTCATGCCGCACATGTCGGCCTGGCCCGCCGCCAGCACGGCTTCCGCGATCTGAGGCTGATTGATGCGTCCCGCTACGAAGACCGGAACCTGCACCGCCGCCCGGATCACCGCCGCCCTCGGTGCGACATAGGCGGTCTCGATCTCCATCGGCGGCACGACATGGATCGAGCCGCCAAGCGCCGCCATGGTGCCCATGGTAGTGTTGATGTAGTCGACCAGCCCCTCTTCGGCGAGTTGGCGGCAGATGCCGGTGACGGTCACCTGATCGAGGCCGCCGATGTCATCCTCGTCCGCCGAGATGCGCAGGCCCAGCACCACGCCATCGCCCACCGCTTTTCGCGCACCGCTCAGCGCCTCTTTCAGTGGGCGGAGACGGTTCTCGGCGG
>JAIRJX010000218.1 GCA_031260425.1 Gemmobacter sp.
CGCCTTGCGGGTGTCGATGGAAATCGCACAGTCGATCCCGCCGGTGCGCAACGCCGCGATCACCGGAGCGGTGCGCGCGATCTCCTCGGCCACGGGCACTTCGGCGGCGCCGGGTCGGGTGCTTTCGCCCCCCACGTCGATGATCTCGGCCCCCGCCCCGGCCATCATCCTGCCCTGCCGCACGGCAGCGGCGTGGTCAAAGAACTGGCCGCCATCCGAGAAGCTGTCGGGCGTCACGTTGAGGATGCCCATCAGCCGCGGCCGCTCCATTCCCAGCCCGGCCAGCGCGGCACGCGGCGCGATCAGCCGCTCAAGCACCCCAACCGGGAGCTCGCGCGCGGGCACAAGCTGCGGCGGGCGGTCACGTTCCCGCACCTCCACCCGGTCGAACCAGAGCCACCCTCCGGCGAGCGGCAGGGCCTCCGCCGGGCGGGCGGGATCGAACATCGGGATGGGCCTGAAATACAGCATATTCACGGCTTAGGCCCAGCGACACGGCCTGACAAGGGGCGGTCGTCAGACCCGCTCCACCGGGACGCGGCTTCCCGCCGGCACCGACACATCGCCGTGAACGATGAAGTGCTCCGCCGCCGTCAGTTCGGCCAGCCAGAGCGCCAGCGCCACCGGTTCGCGCGAATGCGGGCCGTCCACCGCATCGAGCACCAGCTTCGACGGCGCCCAGACGATCATGCGGCCGTTGCGCATCGCCCAGTCGATCTCGGTGCGGGTGGCGACCACGACACAGCGATCGTCGCGGGCCGCAAGCATCCAGGCATTCTGCTCGATGGCCAGCAGATCGACCCGGCGCTGGGTCGGTCGGTGGCCGGTAATCGGGCGCGGCAGATCGGGCAGGCCCACCGTCAGGATCACCGGCAGCCCGCGCGCCTGAAGCGCGTCGAGCCGCACCGCAAGGTCAGGGGCGACGATGGCGGCATTGTCGAAATAGGCGACCAGCGGATGCAGCGCCTGCATCGCGCCCTCGGCATCCGGCGCGCTGAGCGGCGCCTCGGCCCGGCTGCGCACGATCTCCACCCCCAGTGCGCCGGGGCCGCGGTCGAGCTTCTCGATCCGCACGAATACACGCATCGCCTGAGGCTCGGCCAACACCCGCTCCGCCACCTTTTCCGCCAGCGTTTCCAGAAGGTTCAGCCGTTCCTCCGAAAGTTCCGCCGCGATCGCCTCGGTGATCCGGTCGTAGGAGAGGATACGGTCCACGTCGTCCTCCAGCGGCGCCGGATGTGGACGGACCTCGGCCACGACATCGAAGCGCAGCCGCTGGCTGCGCCCGCGCTCCTGCTGGAAAGCGCCGATATCGGCCTCGACGATATGGTCGCGCAGGCTGATCCGGTCACGCGGATCGGCCGAGGCCGAAGCGGCGGCGCGCTCCTCCGGATGGGTGAAGGCGAGGCGGGTATCGCTGGTCATGGCGGTCTCCGGGGCGCGCAAGAGATACTGGCGCCTCAGCTTACGAAAGCGGGCTGCCTTCAAGAGAGATCACGCAGCAATGGCTGCATGATCTCGCGCATTTCCTGACAAATACGTCACATGTTTCACGACATGGGCGGCATTTCCGGGAAATTCGGAAGCGATGGGTCCAGATGATCCCAGGGGGCGGCACTGCTGGTGCAGATGTTCACCGTCGGTGCATACATCGATGTGTCGTCAAGCGTTCCGGCACGGATCCCCAAAAGGCCCGCCATGACGCTGGGTTGGCCGAAGAGTTGCGAACCGCAGTTCGGGCAAAAGCTGCGCCGGACCTCTTTTCCGCTGTTTCCGATGTATGAATGAACGCGAACCTCACCACTGACATTCACCGCAGGAGCCGGAAAAAAAAGCGTTGCGGAATAACCGCTTCCCGTCATTCGCTGACATTGGTGACAATGGCAGTTGCCTTGCAGCACGGGTTCGGCCGACGTCTCATACCGCACCCCCCCGCAGGAGCAGCCTCCAGAATATTTCCCCGTCATGATTGCTCCATGTGATCCGGATGATGTGTTGTGCCCGACATATTGACGGGTCAGAGGCACTTTGCCCGGCTCGCCGGCGGCAGGCAAGCCCCGGGGACCGACATCATTGCCGGTAGAACAGATGTGCGCCGATCGCCGTCGTGCGGGCAAACCGGCTCGCCCAGGGCGGGCGGACACCGACGGTATGGAAATGCGTTGCCCCTTGGGTCAGCGCGCGCGGTGCCCCATCAAGCATCAGCCGCGCAATCTTGCCGGCCCGCAGCCATGCTTCGCGATCCGTCGTAGCATCCGACTTGCCGTCACAGATATAAGAGAACTGGCAACCGCCGCTACCACCCTGATGCACGACCGCGCAGACATTGGGCGGATAGGCCGGGCTGTCGACCCGGTTGAGAACCACCTCGGCCACCGCGAACTGACCACGCACCGACTCGCCTCGTGCTTCGTGATAAACCGCCTGAGCCAGGCATTCCCATTGCGCATTGCCCGAAGCCACGGGTATCCCGGCAAGGAAAGCATTGTCGTAGCGCATGAGTTTCGGCACTGAAGGCGCCGCCTCAACGGTCTTCCTTTCCCTGGAGGGCGCATTCCCGCCCTCCACGCTGTCGGCCAGCGCCGCCAGCCGCTCCGGCGCGACCCGGCCGAGGGCCGTCTTCTCCATCCCCAGAAGCGAGGCCATCTGCCCGCCAAATGCGGCGGCAGGATCATTCGACTGGCTCACCGTCACATCGGCGAAGGCCGCTCCACTCAGGACGACCACGGCCGCAAGGGCCATCGTCCAGCTCTGTCGCAAGCACATTGACTTGTGTTCCCGGTTCCGTTCCAGCGCCGCGCCGGCAGGTTTTCAGGTCGCTACCCTGCGCAACAGTCGCCGGGGATAGGACAAAAACCGAAGCCAAGTCCAGCATGGCGCAGAAACGCAACATGGAATCGCGGAAAACCTGAGCGATTTCCTGCCGACGCCATTTCGGAAACCGCAAGAGAAATCGGCACGGATTGCCACCGATTCACCTGTTTTTCCACAGGTTTCAGGGCATCGGCTCGGTCAGTGCCAGATGGGCCGCCGCCAGGCGCGCCAAAGGCACCCGATAGGGCGAACAACTCACATAGTCAAAGCCGGCCTTGCGGCAGAAGGCGATCGATTCGGGATTTCCGCCATGTTCGCCGCAGATCGAAAGCGTGAGATCAGCCCGCGTCCGCCGCCCGCGCTCCGCCCCGATCAGCAGGAGTTCCCCTACCCCGTCGACATCGAGAATATGGAACGGATCCTCACGGAACACCCCCTCCTGCACATAGGTGCCCATGAAGCGGCCGGCGTCGTCGCGGCTCAGGCCATAGGTCATCTGCGTCAGATCGTTGGTGCCAAAAGACAGGAAAGCGGCGTGCTGCGCGATCTCCCCCGCCCGCAGCGCCGCGCGGGGGGTCTCCACCATCACCCCCAACCGATAGTCGAAGCCTACGCCCGAGCGGGTGCGCACCGCCGCAGCCACCGCGTCGATCCGGGTCTTGACCAGTTCGACCTCGCGCTTGGCCGAGACCAGCGGGATCATGATCTCGGGCACCACCGGCTCGCCCGCCCGCACGGTTTCCACCGTCGCCTCGAAGATGGCGCGCGCCTGCATGTCATAGATCTCGGGCAGAACGACCCCCAGCCGCACGCCGCGCATCCCCAGCATCGGGTTGAACTCGGCCAGCGCCTCGGCTCGCCGGGTGACCTCGGAGAGCGGCCGGTCCAGCGCCTCGGCCAACTCGCGCAGACCTTCGCGCGAATGCGGCAGGAACTCGTGCAGCGGCGGATCGAACAGCCGGATGCATACGGGAAGACCCCTCATGATTTCAAAGAGTTGCCCGAAATCCTCCCGCTGCATCGGCAAAAGCCGCGCAAGTGCCGCCGCCCGATCCTGAGGCGTATCGGCAAAGATCATCTCCCGCATGGCGACAAGACGGTCCGCCTCGAAGAACATGTGCTCGGTGCGGCAAAGGCCGATCCCCTGTGCCATGAAATCCCGCGCAGTCTGCGCATCGGAGGGGGTATCGGCGTTGGCGCGGATGCCGATATCGCGCAACTCGTCCGCCCAGGCCAGCAACTGCCGGAAGGCGTCGTCCTGCGCCGAGGGCAGCATGTCGGCCGCCCCCACCAGCGCCTCGCCATTGGTGCCGTCAATGGTGATGACATCACCTTCGCCGAATACACGGCCATCGCGCGCGGTCAGCTTCTTCTCCCGCGTGTCGAGCCGCAGATCCGAAGCGCCGACGATACAGGGCAGACCCAATCCCCGGCCGATCACGGCGGCATGGCTGGTCATACCGCCACGCTCGGTCAGCACACCGGCGGCCGAATGCATACCGCGAATATCCTCCGGCGCGGTCTCGCGGCGCACGAGGATGCAGGGCTCCCCCCTGGCCGCGCTGGCTTGCGCCGCCTGGGACGTGAACACGATCCGTCCGGTCGCGGCGCCGGGGCTAGCAGCGATTCCCCGCGCGAAGACATCGCGCGGCCCGCGCGGATCGACCTGCGGATGCAAAAGCTCCGACAGCGCGCGCGGCTCCACCCGCAGCACCGCATCGGCGGATGAGATCACCCCGTCCTGTGCCAGCGCCACCGCGATACGCAGCCCCGCCCGCGGCGAACGCACCACCTTCACCGCATCGAGGACAGCAAGCTTGCCGTCCTCGATGGTGAACTCGATCTGCATCTCCTCACGCAGCCGCTCGCGGCAGATCGCGCCATGGCGCATCAGATCGGCGAACAGATCCGGCGCCAGCTCCTCCAGCGAGGCGCCGCGCGGATCGCGGGTCAGGTAGATCGCGTCGCCCTTGGTCAGCGCGTCGCGCCCCTGGCTCTGGCTGAGATAGCGCCCCTTCACCTGACGCTCGCCAACAACCGGGTCGACGAACTGGATGACGCCCGAGCCGGAAATGCCCTGTCCGATCCCCTGCGCCATCTGCTGCACCACCAGCCCCAGCGCCGCCTCCACCGGCGCACCCTTGGCCTGGCGCAACAGCCGCGCCGTCGTCCCCTCCCAGGCCCGCGCCATGGAACGCAGCACATCGGCCAGCTGCCGCGCCGGATCCTCCGGGAAAGGCTCATCCATTTCAAGCTGATAGCTGCGCAACGCCT
>JAIRJX010000226.1 GCA_031260425.1 Gemmobacter sp.
CGGCGTTGCGACAAAGCTGACGCCGCGCAACAGGGGGCACAGTTCCCACGAGGCTATGACAAAGCTTAGTGGGAATCCTCCGGAAGCGATGCTGGGGTGTCCTGCCGCTCATCCAGCAGGGGATTCCCTCGCAGATCGGAGAGGTTCCCCGAGCTGACCGGGACGGGCATTCGCCGGAACTTGCCACGCCTGGCGGGGTGGCAATCAGAACCTCATCGGACCGTTCCCGCCCCGAGCCCTCTCAGTAGTCCCCACCTCCGGCCTGCCAGTTCTGCACCAGATTGCTGAAGCGGGTGAAGCGGCCCTCGAAGGCCAGTTCCACCGTGCCGATCGGTCCGTGGCGCTGCTTGCCGAGGATGACTTCGGCCTTGCCATGCACCCGCTCGGCCTTTTCCATCCATTCTGCAAAACGCGGATCGTCCTCCGGCGGCTTCAGCCGTTCATGGTAATATTCGTCGCGATAAACGAACATCACCACATCGGCGTCCTGCTCGATAGAGCCGGATTCGCGCAGGTCGGAAAGCTGCGGCCGCTTGTCGTCGCGGCTTTCCACCGTGCGCGATAGCTGGCTGAGCGCGATCACCGGGATATTCAGCTCCTTGGCGATGGCCTTCAGGCCCTGCGTGATCTCCGAGACCTCCTGCACCCGGTTGGTCTCGCCGCGCCCGGTGCCCTTCAGAAGCTGAAGATAGTCGACCATCAGCACGTCAAGCCCGTGGGTCCGCTTCAGCCGTCGCGCCCGCGCCGCGACCTGGCTGATCGGCAGGGCGGGTGTGTCGTCGATATAGAGCGGACAGGATTCCAGCGACTTCGCGGCCTCCACGAAGCGACGGAACTCGGTCTCGGTCATGTCGCCGCGCCGGATCTGCTCGGAGGGCACTTCGGAGGCTTCCGACAGGATCCGCGCCGCAAGCTGCTCGGCGCTCATTTCCAGGCTGAAGAAACCGACGCAACCGCCCTCCACCGCGCCCTCGCTGCCATCGGGCTTGCGGCCACGCCGGTAGGCCTTGGCGATGTTGAAGGCAATGTTGGTGGCAAGCGAGGTCTTGCCCATCGAGGGCCGCCCGGCAAGGATGATGAGGTCGGACGGGTGCAGCCCGCCCATCTTGCGGTCGAGATCGACAAGCCCGGTCGAGGTGCCGGCCAGACCGCCGCCGCGCTGATAGGCGGCATTGGCAGAGTTCACCGCGTCGGTCACCGCCTTCAGGAAGGACTGGAAGCCGCGCTCGGCCACCCCCTGCTCGCTCAGCCGGTAAAGCCGCTGCTCGGCATCGGTGATCTGCTCGCGCGGCTCCGAGGCGAGGTCGACCTTGGCCGCCCGCGCCGAGATGTCGCGGCCAAGGCCGATCAGTTCCCGCCGCACCGCAAGGTCATAGATCATCTGCGCATAGTCGCGCGCCGCAAAGGCGCTGATCGCGGCGCCGGCCAGCCGCACGAGGTAAGCCGGCCCGCCCAGCTCCCTCAGCCCCGTATCATCTTCCAGAAACGCCTTCAGCGTGACCGGGGAGGCCAGCGCGTTTTTCTGTATCCGCGCCGCCGCGATCTCGAAGATGCGCTGATGCACCGGTTCGTGAAAATGCTCCGCCCGCACCAGTGCTGCGATACGGTCATAGGTATCGTTATTGGTCAGGATCGCGCCGAGCAGTTGTTGCTCCGCCTCGATATTGTGCGGCATGGCCTCGTCTTCGGCCGCCGGACTGCCCGGCTTCAGCGCCGCGATCTCGTTCATCTTGCCCGCCTGTATTCTGCAAGTCTTCGCGATAGCCAACCACCGGCAGCCCGGCAATAGGGATATGCCTTCTGACAAATATTCCCGTAACTTATGGATAAAATGTGGATAACTCCGATGGAGCCCCGTTCGCATGGGGGCGGACGCCTTTCCGCACAGAACAGCGATTCGAGCGGTGGGTTCTCCCCAATCTGCCCACAGGCGCCGCCCGAACTTGTGCACCACTCCGTTGCGGGGTGCGGCGACACTCCGCCGGTCCGGCCGGGCCTCAGCTCCCGCCCGCGGAACGGCCTGGTGAGCAAAAGGGGGCGCTCGCGCCCCCTCTTGAGCCTACGGCTCAATTCACCCCCCGAGGATATTTATGAACAGATGATGAACAAGAAGGGCACCAGGCTTCATCTGTTCACAAATATCCTCGGGGGGAGCTTCCCGAAGGGAAGCGTCGGGGGGCAGACAGCCCCCCGCCTTGGAAACCGGCCGAGGACCGGTCTTCGGGGCCGAATGTGTAGCGCCGCGATCGGGCCCGAGCGCAGCCGCCTGCTATATTTCTGCCCGCGGCGGGCATCTGGCCGGCGACCGGGCCCGGGCCGCACGATCGAGAGGACGGGTGAGGAGCGAGACCGACGGGAGGGAACGCCGACTTGGCCCGGAAGAAAGCCGCTGACGGACGGCGTGTCGGTTCAGGCAGGATGTGGCGGTGCCGCGTGGGGATCAGTCCTTCGCGCGCTCGACATAGGCGTTGTCTTCGGTATTGATCACGATGCGGGTGCCCGGGCCGATATGCGGCGGCACCATCACGCGCAGCCCGCGCTCGGTCATTGCCGGCTTGTAGGAGGAGGAGGCGGTCTGGCCCTTCACCACCGGCTCGGTCTCGGTGATCTCGACCACAATCTTCTGTGGGAATTCGATGGCGATGGCGTTGCCCTCGAAGGTCTTCACCCAGCAGCGCATCGCTTCCTGCAGATAGACCTTGTTGTCACCGATCACCTCGGCGGGAACCACGATCTGTTCGTAGGTATTGGGTTCCATGAAGTGGAAACCCTCGCCGTCCTCATAGAGGAAGTCGTATTCGTATTCGTCGACATGGGCGCGCTCCACCTGTTCGGTGGTGCGCCAGCGTTCCGAGACCTTCACCCCGTCCGAGATGCGGCGCATGTCGACCTGCGTCACCGGCGTGCCCTTGCCGGGATGGATGTTCTCGGCCGAGAGGATGGCGTAAAGGCGACCGTCGATATCGACGACATTGCCCTTGCGGAGACTGGAGGCGATGACTTTGACCACGGGGGTTTCCTTGTTTATGTCGGGTTGCGGGGGTGGCCCTCCGCGCGATTGCGCCGCTCTTAGCGGCTTGCGTGCCCGATTTCCAGACAAAAGAGGCGGAAATGACCCGATCCGACGCGTTGCACTGGTGGAAACCAGGGGTGCATGAGGGGCGCCGTCCGGCGCTTCTGGCGCGCAGCCGTATCCAGGCGGCGATCAGGCGCTGGCTGGAGAAGCAGGATTTCCTGGAGGTCGATCCGGCGGCGTTGCAGATCAGCCCCGGGAATGAGGCGCATCTGCATGGCTTCGTGACCGAGGCGATCGGCGATGGCGGGGAAAGGCGGCGGATGTATCTGCACACCTCGCCCGAATTCGCGATGAAGAAGCTGCTGGCGGCGGGCGAGCGGCGGATCGCGAGCTTCGCCCATGTCTGGCGCAACCGCGAGCGCGGGCCGCGCCACAGCCCGGAATTCACCATGCTGGAATGGTATCGGGCGGGCGAGGACTACAGCGTGCTGATGCACGATTGCGCTGATCTTTTGGCGCTTGCTGCCGAGGCGGCGGGGACGCGGGCGCTGCGGTTTCGCGATGCGACCTGCGATCCCTTCGCGGAGCCGGAGCGGCTGTCGGTCGCGGAGGCGTTCGCGCGTTTCGCGGGGATCGACCTTCTCGCCACGATGGATGGGCGGGGCGGGACCGATGCCGGGGCCCTGGCGGCGGCGCTCGATGCGGCAGGCATCCGGCGGGCGGCGGATGATACCTGGTCCGACATGCTGGCCCGGGTGCTGGTCGAGAAGGTGGAGCCGCATCTGGGCCATGGCCGCGCTACCCTCCTTGACCGCTATCCGGCGGCGGAGGCGGCACTGGCGCGGCGCTGCCCGGATGATTCCCGGGTGGCGGAGCGGTTCGAGCTCTATGCCTGCGGGGTGGAACTGGCGAACGGCTTTGGCGAGTTGACGAACCCCGAGGAACAGCGCTGCCGGTTCAACGCGGAAATGGACGAGAAGGAGCGCGTCTACGGCGAAC
>JAIRJX010000264.1 GCA_031260425.1 Gemmobacter sp.
CCCCCCCCCCCCCCCCCCCCCCCCCCCCCGTCAGGCGCCGGCGTCATATTTGCTTTGTCCGAGCTTGAAGGCGATCTGGCGCAGCATCCCATGGAAGGTGCGCACCTCCGCCGTGGTCAGCGGCAGGCGCGACCACATGTTGCGCAGGGATACCTTCATCCCCGGCGCCTTGGCGGGCGGGAAGAAGAAGCCCGCCGCCTCCAGCCGATCCTCGAAATGCCTTGCCAGCGCCTCGATCTCATGGGCCTGCGCATATTCGGTGCGGGCAAAGGTCATCACCTCGGGCGCGACCTGCACTTTCTGCCGCGCCCATTCGTAACCCATCAGCAGCACGCATTGCCCGAGGTTGAGCGAAGGGAAATCGGGGTTCACCGGCACGGTGACGATGGCATTGGCCAGCACCACATCCTCATTCTCCAGCCCGGCGCGCTCGGGACCGAACAGGATACCGACCCGCTTGCCGGCGGTGCAGAGCGCGCGCGCGTAATCCATCGCGCGTTCCGGCGTCATCACCGGCTTGCTCAGCTCGCGCCCGCGTGCGGTGGTGGCGAAGACAAAATCGCAATCCGCCACGGCAGAGGGCAGGTCGGCAAAGAGGCCGGCATTGTCGAGCACGCGTCCCGCCCCGCTCGCCATGGCGACGGCCTTCGGATTGGGCCAGCCGTCGCGCGGGCCGACGATACGCATCCGGGTCAGGCCGAAATTCAGCATCGCCCGGGCGGCGGCGCCGATGTTCTCGCCCATCTGGGGCCGCACGAGGATGAGGGCGGGCGCGGTCATGCAGCTTCCTCCGGGGGTCTGTCGCGGCGCCGGTCTACGCGCTCCGGCCCTTTGAGGCAAGGCGCGGCTCCCTGGGCCTCGCGGAGGCTGCGGTGCGGGAGTGGCAACTCATGCGACCGGAGGATGGCACCGACCGACCGGTGCGATGACGCCTGTGGGTGTGCGGGCCGTCCGTCACGCCAGACGGGCGCCGGAGGGAATTATTGCTGCCACGCCAAAGGCAGGGTGCCGTCGGCCTCGGCAGGCTACGCCGGGCCGGGCCTTCAGCGACACGGTCTTTCCCGAGAGAGGCGCGATCCCGGAGCGCCCCGGACCGGCGATGCGGCCAGCAAGGGTGAAACCCCGACCTTTCAGAGCCGGGCTTCGACGAGGTGGATGAGTTGCGCCCCGGCCTCATACCAGGCCGAGCGAAGGTCGCGCATCGCGGCGGGGGACGGCGCGCTCAGCGGTAGTGGCAACGCGCTTTCGGCGATCTCGCCCGTCAACAGGTCGGCCATGGCGCGACCGAAGACGGTGCCCGGCGCGATGCCCCGGCCATTGTAGCCACAGAAACTCAGGACACCCTCATCCAGCCGGTGGAAGCGCGGCAGATTGTCCGAGGTCATGCCGATATGGCCATACCATTCCTGCTCGAACCGGATCTCGCCGATCTGCGGAAAGATCCGGCGCAGCGCCCGCTTCGCCCAGGCACGATGCACCGCGATCCCGGTATTGCGCAAGGCGCCGACCGAGCCGAAGACCAGCCGGTCCATCGCGTCGAAGCGGAAGGAAAGCAGGGCTTCCTTGGTATCCCACGCCCCTTGCCGGCCCGGCAGGATGGATTTTGCGATCGCAGAGGGCAAGGGCGGTGTGGCCATGTTGAAATAGGGCAGCGTCACCTGCTGGCGTGCGATTTCCCCGTGCGCGAGCCGTGCATAGGCATCGGTCGCCAGCACCACCTTCCGCGCCCTCACCGCACCATCCGGTGCGCGCACCAGCCAGTCGCTGCCGCGCCGCTCCAGCCCGGTTGCGGGTGTGCCGGTATGGATCACCGCCCCCAGCCCCACCGCCGCCCGCGCCAGCCCGCGCGCATAGGCGAGCGGCTGAATCGTGCCGGCCCGCCGGTCGAGCAGCGCACCCTCGTAGAAATCGGTGCCCAGCATCGCCGCCGCTTCGGCCTTGCCCAGAAGCTCCACCGCTGCGCCGCGGGCCTGCCATTGCCGCGCCCGCTCGATCAGCTCGGCAAACCCCTTGCGGCCAACCCCGGCATGGAGCGTGCCGACCGGATTGGCCTCGCATTCGATCGCGTGGCGCTTCACCATCTCCCAGACATAGGCCGGACCGGAGCCGAGGAAATCCAGCAGCCGGTTACCGTAGTCCGGCCCCAGCGTGGCAATCAGATCCTCGGGCATCACCCACATCCCGGCGTTGACCAGCCCGACATTACGCCCCGCACCGCCGAAGCCGATCTCCGCCGCCTCCAGCACGACCGCACCGACCCCACGTTCGGCCAGGTGCAGCGCGGTGGAAAGGCCGGTATAGCCGGCGCCGATCACCACGACCTCGGTCGTTATCTCTCCCGTCAGCGGCCGGGTGGCGGGGGCCGGGGGCGCGGTCTGCTCCCAGAGCCCGTGCGAGCGCGGATCGTTCAGCATCCTATGTCCTCCTGCCCCGCTTCCCGCCGGAAACCGATGGTGCCACGGCATTCTGCGGCTTTCATCCGGCAAATCCCCGCGCTAGGGTAGCAAGCGTTTTTCATGATCTCATGTGGTGCGGGAATGACCTTGCGTGCGCCCCGGCGGTTCCTGCCCTCGCTGCCCCTGCTGGCCGCTTTCGAGGCGGCGGCCCGCACCGGCTCCATGACCCAGGCGGCAGAGGAGCTTTCGTTGACGCAATCCGCCGTCTCGCGCCAGATCAAGGCGCTGGAGGGCCAGCTCGGGGTCGAGCTGTTCGTGCGGGAAAAGCAGCGGATCCGGCTGACCTTGGGCGGACAGGCTTATGCGCGGGAAATCCGTGACGCGCTGGGGCGGATCTCGAACGCCTCGCTGAACCTGCTGGCCAATCCCTCGGGCGGGACGCTGACGCTTGGCGTACCACCCACCTTCGGCGCGCGATGGTTGACGCCGCGCCTGCCCCGCTTCCGCGCGCGCCACCCCGAGGTGATGCTGAACGTGCTGAGTCGGCTGAGCCAGTTCGACTTCCGGCAGGATGTGATCGACGCTGCGATCTTCTTCGGCCCACCGCAATGGACCGGCGCCGAGGTGGTCACTCTGCGGACGGAGGTGGTGCTGCCGGTCTGCACCCCGGAACTGGCCCGACGCTTCGACTTTCGCGCCGCCGCCGATATCCGCGCGGCCCCGCTGCTGCATCTGACCACGCGCCCCGATGCCTGGGAGCAATGGCTGCGCCGCTACGGCGTGGATGACCGTGCCGTGCAGGGGATGCTGTTCGACCAGTTCGCCACGCTCGCCGAAGCCGCCGCCGCCGGGCTGGGCGTGGCGCTGCTGCCGGAGTTCCTGTTCGCCACAGAACTGCGCAGCGGCCGCCTCGCTCCGGCGCTGCCCCTGCCGCTGCAAAGCCGCGACGCCTATCACCTCGGCTGGCCGGAGGACCGGCACATGCACCAGCCGCTGGTGCTATTCCGGACCTGGCTGCTGGAAGAGATCGCGGTGGACCCCGCAGGGGTGCGATAGCCGGTGGCGGCTGACATGGGGGATTTCCGACAGTGGCCATGAGTATGAGGATTGCATGTCGCCCTGCCAAACCACCATGTGAACTCTTCCCCGCCCGGAACAAGGTGCGAAGCACCGCCGGGCAGCGCCCGCCCCCGGGCGCTTTGGTGACGTTGGCGCGGGGATCGGAGTTAGGTGGGGTTGGGCCATAAGGTGCAGACCACAATCGCCTCATGCGCCCTCCCGCGGTCGGGCACCGCCCTCCGTTGTGCGGGGAAGGCGGGGCTTCCCCAGGATGTCACATGAGAGCCCTGGATGAATGCCGATCCAGCCGGAAACGGCAGGACCGGGGGCTTTGCGCCCCGGATCCCGCAGGATATTTTCAGACAGAAAATGAGGAAGGGGGGCGGCGCAGTCCTGCGCCTTCAGTCGGGGCCGAAGGTCTTTTCCACCTGCCGCCGGTGCAGAAGCCAGACCGCATCATTGCGCGAGATCAGCGTATAGAACATCGGCACGACAAAGAGCGTGAACAGCGTCCCGATCAGCAGGCCGGTGAAGATCACCAGGCCCATCGCCTGACGCGCAGCAGC
>JAIRJX010000288.1 GCA_031260425.1 Gemmobacter sp.
CGAGCCACGGGCGGACCACGCTGGAATATTACGATGGTTTCGTCTTCTCGTTCCACCGTGAGGGTGCCGAGCCGCCGGTGGCCTCGGGCGGGCGCTATGATGCGCTGACCGCGATCCTCGGCCAAGGCCGCTCCATCCCCGCCGTGGGTGGCATCATCCGGCCTGCGCTGTTGGCCGACCTCAGGGGGGCATGAGTGATGAGCCTGAAAATCGGCGTGCCGTCCAAGGGGCGGCTGATGGAAAAGACTTTCGGATGGTTCGGCGCCCGCGGCGTGACCATGCGCCAGGCCGGGGCGGAGCGCGAATATGCCGGCGCGGTCGAGGGGATCGAGGGTGTGGAACTGGTCATGCTCTCGGCCGGTGAGATCCCGCGCGAACTGGCGGCCGGGCGGATCCATCTTGGCGTCACCGGATCGGATTTGGTGCGCGACAAACTGGCGGACTGGGACAGGCAGGTGACGGAGCTTGCGCCCCTCGGCTTCGGCCATGCCGACCTCACCATCGCCGTTCCGGCCTGCTGGATCGATGTGGACACGCTCGATGACCTCGACGGTGCCGCCAGTGCCTTCCGGGCGCGGCACGGCTTCCGGCTGCGTATCGCCACCAAATATCACCGGCTGGTCAGGGAGTTCCTGACCATCAACGGTGTGGCCGACTATCAACTGGTGGACAGCCAGGGTGCGACCGAAGGCACGGTGAAGAATCTCACCGCCGAGGCCATTGCCGACATCACCTCCACCGGCGAAACCCTGCGCGCGAATCATCTGAAGATACTCGGCGATGCGGTGATCCATCGTAGCCAGGCGACGCTGTTCCTGACCCGGGCCGCTACCTGGGGCGCGGCGGAGCGGGCCACGCTGGCCGCATTGGCCGAAAAGCTGCGGTTGCCTCTGCCCGAGGCGTGACAGCACGGCGCGAAGCCAGGTCAGAACGGCGATCAGCATGGCGCCCCCTTTCCATGCCAATGTCGCCCGCTGCGATGAAGATGCGGTTAACGCAGGCCGATCTCTGCCAGCGCCAGCGCGAGATGTTCAGGCAGCGCTTCCTCGCGGGCACGGCCCGGCGCCAGGTCGCGCGGACTGTCGGAGGGGTCTAGGTAGCGCCAACCCTGAAACGGCCGGCGCGGCGCGGCCTCGGTCCGCTGCACCTCGGGGGCGAGGTGCAGCGCGCAGCGCGCGATCCCGTCGGCGCCCTCGACCCGCTCCAGCCCGACGATCCTCTGGCGGGCGAGCACCTGCCCCTTGATGACCCAGTAGAGCGAGCCGCCCGCCAGCACCTCGGCCTCGCGCCGGGGCCACATGCGGGTGATGTGGACCGCGCGCCCCTCGGGCCAGCGATGGCGCTGGCTTTGCTGCCACTCCTGCAGATCCTCGACCGAATCGGCCCCGACACAGAGTTTCAGCAGATTGACGAATCCCGGCATGGCCTCCCTCATCCTGCATATCGGGATAGGCCGAAGCCGGCGCCGCGGCAAGAGTTTACGCTTCCTCCGGACAGGCGTATCTTGTAGCCCCTCCTCTCTCGACTACCACGGAAAGGATACTCTCATGTCCCGATTCGCCGCCCCCATCGCCGAGCAGATCTGGGATATGAAATACCGGCTGAAAGAGGCCGACGGCACCCCCGTGGACGGCACGGTGGAGGATACCTGGCGCCGCATCGCTCGCGCGCTGGCCGAGGTGGAAGCCGATCCCGCGCATTGGGAGAGCCGCTTCTATCATGCGCTGGAGGGTTTCAAATACCTGCCGGCCGGGCGGATCACCGCCGGGGCCGGTACCGGCCGCTCGGTGACACTGTTCAACTGTTTCGTGATGGGCACCATCCCCGACAGCATGGCGGGCATTTTCGATTCGGTGAAGGAAGCGGCGCTGACCATGCAGCAGGGCGGCGGCATCGGCTATGATTTCAGCACCATCCGCCCGCGCGGAGCCGAGGTGAAGGGGGTGGCCGCCGATGCCTCGGGGCCGCTGTCGTTCATGGATGTCTGGGACGCGATGTGCCGCACCATCATGTCGGCTGGCTCGCGCCGCGGTGCGATGATGGCGACCATGCGTTGCGACCACCCCGATATCGAGCAGTTCATCGAGGCGAAGAAGGATCCGGCGCGGCTGCGGATGTTCAACCTTTCCGTCCTTGTGACCGATGCCTTCATGGCGGCGGTGAAGGCCGACGGTCCGTGGGAGTTGCAGTTCGGCTCCAAGGTCTACCGCACGGTCGAGGCGCGCGACCTGTGGAACCGGATCATGCGCAACACCTACGATTTCGCCGAACCGGGGGTGATCTTCATCGATCGGATCAACCGGATGAACAACCTCACCTATTGCGAGACCATCGCTGCCACCAACCCCTGCGGCGAACAGCCGCTGCCGCCCTATGGCGCCTGCCTGCTGGGGTCGGTGAACCTCGCGGCGTTGGTGGTGGAGCCGTTCTCGGTCGGCGCGCGGGTCGATGCGGCGGCGCTGGACGAACTGGTGCGGCTTTCGGTGCGGATGATGGACAATGTGGTCGACGCCAGCCGCTTCCCGCTGGAACAGCAGGCCGCCGAGGCACGCAGCAAGCGTCGGATCGGGCTGGGGGTCACCGGGCTTGCCGATGCGCTGCTGATGCTGGGGCTGCGCTATGGATCGGAAGAGGCGGCGCGGCAGACCGAAGGCTGGATGAAGGCCATCGCGCGGGCGGCCTATCTGGCCAGCGTCGATCTGGCGCGGGAGAAGGGGCCGTTCCCCCTTTTCGAGGCGGAAGCCTATCTCGCATCGGGCACCATGATGCAGATGGACGAGGACGTGCGCGAGGCCATTCGCGCCCATGGCATCCGCAATGCCCTGCTGACCTCTATCGCGCCGACCGGCACGATCAGCCTTTACGCGGGCAATGTGTCTTCGGGCATCGAGCCGGTCTTTGCCTATGCCTATACCCGCAAGGTGCTGCAGAAGGATGGCTCGCGCAGCGAGGAGGAAGTGGTGGATTACGCGGTCAGGCTGTGGCGCGAGTTGAAGGGCGACGCGCTGTTGCCGGATTATTTCGTCAACGCTCAGACGCTGCCGCCGCTCGACCATGTGCGAATGCAGGCGGCGGCGCAGAAATGGATCGATTCGTCGATCTCCAAGACCATCAACTGTCCCGAGGACATCAGCTTCGACGACTTCAACGAGGTCTACATGGCCGCCTGGGATCAGGGCTGCAAGGGCTGTACCACTTATCGGCCCAACGAGGTGACCGGCTCGGTGCTGTCGGTTGCCGAGACCACCGACAAGACCCCGGCCGAGGCGCCCGAAACGGCGGCGGCGGGCGAGGTGGTCTATCTGTCCGAACCGCTGGACCGGCCTTCGGAGCTGGAGGGCCATACCTACAAGCTGAAATGGCCAGGCAGCGAACACGCGCTTTATATCACCATCAACGACATCATCATTGCCGGCCACCGGCGGCCCTTCGAAGTATTCATCAACTCCAAGAACATGGAGCATTACGCCTGGACCGTGGCGCTGACCCGGATGGTCTCGGCGGTGTTTCGGCGCGGTGGCGACATAAGCTTCGTGGTCGAGGAGCTGAAGGCGGTGTTCGATCCGCGCGGCGGCGCCTGGATGGAGGGACGCTATATCCCGTCGATCCTCGCTGCCATCGGCGGGGTAATCGAACGGCACCTGGTCTCGATCGGCTTCATCGAGGGCGAGGGGATGGGGTTGAAATCCGACCCCCAGGCACAGGTTACCCTCCCGCAGCCCCACCCCGGCAGGAGTTGCGAAAACTGCGGCAGCCGTGACCTGCGGATGATCGAGGGCTGCATGACCTGCGCAAGCTGCGGCCAGAGCAAATGCGGCTGAGGCATCGGGGTAACCCGGTGCCTCTGCATCCCGTCCGCCTTCGGCGCGTGCCGCTACACGCCCTCTGAAAGGAGGACCGCGCCATCGCCGGAGAGGCCGACGGTGACCGCCCCGCCATTGTCATGCAGACCTTCGCGGGCATGTCCATAGGCCAGAAGCGGCGGCAGGCCCTCGGCAGCCAAGGTGTAGAGCGCGCGATCGCCGGAATAGGTGCTGGACAGCACTTTGGCCGGCAGCCGGACCAGATTGGTCTGCGCGTCGGGGGGATTCAGCACTACATCCTCCGGACGGATCATCAGAATGGTTCCGTCGGGCGGAAGCCCGGGTCCCGCCAGCGGGATGCGCGCGCTTCCCGTCACGAAGACCGGCTGGTTCCCGCTGTGATCCGCCCGGCCACCGAGGAAATTGCTCTTCCCGACGAATTCAGCGACGAAACGGCTACCGGGGTGACGATAGAGTGCGAAGGCGCTTCCCGCCTGCTCGATCCGGCCGTGGTTCATGATCGCGATCGTATCGGACATGTGCATGGCCTCTTCCTGGTCATGCGTCACGTTGATGAAGGTAGTCCCGAGGCTGCGATGGATATCGCGCAACTGCTCCTGAAGGTCCCCCCGCAGCTTCTTGTCGAGCGCGCTCATCGGCTCATCCAGCAATAGCAGATCGGGGCGGAACACCAACGCACGGGCCAGTGCCACACGCTGCTGCTGGCCGCCCGAAAGCGCCGCGGGCTTGCGCTGCGCGAAGCGGCTGAGCTGCACCAGATCCAGCATCTCGGCCACGCGTTGTGCGATCTCGTCCCGCGGAATGCGGCGCACCCGTAGCGGATAGGCCACATTGTCGAAGACCGTCATATGCGGAAACAGCGCATAGCCCTGAAACACCAGCCCGAAGTTGCGCCGTTCCGGTGCGAGTGCGGTAACGTCGCGCCCGTTCAGGGTGATCCGGCCCGCCGAAACGCTCTCAAACCCCGCAAGGATCTTCAGGAGCGTCGTCTTGCCCGATCCCGATGGACCGAGCAGCGTGACGAACTCACCCTTGCGGACCGTCAGCGAGACATCGAACAGCGCCTGGGTTGCGCCGTAGAATTTGTCGATACTCGAGATTTCCAACTGTGCCATGATCTCAACCGTTCCTTGTCCGTCGTCCGGCAGGCGTGGTGGAGTGCCTGCCTGGAAAAAAGTGTCTCATGCCTTTTGCTCCGTCGCTTTTTGCAGACGCGCAACCACGAGCAGGAACAATGCCGAGATCATCGAGAGCATCAGCGCGACCACGACCAGCGTCGGCTCCAACTGGTCGCGCAGCCCCGAGAACAGCGCGATGGGCAGGGTCAGCGACTGCGGCGAGGACAGAAACAGTGCCACCACCACTTCGTCGAACGAGGTGATGAAGGCGAACATCGCCCCGATCAGGAAGCCCGGCGCGGTCAGCGGCAGGATAATGGTGCGGAAGCGGAAAAGGCGCGAGGCTCCCATCGAGGCCCCGGCCCTGTCCAGCTCCGGGTTCAGCCCCTTGAGGCTGGTCATCGCCGACAGGAAGACCAGCGGCGCCCCCAACACCGAATGCGCCAGGATCAGCGAGAGATGGCCTCCGGAGAGGCCGAAGCGCGCAAAGATGAAGAACATCGCCACCCCAAGCACCACCGAGGGCACCACCAGCGGCGAGACGAACAATGCCGACAGCACCAGTGCCGCGACGCGTCCGCTGGCCATCACGCCCATTGCCGCCAGACCGCCGGTGACCACCGAAAGCGCCATAGCCCCGACTGCCACCTTGAAGCTGTTGGCCATCGCGAAAAGCCAGGGCGGCTGGTTCAGCACCACGTCGAACCAGCGCAGGGAAACCCCGCTCATCGGATAGTTCAGGAAGGTGCTGTCGTTGAAGGCCAGCGGCAGCACGATGGCCAGCGGCAGGATCAGAAAGGCGAAGCCGAACCCGACCGAGACGGCAAAGACGATCCGCGACGGGCTCATGCTGCTTCCCCCCGGCGGCCAAACCACCGCATCGCGCCGATCAGTCCCAGCATCAGCAGGACGCAGATCATCAGCAGCACGCTCAGCGTGGCGGCCATGCCCCAGTTCAGTTGCTTTTGCACGAAGTCGGCGATGTAATAGGACAGCATCTGGTCACCCGGCCCGCCGACCAGTGCCGGGGTGACGTAAAAGCCCAGGGCGAGGATGAAGACGGTTCCGCCGCCCACCCCCACCCCGCGCAGCGTCTGCGGGAAATAGACGCGCAGGAAGGTCTCGACAGGGCCCGCCCCGAGGCTGCGCGAGGCATCGGATTGCGCAGCCGGAATCTGCCGCATCACGTTCATGATCGGCAGGATGGCGAAAGGCAGCAGCACATGGGTCATGGCGACGACTGTTCCGAAGCGGTTGAAGATCAGTTGCAGCGGTTCGGCGATCAGGCCCAGCGTCGCCAGCAGCTTGTTGACCAGCCCGTTGGTTTGCAGCACCACCACCCAGGCGGTCGTGCGCACCAGGATCGAGGTCCAGAACCTTCAGTCCGGCCAGCGGACCCCGTGCCTGATCATCCGGTTGCGACATCACCCGCCCTCTTTTTCGATTTCATTTCATGAAATATGGTTTCATTATCGGCCGTCCGCCGAGACAGGAGAACCACATGAGTTCCTACAGACCCGTCACCGCAGTCCTGCGCGGGCTGGAGGTGTTGCGCGTCGTCAACCGTAGCGGCCTCGCGACCATCAAGGGCCTGCATCAGGAGACCGGTCTCGACAAGGCCACCATCGTTCGGATGCTTGAAACGCTGATCCATGCCGGCTATGTCCGGGCAGACCGCGAGGCCGGGGGCTATCGCGTCACCGGGCGTGCCAAGCAACTCGGCACGGGCTACGCCAACTACGACCAGACCGCCGAAATCTGCGCGCCGATCCTCGAGCGGTTTCGCGACAGCTATGGCTGGCCCTCGGATTTCACGATCCGTGATGATGACGCGATGATCGTGGTGCGCACCTCGCGACACAGCGGGCCGTTCAACTTCAACCGCAATCCGGGCTTTCGCGCACCGATCCTGCTGACCTCGATCGGCCGGGCCTATCTTGCTTTCTGCCCGCCGGCGGAACGCGCGGAGATCCTCGCACGGCTGGCCGAGACGCTGCCGAAAATGCCGTTGCCGGCGCGGATAGACCGCATGCTGGATCAGGTCCGCATCGCAGGCTACGCCGTGATGGACGAAGGCTACAGCCAGCGGGAATACAAGGGCGCCATTCTGGCGATCGCGGTTCCGGTCGCCGGGGCGGACCGGATTCTCGGTTCGCTCAACATGATGTTCCTGCGCCAGACCCTCAGGCTGGACGATGCCGTCAGCCGGTATGTCGAGCCGTTGCACGACACCGCAAGGCAGATTGCCCGCGCCTTGACAGGAGGTGAAGCCTGACGGGCTCATCGGCCGGTGAACTCTGCGGGGCGCTTTTCGCGCATCGCGGCCACCGCCTCGTCATGATCTGCCGTTGCGTGGGACAGTGCCTGAAATGCCGCCGAGAGCTCAAGGCACTGGTCCAGCCGCAGATGCGCCGCCTCGCGCAGAAGTCGCCGCGTCATCCGGACGGCATGGCGCGGGTTGGCGGCGATGCGGCGGGCTACGGCGCGGGCCGCATCCGGCAGATCGGCATCGGGCACGACGCGCGAAACCAGGCCGATCCGCGCCGCTTCCTCGGCGTCGATCATGTCGCCGGTCAGCGCCATCTCGCAGGCACGGGAAAAGCCGACCACGCGCGGCAGAAGCCAGGCGCCGCCGTCGCCCGGAACGATGCCCAGCCTGACGAAGCTTTCGGCGAACCGCGCGCTTTCGCCCGCAATGCGGATGTCGCACATCAGCGCCAGATCGCAACCCGCGCCGATGGCCGGGCCGTTTACCGCAGCGATGACCGGGATTTCCAGTGCCTCGAAGGCGAGCGGCAGGCGCTGGATGCCGCGCTTGTAGTTCAGCCGGGTCTGGGCCGGCAATGCATCGCTCAGGCCCGCACCCTTGCCCATCTTCTTGATATTACCGCCGGACGAGAACGTCGGTCCGGCGGCCGCAAGCACGATCACCCGCGCTGCCGGATCGGCTTCGGCGGTGGAAAGCGCGTCCAGAAGCGCCTCGACCATCGGCAGGTCGGAAATCG
>JAIRJX010000359.1 GCA_031260425.1 Gemmobacter sp.
AAGACCGCCGCCAGTGCCGAGGATTTTCCGGCCTTCATCGTGAACCGTATTCTGGTGCCGATGATCAACGAGGCGGTCTACACGCTTTATGAAGGCGTGGGCAATGTGCGCTCCATCGACGAATCGATGAAGCTCGGCGCCAATCATCCGATGGGGCCGCTGGAATTGGCGGACTTCATCGGGCTGGATACCTGCCTCGCCATCATGAACGTGCTGCATGACGGGCTGGCCGATACCAAATACCGCCCTTGCCCGCTGCTGACGAAATATGTCGAGGCCGGCTGGCTCGGCCGCAAGTCTGGCCGGGGCTTCTACGACTACCGGGGCGAGGTGCCGGTGCCGACCCGCTGACCCAAGGTGAGCGTATGTTCGCGCAGCCAGGCGAGGAAGCCGCGCGGATTGCTGTCCCAGACCTTCAGCGCGTCGGGCGGGATCGGCTCGCCGATGAAGGGGCGTTGCGGCTTGAACAACGCGCGCTTGATCTCGTAAAGCAGCAACCCCTGCCGCAGCGTGGCCGAGATCTTGTCGGCGATCTGATAGGCGCGGCTGTTCCGGCCGGTGAAATGGATCGGCAGCACCGTGGCACCGGAGCGCATGATCATCTTGTGAGTGAAGGGATTCCAGTCCGGCTCCACCGCCGGACCCCACCAGCGCTCCGACACCGCGACCTTGCCGGCCGGAAACAGGATGATGACCCCGCCCCGCTTCAGATGCGCCATGGACTGTGCCCGCATCTCCAACCCCGCCTCGCGGGCGTTCTCCTCATGCGGAAAGGGGACCGGGATCATGAATTCCTCGATCTCCGGGATGCCGGTCAGCAGAGAGCGGGTGAGGATCTTGAAATCCCCGCGCACCCGCGCGACGATCTCGGCCATCACCATACCATCGACCAGTCCGTGCGGATGATTGGCCACCACCACTACCGGACCCGTGGCCGGGATGCGGGCGATCTCTTCGGGCGGGGTCTGGATGTCGATGCCCATCTGGCGGATCGCTTTCGGCCAGAATGCCACACCGAAAGGCGCACCCGACGCCTCGAACTGCCGGATATGCCGAAGCAGCGTGACCTTGGCCGTCAGCCATTCTAGCGTCCGGATAGCGCCCGCCTTGAACGGATTGGTGAAGGTGCCGGCGTAGGACAGCCGGCGCATGTCATATTGCCGCGCGGCGCGGGGCTCGGGGGGGGCGGGCTGGGCTGCGTCCTTGGTCACGGCCTTTGTCACCTGTCCTCGCCGAAGCGGTTGGCGACCAACGCTTCCAGCGCCTCGGCCAGCGCCTCGGCCTCAGAGCCGCTGGTGTTCAGGTTGATCGAGGTGCCGCGTGCCGCGCCAAGCATCAGGAGACCCATGATCGAATCCCCCGATACCGTCATGCCATCCTTGCTGACCTCGGCGCAGGCATCGAAACCTTCCACGCATTCGACGAACTTGGCCGAGGCCCGCGCGTGCAGCCCCTTCTCGTTCACGATGCGCAACTCGCGACTCGTCATGCCATCCCTCCGCTGCCGGGTGGAGAATCGCCCCCCAGATCGAGGCTGTTTATATATTTTCGTCCGGCGTCGAGCGCGAGGCTGACCGCCTCGGCCAGCGGAAGTTCGCGCGACTTGGTCAGCTTGATGAGCATCGGAAGGTTCGCACCATAAAGAATCCGGCGGTTGCGCGCGGTGCAGGCCGGCAGTGAAAGGTTGGAGGGCGAGCCTCCGAACATGTCGGTCACCACCACCACGCCCTCGCCCCGATCGACGGAATCCGCCGCGGCCATGATCTCGGCCGACTTGGTGCCACGATCATGATCGTCCTCGATGGAAATGGCGCTCATCGCCTCCTGGCGCCCGACCACATGCTCCACCGCAGAGCGATACTCCCGCGCGAGGCCGCCATGCGCCACGATCACGATCCCGATCAAATCCCGACCCTCACGACCGCCCCACCGACGACCTGCGTTCAAGTTCCCTGTGTCGTTTTGACACCGACCAACCGGCTTCTGCAAGCGCATTGCCCATGATTTCTGTAACCGCAACAGAGCGGTGCTGCCCGCCGGTGCAGCCGAAGCCGATACTCACATGCGCCTTGCCCTCCTCCTTCTGCGCCGGAAGGAGAAGCAGCAGAAGGCCACGCAACCGTTCGTGGAACTCCGGGAAGCGTGGATCCCGCATGACATGCCCGACCACCGCCGGATCGCGGCCATCGAGCGCGCGCAAGGCCGGCAACCAGTGCGGATTGTTCAGGAAGCGGCAGTCAAAGATCATGTCCAGCCCACGGGGCACACCGCGCTTGTAGCTGAAGCTCTGGATCGAGACCGAGAGCCCCGGCCCACCATTGAGGGAGAACCATTTGGCGATTTCGGCCCGCAGGTCATGTGGCGACATCTCGGTCGTATCGATCAGGTGATCGGCACGGGCTCGAATCGGCGCCAGCAGATCGACCTCGCGGTCAATGCCTAGTTCCGGTGTCTCCTCCGGCGCGAGCGGATGGCGGCGGCGCGTCTCGGCGTAGCGACGGATCAACTCATCCGCCGCGCAGTCGAGATAGAGCACCCCGAGTTGGACCCCCGGATCGGCGGTCAACGTGTCGATCAGTTCAATCAGCGCGATGGCGTTGAAGTCGCGGTTGCGTACATCGATGCCAAGCACGATCGGCTGGCCAAGCGGCGGGCCGTCGATCAGCCGGGGCACCAGGCTCAGCGGCAGGTTGTCGATCACCTCGTAGCCCATATCCTCCAGCGCGCCGACAGCGGTGGATCGGCCGGCTCCAGAGGGGCCGGTCAGCAGCAGAAGCTGGTGTTCGGGTTGGGTGGGTGCCGGATTATCCATGTCATGCCTGCCGTCCGCCCCGCAGGTATTGAAGGAGCGCAGGGGAAAGATGCGGATTCCCGGCCCCCAAGACAAGATCCAGATGGCAGCCGAGCAGATCGAACTGCCGGATGTGTGGCAGGCGCTCCACCTCGCGGCGGGCCAGATCCACCGCCAGCACCAGGGGCACGGAGGCCAGAGCATCGGCTTGCAGCAATCCGACATGCCGCGCCTCGATCAGCCCCGAGAGCTGCGGCGGCGCACTGGCGACCAGCCGGTCACCGTCTCGCCGCAAGTCCACCCGGTCGTCGGCGACCAGCGCACAGCCGAAGGCCATCAACTCCAGCGCCAGCACCGACTTGCCCGCACCCGAGGGACCGAGGATCAGCAACCCCCGCCCCGCCAGCGCAATGCAGGACGCGTGAAGCTGCATCAGATCGGCAGGCCGACCACGAAGCGCGCGCCCAGTGGCTCCGAGGTGATGTCGGCATGGGTCGGACGGATGTTCTCGGCCCAGATCACCCCGCCATGCGCTTCGACGATCTGCTTGGAAATAGCAAGGCCGAGGCCGGAATGATTGCCGAAATCGCCCTGCGGTCGTTCCGAGTAGAAGCGCATGAAGACCTTTGCCAGCGCCTCATCCGGAATGCCCGGCCCGGTATCCTCCACCACTACCAGCACCCGGTTGTCGCGCCGCCGGGCCCAGACCCGCACCGCGTCGCCCTCCTCGCAGAACGAGATTGCATTGGTGATGAGATTGACGAAAACCTGCGCCAGTCGCCCTTCCAGCCCGCGGATATGGATCGAATCCGCCGGCAGGTCGGTAATGAACTCTACGCCGGTCTCCTCCGCCTGCTGGCCGAGATATTCCGACAGGTTGGCGACGGTGTGGAGCAGATCGAATTCCTCCTCCTCTTCCTTCACCAACTCGCTGTCGAGCCGCGATGCGTTGGAAATATCGCTCACCAACCGGTCAAGGCGGCGCACATCGTGGTCGATCACCTCCATCAGCCGGTCGCGCTGATCGTCTCGCTTCGCCACATGCAACGAGGCGACGGCAGAGCGCAGGCTGGCCAGCGGGTTCTTGATCTCATGCGCCACATCGGCCGCGAATTGTTCGTTGGCGTCGATCCGGTCGTAAAGCGCTGCCACCATGCCCCGCATGGCGACCGAGAGCCGCCCTATCTCGTCCGGTCGCGCCGTCAGATCGGGGATGCGCACCCGGCCCGGCGCCATCCTGCGCGTATCGGTGTCGCGGCCAAGCTCGGCCGCCGCGGCCAGATCGCTCAGTGGATTGGCGATGGTCGAGGCCAGCATGAGACCGAGTCCGACCGAGACCAGCAGCGCGATCAAGAATACCCGGAGCACCTGCTCCCGCTCGTGACGCACCAGGGCGTCAATCTCTCCCGCCTCAGAGGCCAGCGCCACCACACCTACCACCTGCCCGCCCCGCCGGATCGGCGTCACCACCGAAGATACCATGCCCCCCTCGGATGCGCGGCCGATGCTGTCGGTGCGGCCGGTCTCCACCAGCGTCCGGCCCGCCTGCGCCGCGGGCAGCAGACGACGCAGCAACGTCTCTGTATCCGGGGCGCCCTGCGGAACACCGCCGCCCCCGCCAAACACCCCCGACACGCCATTCCAGACCGCATCGAGGAAATCGGTGATGACGGTCGAGCGCGCGTCCACGGCCATCGGTCGAGCGGAGCCGCGCGCGCGTGTCACCACAGAACCGACGGTATCGAAGATCACTGCC
>JAIRJX010000008.1 GCA_031260425.1 Gemmobacter sp.
CCCCTCAAAACCCCGGAAAACAACCCGGAAACAAACACAAAACCACAAAACCTCGCCTACGTAATCTATACTTCAGGATCAACAGGAAAACCAAAAGGCACCATGCTCGAGCACAGGGCTGTGCAGCGGTTGTTCGACACGACGGAGCCCTGCTTCGGCTTCGGTCCGGAGGATGTCTGGACCCTGTTCCATTCCTATGCCTTCGACTTTTCGGTCTGGGAGATCTTCGGCGCGCTGCTGCATGGCGGGTCGCTGGTCATTGTCCCCTGGTTGACCTCCCGCGATCCGGAGGCCTTCCATCGCCTGTTGCAGGACGAGCGTGTCACGGTGCTGAACCAGACGCCCTCCGCCTTCGCACAACTGGCCGCGCAGAGACTGGCGCAGAAGGCGCCGGGCAAACTGGCGCTGAAATGGGTGATTTTCGGTGGCGAGGCGCTTAATCCGGCCAGTCTGACCCCGTGGTTCGAGGCGCATGGTGACGGTGCGCCGCAATTGGTGAACATGTATGGTATCACCGAAACCACCGTGCATGTGACCTGCCATCGGCTGCGGTATCCGGCGCAGGCCGCCGGGGCGATCGGCCTGCCGATCCCCGACCTGCAGGTGCGTGTGCTGGATGCAGCCATGGAGCCGCTTCCCGGCGGTATCCCGGGCGAGATGTTCATCGCCGGGCCGGGGCTGGCGCGAGGCTATCTGAACCGCCCCGATCTGACGGCGGAGCGGTTCGTGCCCGATCCCTATGGTCCGCCCGGCACCCGGCTTTACCGCAGCGGTGATCTGGCGCGTGTTCTGGAGGATGGCCGGCTGGACTATTTCGGCCGTGCCGACCGACAGGTCAAGATTCGCGGCTTCCGCATCGAGACCGGCGAAATCGAGGCTGCGATCTCGGCTTTGCCGGGGGTGCGGGCCGTCATCGTGCTGGCCCGGGACGGGCGGCTGGTGGCCTGGCATTGTTCGGCCCTGTCGGAGCCGGAGCTGCGCGCCGCCCTTGGCGCCCGCCTGCCTGACTACATGATCCCTGCCGCCTTCGTCGCGCTGGAGGCGCTGCCGCTGACCGCGAATGGCAAGATCGATCAGGCGGCCCTGCCTGAACCCGAGGCCGAGGCTCTGCCGGATTACGTCGCGCCGCGCACTGCGCGCGAGCAGGCGATGGCTGCGATCTGGGCACAGGTTCTGGGCCGGGACCGGATCGGCATCCACGACAATTTCTTCGCCTCCGGTGGCGATTCCATGCGTGCGGTGGCCGTGGCCGCCAAGGCGCGCGAGCTAGGGCTCGATCTCGGGTTGGGCAGCCTGTTCCGCCACCAGACCATTGCCGCATTGGTGCAGGCGGACGAGCGCGAGGCCGCCCCGGCGAGCCTGCCGTCCTTGTCCGAGGCCGACCGCGCCCTGATACCGCCCGATGTCGAGGACATCTGGCCGATGTCCCGCCTGCAACTGGGCATGGTGTTCCATGCCGAAGTAGACAGTGCGGCGGCGGTCTATCATGATGTGTTCAGCTTCCATTTGCGGCAACCATGGGATGAGGAAAGTTTCCGGCAGGCCCTGGCCCTGATCGTCGCGCGCCATCCGGCCTTGCGCACCAGCTTTGATCTGATGCGCTACGAGCGTCCGATGCAGGTGGTGCATCGCAAGGCCGAGGTGCCGGTGCGGATCACCGACCTCTCAGACCTGTCCGCAAGCCTTCGGCAGGTGCGTCTGGCCGAGGCTATCGCCGCTGAGAAGGCTCGGCCCATCCCGCTGGACTGTCCGCCCTTGCTGCGTATCGAGGTGCATCTGCTGGGCCCGGATGAGGTGCAGATCACGCTGGGCCTGCATCACGCCATTCTGGACGGGTGGAGCGTGGCGAGCCTTCAGGTCGAGCTGCTGCAGGTCTGGACCCGTCTGCGGCGGGGCGAAACCGTCATCCTGCCGCCGCTCGAGTCCAACGTCTCGGCCAGCATTGCCGCGGAGATGCGGGCGCTTGCCGATCCGGAGCAGACGGCATGGTGGCGCGCCGCGCTTGAAGGGCAAAGCCCGCTGGCCCTGCCGCCTGCTCAGAGTGCGGATACCTCGTTCGAGACGATGGCGCTGCCGGTTGATCATGCGGTTCAGATGCGCTTGCGCGCGCTTGCCGACGGTATGGGCCTGCCGTTGCGCAGCCTTCTGCTGGCGGTGCATCTGCAGGTTCTGGCGCAATGGGGAGCGACGCAGGACGTGACGACCGGCCTTGTCAGCCATATGCGCACCGAGGCGCCCGATGCAGACAAGGTGCTGGGGCTGTTTCTCAACACCCTGCCGCTGCGGCTGCGGCTCCAGCCGGAAAGCTGGCGAAGCATGATCCGCCGCGTCTTCAGTGCTGAACTGGACCTGCTGCAGCACCGCTTCTACCCACTGGCGCAGATCGTCGAGGATAACGGCCACCAGCCGCTTTTTGACGTGATGTTCAACTATATCGACTTCCATGTGCTGTCGCTGGTGCAGGCGGATGACGGCGGGGTGCAGGATGTCACCGCCTTCGAGGCCACCAACTTTGCCCTCGGGGTCAATGCCATCGCGCAGGGCGGCAGGCTGGTACTGAACTTCGCCGCCGATTCACGCCGGGTTGATCCCGATATCGTCCGGCGGATGGCGGATAGCTATCTGCGGGGCTTGCAGGCTCTGGCGGATGATCCGGAGGCTCCGGCCGGCTTGTCGTTGTCCGCGCGCGATCAGGTCCGGCTTGCGGCCTGGAACGACACGGCGCGCCGTGATCTCGATCCCGGGCAGACCTTGACCGCGCTGATCGAAGCCAGTGTTGCTGCCCGTCCCACGGCCATTGCGCTGGAATTCGACGGAGAGCGGATCAGCTTTGGCGAGTTGAACGCACGGGCCAACCGGCTGGCGCATCATCTCCGGGCGCAGGGTGTCGGCGCCGACAGGGTGGTGGGTCTCTGCACGGAACGTTCGGTCGAGATGATTGTGGCGATCCTCGCGATTCTGAAGGCAGGCGGCGCCTGGCTGCCCCTGCCGCCCGATGCCCCGGCAGAGCGGCTGGCAATGATGATCGAAGATGCCGGGCCGATACTGACCCTCGTCGGGCCGGGCGCCGATGCCGTCCGGCTGCCCGGCCCGGTGCTGTCTCTGGCAGAGACGATTTCCGGGCCGGAGACTGATCCCGCCCCGCAAGGCGGCCCTGAAACGCTGGCCTACGTGCTGTTCACTTCCGGCTCGACCGGGCGACCCAAGGGTGTTGCGGTGGCGCATCGGGCTATCGTGAACCGTCTCCTGTGGATGGCCGACGAATACGGCATCGGCCCGGCCGATTCCGTGGTTCAGAAGACGCCCTACGGATTTGACGTTTCGATCTGGGAGCTGATCCTGCCGCTGATGACCGGCGCGCGTATGGTGATCGCCTGGCCTGATGGCCATCTGGACCCGGCCTATATGGCCGGTTTGATCCGCGACCGGGGGATCACCCTGGCCCATTTCGTGCCCCCCATGCTGGATGTCTTCCTCGCGGTGACCGATCCTGCCGACAGTGCCAGCCTGCGGGCGGTGATATGTTCGGGCCAGGCTCTGAGCCGCGCCACGCAGGACCGTTTCCATGCGGCTTTGCCGGGCTGCGGATTGCATAACCTTTACGGTCCGACCGAAGCGGCGGTGGATGTCACGGCCCATAGCAGCACACCCGGCGGGACCGGCGCCTCGGTGCCGATCGGGCGGGCCATTGCCAATGTGCGGATGTATGTGCTGGACGAGGCACTGAACCTTTTGCCGCCGGGGGTTGCCGGGCATCTTCATATCGGCGGTATCGCCCTGGCGCGGGGATATGTGAACCGGCCCGATCTGACGGCGGCGGGTTTTGTGCCTGATCCCTTCGGAGAGCCGGGCGCGCGCATGTATCGCACCGGTGATCTGGCCCGCATATTGCCTGACGGCGATATCGACTATCTCGGCCGGGCCGACGATCAGGTGAAGATCCGCGGGGTGCGGATCGAACCGGGCGAGGTGGAGGCCGCCATTCTGGCCAGCGGCGCGCAGGAGGCGGTGGTCATGGCGCGGCCCGATGCAACGGGCGAGGTAGTGCTGGTGGCCTGGCTGACCGGCTGGGATGGCGACGTGGCCACATTGCGCGCGCGTCTGGCCAGACGTCTGAGCGAACAGATGATCCCGACCGCTCTGGTCGCCCTGAAGGCGCTGCCGCTGAACGCCAATGGCAAGGTGGACAGGCGCGCGCTGCCCGCTCCGCATGCGCCCGAAACCGCCTTCCTGCCGCCCCGGACCGAGACCGAGCGGATGCTGGCGCAGATCTGGGCCGATCTGTTGCAGACCGATCGGATCGGCAGGGATGCCTCGTTCTTTGCGCTTGGCGGGCATTCGCTCAATGTTTTGCGGATGCTGGCCCGGGTGCAGCGAGATTGCGGCGTGGTAGTCTCGTTGCGCACTTTCCTTGCGGCTCCCGATATCGCCAGCCTGGCACAAGCTGTCGAAGGGATTCGCGATACGCTGGCCAGCGGCCATGACGAGACAGATACGGAAATGATTCTGCTATGAACCTGGCCGATCTTTTGCACGATGCCCGCAGCTGCGGTGTCCACCTGTCGCTCAAGGACGGGCGGTTGGCCGTCAGTACCAAGGGGAGCGGCGTTCCTCCCGAACTGCTGGCGCGGATCAAGGCGCAGCGCGATGCCCTCATGGAGTGGCTGGGGCAACTGGCCGAGGATGCAGGCCGGCAGCATGATGTAATCCAGCCCGAGTCCACCGCAGAGGCGGAGCCGCTGTCCTATTCGCAAAGCAGGCTCTGGGTGATCGACCGCATGGAGAATGCGGCAGGGCTTTACAATGTGCCCTTCTCGCTGCGTCTGACCGGCCCGCTGGATCCGGTCGCGCTGGAAAGGGCGCTTCGGCAACTGCTGTCGCGCCACGCGGTGCTGCGCACGGTCTTTGATGAAGACTCGGCTGGGGTCACCCAACGTATCCGGACGGAATACACCTTCACCATGACCCGCATGGACCTGTCCGCCGCGCCTGATGCAGCACGGGAACTGGCCGCGCTGACCGCCGCCGAGGCGCTGCGGCCCTTCGACCTCACGCGGGATCTGATGCTGCGGGCGGTTCTGGTCCGTCTGGCGCAGGAGGAACATCACCTGCTGCTGACGCTGCACCACATCGTGACCGACGGCTGGTCGAATGCGGTGCTGCTGGAGGAACTGGTGGCCCTCTATCACGGCATCGCCCTGCCTGCGCCGGCCCTGCAATTCACCGATTACGCCCGTTGGCAGCGCCGTATGTTGGCCACGCGCGGTCCCGCCCTGGCGGATTGGTGGCGCAAGGCGCTGGAGGGTGCTCCGGATCTGCATGACCTGCCTACCGATCACCCGCGTCCGCCGGTGCTGAGCGGCGCGGGCGGCCAGTTGGCAGACCGGGTGCCACCGGCCCTCGCCTCCGCTCTGCGCGATCTGGCCCGGGCCCAGGGCGTCTCGCTTTTCACGCTGCTTCTGGCTGCCTGGGCTGCCTTCCTGCATCGGCTGACCGGGACCGAGGATCTGATGATCGGCACGCCGGTTGCGGGGCGCGAGCGCGACGAGCTGAAGCAGCTGGTCGGTTTTCTCGTGAATACGTTGCCGCTGCGGCTGCGCCCCGCCCCTGGCCAGACCTTCCTCGATTTCCTGTCCCATGCAGCGCGGCAGGCCGCCGAGGGCTTTGCCCATCAGGACCTGCCCTTCGAGATGATCGTGGAGAAGGTCAATCCGCATCGCAGCCTGTCACATGCCCCACTGGTGCAACTGACCTTCACGCTGGTGCAGCAGGCTTCGGAGGTCATGCCGGCGCGGCCCGGGCAACTGTGCTTCGAGGCCAGCGAAACCGCCATGGCAACCACCAAATTCGAACTGTCGCTCGGCA
>JAIRJX010000176.1 GCA_031260425.1 Gemmobacter sp.
AAGACCCCTACCGCCATCGCCCTGCTCGAACGGCTGCCCGGCGCGCATGTGGTGACGCGAGGCCATGGCGGGCGGCTTGCCGGCCCGGTGCTGGTTACCCCGCGCCATCTGGCGGCGGATGTCGGCGACGAGCCATTGCTGCTTGCTGCTTTCGCGCCGGTCTGGGTGGCGAAGGACCGTGCGGCGGGGGTGCGCGCGGCCGAGGCGACAGGCGCGCGGCTGATACTGCTTGATGACGGATTCCAAAATCCATCGGTGGTGAAGGATCTGTCCATCGTGGTCGCCGATGCCGCGCAGGGCTTCGGCAACGGACTCTGCCTGCCGGCCGGACCGCTGCGTGAGCCGGTCGCGGTGGGTCTTTCCCGCGCCGATCTGTTGCTGAGCATCGGTAACGGCGCGGCGCAGGCCGCTTTCGACGCGCGCTGGCCCACCGCCCTGCCCCGCCTGCGCGGCCGGCTGGAGGTGCTGCCGATGGGGATGGACTGGCGGGGCGAACGGGTGCTGGCCTTCGCCGGAATCGGGCGGCCGCAGAAGTTCTTCGATACGCTGCGCGCCGAGGGGGCCGAGCTGGTCCGCGCTGTTGCGCTCGACGATCACCAGCCGCTCTCCCCCGCCCTTCTGGCGCGGATGGAGGCCGAGGCCAGGGCGATCGGCGCGCAGCTCGTCACTACCGAGAAGGACGCGGTGCGTCTGCCCGCCGCCTTCCGCCCGAAAGTGCTGACGCTGCCGGTGCGGTTGCGGCTGGAAAGCTGGCTGCCGTTGGAAGAGCAGCTGGCGACGCTCGGCCTTTCGCCGGATGGCGCGGTGCAGGGCGGATAGGTCAGCGACAGTAATCCCGTGATGCGAGGACCGGCATTCGAGTGGCCCGGTCGGGACGCTGTGCAGATCGCCGGCTTCGCGCTCGCTCCAAGAGGCGTGGTGATGCCGGAATGGGGCCGAGGGGGAGGGCTATACCAAAGTTGGATCTGCACTCGCGCTCTATACCAAACTGCCCATTTGGTATAGTCTGGCGCGCAACATCCAACTTTGGTGTAGCTTCCTACATGCGTTATGACGATTTTCGCTCCTCTCCTGCCGGTCGGCTGGTGCCCACCGTGTTCGATGCCCGGGCGTTCCTGCCCGACCCCTTGCCGCCCCCGATCAAGCTGGAACTGGTTGCCCTCGATCTGGCCGAGGCGATGGCTTCCATCGGGGAACTTCGGGGAGCCTGTCGCCGGCTGATCAATCCCTATATCCTCATCCGTCCGCTGCAGCGGCTGGAAGCCCAGACATCATCCGCCATGGAAGGAACCTATTCCACAAACGACGACCTCATTCTGGTCGAGGCCGGGGTCGAACCTGGGCCGGGGCCCGAAGCTCGGGAGGTCAACAATTACCTGTCTGCGCTCGCCTGGGCAGTAGATGAACTCAAGCAACTTCCAATCTCCGCCCGGCTGATATGCGGCCTCCATGAGAGACTGCTGCACAGCGTCGGCAGAGAGCGCGGTCAGAACAAGCTGCCGGGACAGTTCAAGCGCGACCAGAACATGATCGGCGGAACCCGTCTGGAGACAGCACGGTTTGTTCCGCCGCCGCCAGCAATGACGCCGGATGTCGTTTCCGATCTGGAAAAGTATGTCAATCGGGAGACCAAAGCCGGATCGGCGGCATTGCTCGATATGGCCCTTGTCCACTACCAGTTCGAAACCATCCACCCCTTCGCCGATGGCAACGGTCGCGTCGGAAGGATGCTCACCTCATTGATGGCATTGACCGAGGGGCTTCTTGAAGTTCCCGTTCTCTACATGAGCCCGGAACTGGAGAGGGTGAAGGACGAGTATATCGACCGCATGTATGCCGTGTCATCCGAAGGTGCCTGGGAGACCTGGATCAGCTTTTTCCTTCAGGCCCTTACAAGGAGCGCAAGGCGGACCGTCGATACAATAGACCGCGTGCTGGCGCTGCAGGCTGCCTATCATGGGAAGGTCAAGGACATTTCTCGCAGCAGCAATACGCTGACCGTGGTCGACATGCTTTTCGAGCGACCGGCACTTCGTGTGAGAGACGTCGTCAAGCGGCTCTCTGTAACCGATGCAGCGGCGCGCAAGATCTTGCGGCAACTTGTCAGCCTCGAGATCGTCAATGAGTCGAAGTCATACCATCCTGCCATATGGCTCGCGTCGGAGATCGCAGAAATTTCACGCCCCGCCCCGCTCTGAACCTGTTCTGCCCCTGGCTTGGCGGGGACGATTGCGTTTTCCGGATCAGGATCCGGCTGATGACGGATACCGCTCCGCGCCAACGGGAACGAAGAGCAACGTTCGCCATGATGGAACGCCGATCATGTCCGGCGTCGCCCGCCCGAGTGGAATTCGGCGCGCAGGGCGGCAGAATGCTCTCCCAGGGACGGAACCGCGCCGCTGCCGGTGTTCTGGTCCGAAAAGCGCACCCCCCGCGCCATCATCTCGACCGGACCGGAGGGGCTGTCGGCGGTGATGTGCCGGGCCTGGGGGTGGTGCGCCATATCCTCCATGGTGGAGAGCCGCCCGCAGGCGATCCCGGCCTCGGACAGCAGGACCATTGCCGCCTCTTGATCAAGGGCTGCGAATACCGGGGTCAGCAGGGCGTCGACGGCGTCCCGATTGGAAACCCTCATGATATTGGTGGCGAAGCGCGCATCCGTGGCAAGCTCCGGCGCCCGGAGCAGCCCGGCGCAGAGTGCAGCCCACTCACGGTCGTTCTGAACCGACAGCAGAATTTGCCGACCGTCGGCACAGGCAAAGGCTCCGTAGGGCGCGATCGATGGGTGGCGCAGGCCCATGCGGGGTGGTGGGGCGCCGCCATAGCGCGTCTGGAGATAGGGCACGTTCATCCAGTCCGCCATGGTGTGAAAGAGCGACACCTCGACCGATCTACCCAACCCGGTGCGCCCTCGCGCGATGAGCGATTGCAGCACGGCGGCGAATGCGGTTTCCCCCGCCGCAACATCACAGACCGAGATGCCGACCCGTGCACTGCCTTCGGATGTGCCGTTCACCGACAGAAGCCCGCTTTCACCTTGGATCAGCATGTCGTAGGCCTTCTGGTTCCGGTAAGGTCCGTCTTCGCCATAGCCGCTGATCGACACATGGATCAGCCCTGGATGCGCAGCGCGCAGCGCCACAGCCCCGAGGCCCAGCCGCTCGGCCGCGCCCGGAGCAAGGTTCTGCACAAAGACATCCGCCGCCGCGATCATGCGGCGCATCAGGCCCATGTCCTCGGGCTGGCGCAGGTCGAGGCAGATCGATTCCTTGCCCCTGTTGATCCAGACGAAATAGGCGCTTTCGCCATGCACCAGGCTGTCGTAGGCACGGGCGAAATCGCCCTCGGGCCGCTCCACCTTGATCACGCGGGCGCCGGCATCGGCCAGCCGGACCGTGGCCAGCGGCGCCGCGACCGCCTGTTCCAGCGAGACAACCAGAATACCTTCCAGATCTGCCATGCCTGCCCTCCACCGCAACCTGCGAAGGAAGGATAGCGTCGCGCAGGTGGGGGGTGGTAAGAGCCCTTTCCTTGAAAGGCTATATGCCGTCCTGATAGCCTGCAGAAACGGCGGGTATGGGGCGCACCGCCAGTGTCGCGGGCGGGCGAAGCTACCCCGGCGTCCCCGGTCCGGTCGGCCGATGAGCTTTCGGCATCCCAGGCGCGGCGTCAGACGTGATCGACATTCAGGCCTTCCCCGGCTGTCGCAGGCGGGGGCGGAACGCTCGGGTCTATTTCTGTCAGATTACCGTGTGAGCCCTTCCCCAGCCCGGGACAAGCCGCCGAGCAGCCCGACATCCCCCGGGGCGGTTTTGTGGCGCAGGAATCGGGTTCGGCGGGGCGGAGCCATGAAGCAATGACCACAACCGGAGGGCATCGCCGCCCTGCCATGCGGGATATCGAAAGCTGAGGTAGCGGTTCTGCCGAAAGACCAGTCCCCCGCGTGCAAGTCCTTCTCGCTTGATTTTTCAGTTCATCGCAAATGTCCGCCCCAGTCCCCCCGCGTGCAAGTCCTTCTCCAGCCCGGACCAGATCGTGGGTCAGGCCGATCTCCTCGTCGTGGCGGCGGTTGCCGGTCATCCGGTCTCCCGATTGCGGACCACGGGTGAAGGCGTATCATGGAGGGGAACCACCTTTCGAGAGTCTCGAACCATCATGGAAACCCCGCTTCGCCTCAGGAATACTCTTCTCAGGGCCTTTGTCATCAATCTGGCGGTCATCATCCTGGCCTGGCTGTTTACGCTCAGCGGTCTGGTTACCACCCTGATGGCTATGTTTTTCAATTTCTTGCCGGCGGAGACCCACCTATATATGGCCTATCTTCTGGGCATATGGAAAATCCTCAACGTCACTCTGTTTCTGGTCCCTGCTTTGGCCATTCATTGGGAATATGGCAGAGGGAAATAGCCCCGCGCCGCGCCCCGAGCGGCTTGGGATCAGACGAGACGATTCAATGTGACGACATTTGCCGCTGCGCTGCAAATCTGTGATCTGTCCCAGTCACAGGCGGCAGAGTTTTTCGGCGTCCGTCTCGATACCGTCAAGTCGTGGTGTTCGCAGCGCCGCCCCACCCTTGTCGGAGTCCGGCAGACGCTGGCCGATCTGTATCACCGGATCCGTGCGTAGCAGACAGCGCCAGCAGTGAGACTGGCCCGGTTGAGACGGCAACCCTCGCTCACATGAAGATCGATGATAGTGACGGCCTGCCCGGTGATGGCCTGGCCATCGCGGAGGCCATGGCCCTGTTGGCTGCGATCAGGAAGTCCGGTCAGGGTTGCCGGTGTGGCGACATGACGGGCCGGACGACTTCGCTCCCGACCGCATTTTTTTCGAACCACGATGCTTCGCCGCCGATCCATAGCATTTTCTTATATCAGAAAGTGATTTCTGAATACCGGGCCCGGCAGGCTATAGTTCAGGCAGCGGGTTCGGGGAGCGGCGAATGGACATCCGGCATCTGAAATATTTCGTTGCGATATCCGAGGAGAAATCGCTCTCTGCCGCTTCGCAGCGGCTGGGCGTGGCGCAGCCCTCGCTCTCGCAGCATGTCATCCGGCTGGAGGACGAGCTGGGCGTGGCGCTGATGGTCCGCTCACCCCGGGGCGTCGTGCTGACCGACGAGGGCCATCTGCTGGTCCGTCACGCACGCGAGATCACGCGTAGCCTGGATGTCTGCATTTCGGAAATGAAAGAGGCCGGCGGCACGGTGCGCGGCCCCGTCGCCTTCGGCCTGCCGCCTTCGGTGTCAATGGTAATGTCGGTGCCGCTGGCCGAAACCGTGCGGGTGGACCTGCCCGATGTACGGCTGCAGGCGGTCGAGTCGATGTCGGGTTACATCAAGACCTGGCTGGACGATGGCACGGTTGATCTGGCTTTTCTCTATGATCTTGACAGAAAAGAAAACTTTCACGCCCGCCACCTGCTGGACGAACAGCTTTGCTTCTTCTCGGCTCCCGACGCCTGGCCGCTGGATACGCCCCCGGGACAGCCGGTGCCGCTCTCTGCCATTGCCGGGCTCGACCTGATCCTGCCTTCGCCCGGCCATGGGCTGACGCGCACGATCTCGCGGCATGCCACGCAACGGGGGCTCCTGCTGAACGTGGTGATCGAGATGGACGCGATGACCCAGATCAAGGAGCTGGTGGCGCGGGGCTCGGGCCACACGATCTTTGCCCCCGCCGCCGCGCATGATTTCGTGGGGCGGGGGGACCTAGTGAAATCCCCCATCATCGACCCTGTCATCACAAGGCCGGTGCTGCTGGTCACCAATCCCGCGCGCGCGCAAAGCCGGGCTGCCCGCGCGGTGATCGACCTTACCCTGACCGTGGCGCGCGATCTGGTCCGGCGTGGCATCTGGGAGGGTCGTCTCGCCCCCGAACTGGAGGCCCTGCCTGGCTAGCGCCGGCTGCTTCCGTGGCCGGAACCGTGGTCGAGCCCGGGCGCTACGTGGCGAAGACTGCGGCGGACCCCACCACGAGGCTGAATGGGCGCGCGCCAAGTAAATGCCTGCCTCGGACAGGCGGAGTCGATTTCGGCGGAACCTTCGCGGATCCGGTGGCACCAGCCCCGCGGCGCTCGTCAAGGTGTCCGCCGCCCGACATATTCCGGACCCATCCTTCGGGACGGCAAAGCCTCAGATCAGCCCTGCCACCACCAGAGCGACGAAACCCGCCGTGATCGTCAGCATCAGCCCGACGGCCAGGGAGCCAAGATCCTTGGCGTCCTTCGCCATCTGCGACCAGCCCGGCGAGACATGGTCGACAAGCACCTCGACTGCCGTGTTCAACGCCTCCACCGTCAGCACCAGGGCGGCGAGGCCGGCGAACGCTGCCCAGTGCCAGAGTGCCGCCCCGCGCCACAGGAAGGCCAGCGCCACGGCGCATATCCCCAGCAGCTCCAGCCGCGCGGCGGTCTCATTCAACAGGCGACGCAGCCCGGCCAGCGAGTAGCCCGCGGCGTCAATGACATGCAGCAGGCCGCCACGCGGCGACACCACCCGGCGCTGTTCCGGATCGGGCATCAGCCGGCCTCTCCATTACGGCAGGCCCCGGCAAGGTCGAGCTCCGGCTCCCGCACCGTGGTCTGAATATCCAGCATGCCGAGCACGGTATGGAACAGATTGTCATGGCTGACCGGCCGCGCGGCATTCGTCCTGAGGCAGGCGGTATCAATCGCCATCGCGCCGGCGAAACGGTCGGACAGCCACATTACGAAGGGCACCTTGGTCTGCACCTCCGGCGCCATGAAGCGCGGCGCCGCGTGAAGGTAAAGCCCGCCTTCGCCCAGCGACTCGCCGTGATCCGACAGGAACAGTATGGCCGGCAGGATGCCTTGCGCGGCATCGAGCCGGTCGATGGTGGCGGCGATCACCCGGTCGGTCTCAAGGATCGTATCGTCATAGGCGTTGACGATCTCGTCGGTCGTGCAGGCCGAGAACTGCGCGGTGCGGCAATCGGGCGTAAATTCTGCTTGCTCTTCGGGATAGCGCAGAAAATAGGCCGGGCCGTGGCTGCCGATCATGTGCAGCACCAGCACCGTATCCTGGGTCATGTCCCGGATGGTGCGATCGATCACCGGAAGCAGCGCATCGTCGGTGCACTCGCCGGCGGCACAGGCCGCAGGATCAAGTGTTGCGTCTATCCGATTCCAGCCGATCCGCTTTGCTACCGTCTGGTCGCCGGTATTGTTGTCCCACCACTCCACCTTCACCCCGGCATGAGACAGCACGTCGAGCAGATTTTCCGAGCCGATGGCCTTGCGCCTTGTATAGTCGGCGGTGGTGAAGGGCGAGAACATGCACGGCACCGAAACGGCGGTCGAGGTGCCGCAGGCCGTGGTATCGGGGAAGTTGATGACGTTCCGGGCGCGCAACTCCGGCGTGGTGTCCCGGCTATAGCCGTTCAGGCCGAAATTCTGTGCCCGCACGGTTTCTCCTACGAAGAGGATGAGAAGCGCCGGCTTCCCGGCGGCGGCAAGCAGCGGGCCCTTCTGTGCGTCACGGCCTAGCGGCTGCACCGTGATGCGGCTGTCGCGCAACTGCTCCTTGGCGTATTTGAACACCGCAGCGATGGAGGCGCCGGGCTGATAGGCGCCCATCATCTCCTTGTTTTCGCGCAGGACCGCCGAATAGGCCTTGAAATCAGTGGCCAGGAAACCGACCGTCAGCGCAAATCCCGTGGCGACGCCCAGCGGCCAGCGCCAGAGCAGACCCACCAGCGGTCGTCGCACCAGGCGGGGCCAGAAGATCACCAGCGCGGGCAGCACACCTTTCAGCGTCACCGCCAGAACAAAGTCGGGGGTGATGAGGTGGTGCGATTCCGTTACCGTGGTCATCATGATGTTGCGCACCATCTCACGATCGATCAGCGCGCCGAGGCTTTGCTGATACCAGGAGGCGGCGGCGGAGATTATCAGAAGAACTGCCGCAAGCGGCCGATGCAGCCAAGGCAGACTGATGACGGAGAGGGTGAAGAAGGTCACCGCCCAGACCGCCGCGCCGATGCCGATCAGATTGCCTGTCGATCCCGCGAACAGCCGCGCCGCGGCCGACCAGAAACCGGCATTGCTCACCGCCATGATCCAGGTGGCGACGGCAAGGTTCAGCACGAGCGGCGTGATCACGGGGCGGCGGCGGAGACCTGAGAGCCAGGGCAGGGTGGTGGTCATGATATTCTGTCCCTGCCTGTCGCCTTGCGCATCTTCATGCTCCGTTGGTTCGATACCCAAGGCGCCGCTACGCCCCGAAGCTTGCGGCAGGCTGACAAAGGGCGCGGTGACTTCGGTTTTTTCCGGTGGCAACGGGCAGCGTCCGGGCCGCCACTCTCTCGGACCAAGGCCCTATGGCCAGCCCTCAGGCAGACCACAGACATCCGGCGGAGTTTTGCCGGATCTTCCGCGACTCCGGCGACATCTCCCGACCCTCCCCACCGGTTCCGGCAGTTGCCGGGCGTCACGCCACCGCAAACTGCACTGCGTTGGACATGCGCGTCACTTGCCCGGTGATGGAGACGATATATGTAAAAGCAGACCGAAGCAACGCGATCTGTGCCCCCGGACTGGTTCAATCCGCAGTGCGCGTGCCCAAGAAATCGGTCCTTCCATCTTTCATCTGTTGGAAAATATCCTCGGGGGTGAATTGCGAGGCCCAGCCTCGCAAGAGGGGGCGGAAAGCCCCCTCCTCTGCCACCAGCCACTGGCGGGCGGCTTGAGCGAGGGTCTCCGGCGGATGGCCGGAAAAGCCGATGACGAGTCCGGGACGGCTGGGGCCGAGGAACATGGGTGAAAGCGCGCGAGTTCCGAAGCCCGAGGCGCGGGCGCGGGTGGCGAAGGCAAGATCGTCGGCGCCGTCCGGCAACGGCAGGGTAAGGTGCAGGCCCTGGTCCGGGGCGATCACCGGCAGGCCGGCCGCCGCCAGCGCGGCCACCAGCGCGTCGCGGGAGGCATGGGTGCGCCGGCGGGCGCGGCGCAGATGGG
>JAIRJX010000200.1 GCA_031260425.1 Gemmobacter sp.
CAGGGCCCGGCGTCAGAGCCAGGCAGCTCAAATCATCGCCTGGTCAATCCGGAGAAGACCCCATCAAGCCGCAGCAAGGCCCGCGCATGGACGCCTGATAATGCAACTGTAATGATAGGCTAAGGACCTATTGATCTGCTTGATGCCGCCCTGCCTGCATGATTCAAACTTCCGATCCGACTGGCTCCGGCGCGAGGGCATCCAGCCGGGCAAGGCGTCGCTGGTGCGGGTCAGGGGCGACAGCATGGAACCGACTCTGCGGGACGGCGCCATGGTGCTGGTCGATCCGCAGATCGTAAGGATATCTATGCCCTGAGGGTCGGGGATGATGTACTGGTGAAATGGGTCGAGAGTAATGGGCCGGGCCTGATCGCCAGCTCTGAGAACCCATCACACAGCACCAAGGTTATCGGCGCCGATGAGATGCGGGACGTGCGGATCATTGGCCGCGTGGCATGGTATGCCTGCACAAGGTGAGGCTAGTTCGCCCCACGCCGTTCGGGTGAGCGATGATCTTCCCAACCCGCACAAGCTTTCCCATCGCTCAACACATATCGCAGCCCGGCATCCGTGGCGGCGATTACAGTCAAGGACACTGACAGGGACGGGGCCCCCCGGGCCAGTGTGACGCCGCGATCCCCGACATGCACCCAATCGTCCAACCGCATACTTTCGCCCGGCATCAGGCCCCGGAGATGCCGCTCCGGGCAGGCCGGTCATCGCACACGATGGGCGCATCTCTGCCCTCCGCCGCGATTTCGGCATGGATGGCAAAGTCGCCAATGGTGAAAAGGTTGTTCGTGATGGTGCCCTCAAGGTTGATGTTGCCCCCTCTCATTCCGGCTATCGTCTCATCCGTGATCGGCAAGCCCGAGACGAGGTCGTCGACTGTGCAGCACGGCACTACGGTCGGAGATACTGCGATGGCCAACAGTCCCATCATCAAGGTGTTCATGGGCTTCCTCATATGCGATTCCACGACGAAGCGTAGCTTGGGTGATGTAGACCGGCTAGTGGCACGAAACGCGAGACTGCACGGCAGGAGAACCTCATGGACATGGAGACGAGATTAGCAGTTCTGGAGGCTAACGCTCTGGCGGCGGTCTTTGCTGCGATTGCCGAACTGACCTCGAGGTTGCGGCGGGCATCCCCGCGTTGCTCACGGATATGATCACGGCTTGCGAGGAACAAGGGGGGGCGACCTCGCCGTCACGGCAGCCGCTCGGGGACGCTGATCCGTGCCGAAACCGTGGCAAACCTCTCCCCTGCCGTGGCAGCGGCGAAAATCAGCGCTTTGCTTTGAAAGCATTGAAGAAAGTTACACTTGTCCGCCCAGAATCAGCCCTTTGCCACTTTGGCAAACTTCCCGCTTTTGGACTCCGGTGAAAAATGCCACGTTCAGGCCCATGGCAATGCGCATCAAACCGTTGTTTTATTGGCTTCGAAGACCCTTCGAAGGATGGCCCCGCGCCACCCGCGCATTCACAAAGCTGCTGACTGATCAGCCCAACCATCACCGACCTGCCGTATCGTCCGCCCCCAACCACTCCCCTCGCCTCATCCGCCTACTGCCCTGTTTTACCTGGGTGTTTTCGGATAATCGCTGGCGTAACCGGGTAACCCCATAAATCTCAGATCAGGTGTCTGGTAACATGGACAGAAACGGCAACGCCGCATGGGGCGTCGTGCAGCCGGTCCACCCTAAAGCGGCGGTGCGGTGATCGGGCCCGCCGGCGCGCCGTTGCCGGTGATGTAGTCGCGCACGAAATCGCTGATCTCGGCGGCATCGCGGGCGAACAGTCCGCAACCGCGCAACGCCTGCGAGCGTTGCACACTGCGGCCGACATATTCAAGGCAGATCCGGGCCGCGATCGGCTCATGGCTGCTCAGAGCAGAAACGCCCATCGTCAGACCGACCAGCCGCGAGACGCGGTTGCTGTAGTTCAGGTAAAGCACGGTATGGGTCAGCTCGCTGCTGGTGATGGTCTCGAAGTCCAGCAGATGCAGCCGGTCGCCCACCGGCATCAGCAGCCCGTCATACTTGAACACCTCCGGCCTGCCCGGAACGGCCTGCGCGCTCTTCAGCCGCTCGATCCGGCGATAGAAGGTATAGCTCTGCCAGCCATAGATATAGATCAGCGAGCGCAGAAGCTTGCCGGGCCGGGTATAGGAATAGCGGTATTCGTAATAATAGCCATGCAGCCGCCGCACCCCGGCGGGCGAGGACACCGCCTGGGCGAGCATGTCGCGCAAGCGGGGCGGAACCGGCAGATCCTCCAGCGCCGCATTCGGCCGAAGCCGGATGATGTCGCGGAACTGCTCGGGCGGCATCAGCAACTCGAATTCATCGACCCCGAGAAAGTCGCAGATCCGCCGCATGGTGCTGCGCGCCGGAAAGGAACTGCCGGCAAGGTATTTCACGAATTGCTGCCGGTTGATGTCCAGCTTGCGGCAGACATGCGATATTGACGGGTAATAGCTGGTAGCCAGTTTCAGATTGGCCGACAGGTTCCGCGCAGCCTGATCATCATGCATCTCAATGGCTCCGCGCAAGCTGCAACACGCGTCATGCAGACTGGACTATTTCATTGAGCCACGGAAGGGCCGTTGCGATGCTTGGACAAGGAAAAACACCGGATGCCGCGAAACGGCGCCTCATCCAACGGAGGGAACAATGAGAACATTCGGAACCCTGATCGCAACGGCGGTCCTGCTGGCAGGCGCCCCGGCCCTTGCCCAGGAAGCGATCAAGATCGGCGGCATCGTGCCGCTGTCGCCCCCCGGCGGGGTGCAGACCGGAGAATCGATGCGCGACGGCATGACGCTGGCGGTCGAGGAGTTGAACGCGAACGGCGGGCTCCTGGGCCGTCCGGTCGAACTGAAGGTCGAGGACAGCGGCGGCACGCCCGAAAAGGGGATCGCGGCCTTCGAGCGGCTGGCCTCGAAAGAGGGCGTGGTCGCCGTGCAGGGCGAGGCCCATTCCGTCGTCTGCACCGCAGTGGGGCCGGTGGCTGAGAAATACAACCTGCCCTTCGTCGCCGGGGAGTGCTGGTCGGACGAAGTGACCGCCGCCGGCCATCCCCAGGTCTTCCGGCTGACCGTGGCCAATTCGCTGGTCTTTGCGGTAGCTGCCGACTGGGTGAAGGAGGCCGGCTTCAAGAACGTGGCGGTGATCGCCGAAAACTCGGACTGGGGCTTCGGCGTCATTGACGTGTTCACCAAGAACCTCAAGGACAACGGCGTCAACGTCACCTCGTTCACCGGCGAAAACACCACCACCGATTTCACGCCGCAGCTGCTGGAACTGCGGCGGGCCGAGCCAAGGCCCGATCTGATCGTGGCGGGCTTCACCGGCTCGGCCCTGCTCCTGCTGATGAAACAGGCCGCCGATCTGGGACTTGCGCCCTCGGCAGAGACTGCGATGTTCTCCGCCGGAGCCGACGTGCTGGAGCCGGAGTTCTGGAACGTGATGGGCGACAAGGGCGTCCATGTCATTGCCAATCCCGCGGGCCTGCCCGGCCGGCCGGATACCGAAAAGGCCCGCAACTTCAGCAAAGCCTACGAGGCCCGGTTCGGCCGCCCGGCCAATGCCGTCGCGATGGAGGGTTATGATGGCGTGATGGTGGTGGCCGAAGCGATCCGCGCGAGGAACTCGACCGATCCGAACGAGATCATGGCCGGTCTGCGCGAGCTGAGCTGGGAAGGCCCGCGCGGCGTCATCTCCTTCTCCGCCGAGACCGATCCGGCCTGGAAATTCCAGCAATGGCTGGGGGTGCCGATCTACGTGATCCAGTATACCGAGCCCAACCAGTCGCCCTCCGACGCCGCCGTTCTGTGGCCCCGGGCGGAAAAGACTGTGGACGAACTGGTCTTGAGGCCCTGATTTCCCGGCCCTCCCCTCCCCCTTGCTACGGGGAGGGGAGGGGCCTTGCCGCCGTCATTCCACGGGCCACGCCGCCATACGTGTCGCCTGGCCCGTCCTCCCCGCCGCATGGTTGCTGCGGGCTTGACGAAAGCCGGGCAAACCGATCTGTTGCCTTCAACATATTCGGCAATCAGGCCCCGATTCCCGTTCTGCGCATCTCACGCGGGCGAGAGCCGGGGCCTTTTTGCGTTTCGGAGCCGGCATGAAACGTCGCATCGACCTTGGGCTTCTCTACTCGCGGACCGGCAGCTATGCGCTGATCTCCGAGGCCTGCCGCATGGGCGTGCTGACGGCGGTAGCCGAGATCAACGGCGATCCGGCCTTCGATCTCAGCTTCGCCCTGATCGAACGCGATCCCGGCGGTAATATCGACCTCTACGGCCCGCTCTGCGACGAGATCCTGCACAGCAGCGGCGCCCGTCATGTCATGGGTTGTCTCACCTCCTGGAGCCGCAAGGAAGTAATCCCGACGCTGGAGCGCGCGCGGGCCACGCTGTGGTATGCCGTGCCCTATGAGGGGTTCGAGACCTCGGACCATGTGGTCTATACCCATGCCTGCCCGAACCAGCATCTGCTGCCGCTGCTGGGCTGGACCTTCGCGGGCTTCGGGCGGCGCGGCTATCTGACCGGCTCGAACTACATCTGGGGCTGGGAAATGAACCGCCTTGCCCGTGAGGTGATCACCGAGAGCGGCGGCGAGGTGCTGGGCGAGCGCTATCTGCCCATCGGCTCTGCCGATATCGGCCGAATGATCGAGGAGATCCGCGCCACAAAGCCCGATTTCGTGCTGAACAACCTGATCGGCCAGTCGCAATACAGCTTCCTTCAGGCGCTGGCCGGGCTCGGATGCGAGGATCCGCATTTCCGGCCCGACAACATGGCCGTCCTGTCCTGCAACCTGACCGAATGCGAACTGCCAGCGATCGGCGCCGCCGCCGAAGGACTGATCGCTGCCGGCCCATGGTTCCGGGGCGCAGGGGACTGGTCGCATCCCGGCTGCTTCGGATCGTCGCACGAAGCGGCGGCCCATGCCTCGGTGCATATGCTGGCGCAGCTGCTGAACGGCCAACCGGGAGCGGAACTGCAGCCGATCTCGGCATTGCTGACAAAAGAGGCGGCGGCGGAGATCGGCGTCGATCCGCGCAACCATCACACGGCCCTGCCGGCGCTGATCGGACAGGTCCGGGACGGGCGGTTCGAGGTGATCCGCGATTTCGGCCGTATCGCCGGCGATCCCTGGCTGACCGGGGGGCGTGCACCCCTCCCGGCTGCGCCGCAGCTTCGGGCCGTGCCATGACCCGGCGGATCCATGGCCAGAATCTCGGCGGCGCGCGGGCGATCATCCTGCATCGTCCGCACCCGACCGTTCAGGCGCTGGAGCGTCAGCTTGCCGCTATCGGTCTTGTGGTCGAGCAGTGCTGGCCCGACATGCCGCCCTCGGCGCTGGCGGCGGAGTTCATCTTCTTCGACGCGGATCATGGCCATGACAGCCAGTTTCCCTGGCCGCCCGGCCAGCCGCCGATGCCGATGATCGCCCTGATCGGCTCCGAAGCGCCGGGCCGGATCGAATGGGCACTGAATGCCGGTGCCGATGCGCAGCTTCTCAAGCCCGTCGGCGATGGCGGCGCCTTCTCGGCGCTGCTGACCGCGCGCGCGGCTTTCGAGGCCCGCCGCACGCTGGCGGCCGAGGTCGAGGCGCTCCGCCAGCGCCTGAGCCAGCGGCAGACCGTCGTCCGGGCCGTGACGATGCTGATGGGGCGCGGCAAGACCGAGGACGAGGCCTACGGCCAGTTGCGCGCCATGGCCATGGCCTGGCGGATCAGCTTCGAAGAAGCCGCCGGCCGCGTGGTCGCCACCCCACCAGGCCCGCACCGGCCCCGCGATGCCGAAGGAGGCAGGTCATGAGTCCCGGCGGCGCCACCCAGCGCCCCGATACCGCCTGGCGCCGCCTGCTGCGCCGCAGGCTCGCGCTCTTCGGCCTCGTCATCATCATGCTGGCCGTCTTCGGCGCGGTCTTTGCACCCTGGATCGCCCCCTGGGCTCCGCAGGAGCAGCATTTCGACGGGCTGACGCTGGAAGGTTCGCCCCTGCCGCCGGGTGGGGCCTTCCTGTTCGGCACCGATCTTCTGGGCCGTGACCTGTTCAGCCGGATGCTTTTCGGCGCGCGAACCTCACTGGTGATCGGGGTGCTGGCGAACGGGATCGCGCTTGGCATCGGCACGCTGGTCGGCGTCAGCGCCGGCTTCTTCCGCGGCCGCATCGGCGGCGCGTTGATGCGGCTCACCGATCTGATGATGGCCTTTCCGGCGCTGCTGCTGGCGATCTGTCTGGCGGCGATCTTCACGCCCTCGCTGTGGATCGTCGTCCTGGTGATCGCGCTGGTGAACTGGGTGCAGGCGGCGCGGGTGATCTATACCGAGACCACCGCGCTTTCCGAAAGGGAATTCATCCAGGCCGAACGCACGCTGGGCGCGGGCCCCGGCCGCATCCTCTTCCGCCACATCCTGCCGCATCTGGTACCGACGGTGATCGTCTGGGGCACTCTGGGCATCTCGACCACGGTGCTGCTGGAGGCGACGCTTTCCTTCCTTGGCATCGGAGTGCAGCCGCCGACGCCAAGCTGGGGCAACATCATCTTCGAAAACCAGACCTATTTCCAGACGGCACCCTGGCTCGTCTTCATTCCCGGCGCGGCCATCGTGGCGCTGGCGCTGGCCTTCAACCTGGTCGGAGACGCGCTGCGCGACGTGCTCGACCCGACACAGAGGGGGCGCGACTGATGGCGGTCTATCTTCTGCGGCGCCTCGGTCAGGCTGTGCTGATCCTGCTCGGGGTCAGCTTCATCACCTTCATCCTGCTTTACGTGCTGCCCGCCGATCCGGTGCGCCAGATCGCGGGCCGCGCCGCGACGGCACAGACGGTCGAGAACATCCGCCAGCAGCTTGGCCTCGATCAGCCCTTCATCGTGCAGTATGGCCGCTATCTTGCCAATCTGGCGCGGGGCGATCTGGGCCGCTCCTATCTGCAGAAGACCGACGTGGCAGAGCTGATCCGCTCGCGCCTTCCCGCAACGCTGCTTTTGATGGCGGCAGGGATCTTCGCCGAATTGCTGATCGGGCTGACGCTTGGCGTGATCGCGGCGCTCTGGCGCGGGCGGGCGCTGGATCAGGGACTGATGGTGACCAGCTTCGTCGCAGTCTCGGCCCCACAATTCGTGATCGGGCTTTTGCTGCTTTACGTCTTCGCGGTGAAGCTGGGCTGGTTCCCCATCGGCGGCTACGGCACATTCGCGCATCTGGTGCTGCCGGCACTGACGCTCGGCATTCTCGGTTCGGGCTGGTATTCGCGGATGATGCGCTCCTCGATGATCGAGGCGCTGCGCGCCGACTATACCCGCACCGCGCGCGCCAAGGGGCTGGGGCGGCTGCGGGTGATCCTGCGCCATGCCCTGCCCAATGCGATCCTGCCGATCGTTGCGATGATCGGAATTGATATCGGCATCTTCATGGGGGGCATCGTGGTTGTCGAAAGCGTCTTCGGCTGGCCCGGGATGGGGCAGCTCGCCTGGCAGGCGATCCAGCGCGTCGACATCCCCATCATCATGGGCGTCACCCTCGTTTCCGCCACCGCCATCGTTCTGGGCAATCTGCTGGCCGATCTGATCGCGCCGATGATCGACCCCCGTATCCGTCTTCGCTGAACCATAACGAACAACAGGAGAGAGAAAGAGATGAAACACTGGCTTGCCTCCACCGCGCTTGCGCTCTGTCTGGCACTGCCCGCCGTTGCGCAGGACACCGATCCGAACGCGAAGCCGGGCGGTGAGATCGTCCTGACCTACAAGGACGATGTGGCGACGCTCGACCCTGCCATCGGCTATGACTGGCAGAACTGGTCGATGATCAAGTCGCTTTTCGATGGGTTGATGGATTACTATCCCGGCACGACCGAACTCCGCCCGGGCCTCGCCGAAAGCTATACGATTTCTGAAGACGGCCTCGTTTTCACCTTCAAGCTGCGCCCGGGTGTGAAGTTCCACAACGGCCGCGAGATGACGGCCGAGGATGTGAAATATTCGCTCGACCGCGTGACCAATCCGGCGACCCAATCGCCGGGAGCGGGCTTCTTCGCCTCGATCGCCGGGTTCGAGAATGCGGGCGAGGGCGGACTTTCCGGGGTGAAGGTGGTCGATCCCTCCACGGTGGAGATCACCCTTTCGCGCCCCGACGCCACCTTCCTGCACGTGATGGCGCTGAACTTCTCCTATGTCGTGCCGAAAGAGGCGGTCGAGGAGTGGGGCGAAGATTTCGGCAAGCATCCGGTCGGGACCGGCGCCTACAGCCTCGAGGACTGGACCATCGGCCAGCGTCTCACCTTCCGCAAGAACCCCGATTACTGGATCTCCGGCATTCCCTATCTCGACGCGATCCATGTCGAGGTCGGGCAAGAGCCGGTGGTGGCGCTGCTGCGCCTGCAGAACGGCGAGGTCGACATACCCGGTGACGGCATCCCGCCAGCGAAATTCGCCGAGGTGATGGGCGACCCGGAGCAGGCCGCGCGGGTGGTCGAGGGTGGTCAGCTCCATACCGGCTATATCACCATGAATGTGACGCAGCCCCCCTTCGACAAGGTGGAAGTGCGCCGCGCAGTGAACATGGCGCTGAACAAGGATCGCATCATCCAGATCATCAACGGCCGCGCGGTGCCGGCGAACCAGCCGCTGCCGCCCTCGATGCCGGGCTATGCCAAGGATTATGCGGGCTATTCCTTCGATCCCGAAGGCGCGAAGACGCTGCTGGCCGAAGCGGGCTACGCCGACGGGTTCGAAACCGAGCTTTACGTGATGAACACCGACCCGAACCCGCGTATCGCGCAGGCGATCCAGCAGGATCTGGCAGCCATCGGCATCACGGCGAGCCTGCAGAATCTCGCCCAGGCCAATGTGATCGAGGCAGGCGGCGCGGGTCAGGCACCGATGGTCTGGTCGGGCGGCATGGGCTGGATCGCCGATTTCCCTGATCCGTCGAACTTCTACGGCCCGACCCTCGGCTGCGCCGGGGCCGCCGACGGTGGCTGGAACTGGGCGAAATACTGCAACGCAGAGGTCGACGCGCTGGCGGTCAAGGCCGACAGCTTTACCGATCCCGCAGACCCCGAGCGGCTGAAGCTCTGGTCCGAGATCTACGTGAAGATCATGGAAGACGCGCCCTGGGCACCGGTGTTCAACGAACAGCGCTATACGATGAAGTCACCGCGGATGGGCGGGGCGGATGCGCTTTATGTCGATCCGGTCTCGATTCCGATCAACTACGACTATGTCTATGTGACCGAGTAAGATCATGTGCAAAGCCTGCAACTACACGATCCATGGGGCGCAACACCATTTCGGCTGGGACAATTCCATCACTCCGGCCGAACGGGTGGAGCCGGGCTCCACAATCCTGTTTCTGTGCAAGGATTCTTCGGGGGGCCAGCTTGGCCCCTCGTCGAAGCTCGCGGATGTCGCCACGCTGGATTTCGGCCGCGTCAACCCGGTCTCCGGCCCGATCCATGTCGAGGGAGCAGAGCCGGGTGACGCGCTGAAAGTCACCATCGAGAGCTTCACCCCCCAGGCGCAGAACGGACGCGGCTGGGGCTGGTCGGCGAATATTCCGGGCTTCGGCCTGCTTGCCGACCAGTTCACCGATCCGGCGCTGATCATCTGGGATTTCGATCCGACGACGCTGGAACCCGCGCTCTGGTCCTCGCAGGCGCGGATCCCGCTCAAGCCCTTTGCCGGAACCATCGGCTGCGCCCCAGCCGAGGCGGGATTGCATTCGGTGGTGCCGCCGCGCCGGGTAGGCGGCAATCTCGACATCCGCGATCTGGCGGCGGGAACCACGCTCTACCTGCCGATAGAGGTGGCGGGCGGCCTGTTCAGCGTGGGCGACACTCATGCCGCGCAGGGCGACGGCGAGGTCTGCGGCACGGCCATTGAAAGCCCGATGGACGTGGTCCTGACGCTCGATCTGGTGAAGGGTGCCAATCTCAAGACGCCGCGCTTCACCACGCCCGGCCCGGTCACCCGCCACCTCGACAGCAAGGGATATGAGGCCACCACCGGCATCGGCCCCGACCTGATGTCGGGCGCGCGCGATGCGGTGGCCGGCATGGTGGACCTGCTTTGCGCCACGCGCGGCATTTCGGCGGTCGATGCTTATATGCTTTGCTCGACCTGCGGCGATCTGCGAATCTCCGAGGTCGTCGACATGCCGAACTGGGTGGTCAGCTTCTACTTCCCGCGCTCTGTCTTCGAATGACGGCTGATACGACATCGGCGGGTGCGACAGTGCCCGTCCTTTCCGTGCAGGGACTGACCGTCTCGGTCCGTTCGGGCGGATCCGAGCGGGCCCTGGTCGAGGGCCTGTCCTTCGATCTGGCGCGTGGCGAAACACTCGCCATCGCGGGCGAAAGCGGTTCCGGAAAATCGCTGACCTCACTTGCGGTCATGGGGCTCCTGCCGCCACCCTCGCTGCGCGCCAGTGCCGGGCGGATCATGTTCGGCGGGCAGGATCTGCTCCATCTGCCGGAAGGCGCGATGCGCCGCATCCGGGGCCGCCGCATCGCGATGATCTTCCAGGAGCCGATGACCAGCCTCAACCCGGTGATGACGGTCGGTGCCCAGTTGACCGAGGCGATCTCGGCGCATGAGAGCCTGCCGCGCGGCGAGGCCCGCGCCCGCGCGCTGGCCGCGCTGCAATCGGTCAGGATCGCGCAGGCCGAACGGCGGTTGTCGCAATATCCGCACGAGCTTTCGGGCGGAATGCGCCAACGGGTGATGATCGCCATGGCGCTCGCGCTGAAACCCGATGTGCTGATCTGTGACGAGCCGACCACAGCCCTTGACGTGACGGTGCAGCGCGAGGTGCTGGACCTGCTGCGCGATCTACAGCGCGAGACCGGAACGGCGCTGATCCTGATCACGCATGACATGGGCGTCGTGGCTGAAATGGCCTCGCGCGTGATCGTGATGCGAGAGGGACGTATGGTCGAGGAAGGGCCGGCCCAACGCATCTTCGCTGCACCCGTGGCACAATATACCCGCGATCTCCTGGCCGCGGTGCCACGGATGGGCGACGGCTCCGGGGCGGCGGTCCTGCCTGTGGCAGAATCGGTCGTCCGGCTTACCGATCTGCGGGTGCGGTTCGATATAAGAGGTGGGCTGATGCAGCGCGTTACCCACCGTGTCCATGCTGTCGAGCATGTGAGTCTCCAGATCAATCAAGGCGAGACCTTCGCGCTGGTAGGCGAAAGCGGCTGCGGCAAATCCACCATCGCACGCGCCATCGTTGGCCTTGTCCCGCATGAAGGCAGGATCGAGGTCGCGGGCCAGCCCCTGCAGGACCTGACGGCCGAGGGGCGGCGCGCCCTTTGCCGCGATGTGCAGATGGTCTTTCAGGACCCGATGGCGGCGCTCGACCCCCGGATGCGGGCCGGCGATCTGGTGGCCGAGCCACTGGTGATCCACAATATCGGCTCCGATGCCGAGCGCCGCGGCCGGACCGCCGGATTGTTCGAACGGGTCGGCCTGCCGCCTGATGCCATGGCGCGCTATCCGCATGAATTCTCGGGCGGCCAGCGGCAAAGGATATGCATCGCCCGCGCGCTTGCCCTACGACCGAAGCTGATCATCTGCGATGAAAGCGTCTCGGCACTGGATGTATCGGTTCAGGCGCGGGTTCTGGCGCTGCTGGAGGAATTGAAGCGCGATCTCGGCATCGCCTATCTCTTCATCAGTCACGATATGGCGGTGGTCGAGAATATCGCCGACCGGGTAGGGGTGATGTATCTGGGCCAGATCGTCGAGACCGGCAGCCGGGCGCAGGTCTTCGGCAATCCGCTCCACCCCTATACGCGGCGGCTGATGGAGGCGGTGCCGATCCCCGATCCCGGCTATGTCCGCGCGCCCCTTCCGCGCCTTTCGGGCGAGATCCCGAGCCCGGTCTGGCCAGCGGGCGAGGCACCGCAGCGGCTGCGACTGGTGGATATGGGCGGCGGCCACCTTGTCGCGCAGAGCAATCCGACGGCGGAGATCGCGGCATGATACCGAGGGTTCCCGCCGCCGGGCGCCCGTGCATGAACCGGTGCGCCGGAACAGAGGCGAGGGCCTGATGCACAGATACAGATTCGTCCTGTTCCGTCCGCTGCAACTGGTGCCGGTGCTGTTCGGAATCTCCGTGATCACCTTCCTTCTGGTCCGGCTGATCCCCGGCGATCCGGCGCGCATCCTGCTGGGCACCCGCGCCACACCCTCGGCGCTCGCCAATATCCGCACCCAATACGGGCTCGATGAGCCGGTCTGGCTGCAATATTTCTATTTCCTGAAGAATCTCGGCGCCGGAGAGATGGGGCGCTCGACGCTTTACAAGGTCGATGTGCTGAAGCTGATCACGACCCGGATCGAGCCGACGCTGGCGCTGGTCGGCATGGGCGTCTTTCTTGCACTGCTGATCGCAGTTCCTTTCGCGGCACTTTCGGCGCGCCGGCAAGGCAGCCTCGTCGATCACGCGGTGCGGCTGGTCTCGACGGCGGGTCTCGGCTTTCCCTCGTTCTGGCTGGGGGCAATGCTGATCATCTTCTTCGCAGTCCGACTCGAATGGCTGCCCGTCTCGGGCTATGGCGAGACTTTCCGCGAGAAGCTCTCGCATCTGATCCTGCCGGGGCTGACCATTGCGCTTTCGCTTTCCGCCGTGCTGACCCGCACGCTGCGGGCGGCGATGATCGCCGGGCTCGCGTCGGACGTGGCGACGGCAGCGCGGGCGCGGGGAATGCCCGAAAGCCGCGTCTTCTGGCGCCATGTGGTGCCCAATGCGCTGGTGCCGACGGTGAACCTGCTTGCGGTGAATATCGGCTGGCTGATCGGCGGAACGGTGGTGGTGGAAAGCGTCTTCGCCATCGCCGGGCTTGGCCAGCTCATGGTGCGCGGCATCTTCACCCGCGACTATATGGTGGTGCAGGGGGTGACAATGACCTTCGCCCTCGCCACGGTGCTGATCAACTTTGCCGCCGACATCATCACCGTCACCCTGGATCCGAGGATCAAGCTGTGACGCGTCCGGCACATCCTCCGTTGCGGCCGCGCCTGAGCCTCGGGCTGCGCTTCGCGCGCCGGCCGATGCTGGCCACGGGCCTGTGTATCCTGGGTGCCTTCGTGCTGATGGCGGTTTTCGCGCCTGTCGTCGCACCCTATGATCCGATCCTGCAGAACGGCGACATCACGCTGCTTCCGCCCTCGCTGGCGCATCCCTTTGGGACCGACAATTTCGGACGCGACCTGCTCAGCCGGGTGATCTGGGGCGCACGGATCGACTTGCAGATTGCCGTGATCGGCGTGGTTTTTCCCTTCCTGATCGGCACGGTGGCCGGCACTGTCGCCGGGTTCTTCGGCGGCTGGGTCGATGCCAGCCTGATGCGGCTGATTGATGTGGTGCTGGCCTTTCCCTTCCTTGTCCTGATGCTGTCGATCATCACCATTCTGGGGCCGGGCCTCGGCAGTTTCTACATCGCCATGGCGCTGGTCGGATGGGTGAGTTACGCGCGGCTGATCCGGGCGCAGATCCTCGTGCTGAAGACCCAGGATTTCGCGGTGGCGGCGCAGTCACTGGGCTTTTCGCGTCTGCGCATCATGTTCCGCCATCTGCTGCCCAATGCGCTGGCGGGATCACTGGTTTTCGTCATGTCCGACGCGGTTCTGGTGCTGCTCAACGGTGCCTCGATCAGCTATCTCGGGCTGGGGGTGCAGCCGCCGCTCGCCGAATGGGGCGTCATGGTGTTCGAGGGGCAAGGCTTTCTCAACCAGGCGTGGTGGATCACGCTTTTCCCCGGCCTTGCTATCGTGGTGCTGGCCTTCGGCTTTTCGCTCACCGGCGATGCGCTGGCCGATCTGCTGGGAGTGAAGGAGTGAGCGCGCATCTGGAAATCCGCAACCTTTCGGTAGCGTTCCGCGACCATGCGGAGGAACGGCTGCTGCTTGATGACATCACACTGGAGCTGGGCCGGGGCGAATTTCTGGGTCTGGTGGGCGAATCCGGTTCGGGCAAAAGCCTGCTCTGCCGCACGGTGATCGGGCTCTTGCCCTCGCGCAGGTTGCACGTCACACAGGGCTCCGTCCGCCTCGACGAGACAGAAATCCTCGGGCGGGAGGACTGCATCAGGGGCCGGCGCATCGGCATGATCTTCCAGAACCCCACCAGCCATCTCGACCCGGTGATGACCATCGGCAAGCAGATCTGCGAGGGGCTGGCGCTGCACAAGGGCCTTGGCCCCGCTGCCGCCCGGACCGAGGCGACCCAACTGCTGCGCCAGGTCGGCTTCCCCGATCCGGAACGGAGCTTTTCTGCCTATGCGCATGAATTCTCGGGCGGAATGCGGCAACGCGCCATGATCGCCATCGCCCTGTCCTGCGACCCCGAGATCTTGATCGCCGACGAGCCGACCACCGCGCTCGATGTGACGATCCAGGCCCAGATCCTGCGGCTTTTACAGGATTTGCGCGCGGCGCGCGGGCTTTCGATCATCCTGATTACCCATGACCTTGGCGTCGTGGCGCAGACCTGCGACCGGATCGCGGTGATGCGTCAGGGCCGGATCGTCGAACACGGGGAAAAGCGCGCGTTGCTGGCCGCGCCCGTGCATCCCTATACGCAACAGTTGATCGCCTCGCATCCCTCGCTCTCTCATGCGGGAACGGAGCCGGTGCGGCACAAACACGACCGCAGTCCGGTTTTCGAGATCACCGATCTGGACGTCACCTTCCCGCAAGGCGGCGGTCTGCTGATGAAGAGGCGTGGATTCCGGGCGTTGAAGGCGGTGTCGCTAAAAATCTGGCCAGGCGAGACACTGGGCGTGGTGGGCGAGAGCGGTTCGGGAAAATCGACGCTGGCGCGCACCATTCTGGGGCTGAACCCGGCCAGTGCGGGGCGAATTCTGTTCGAGGGGCATGATCTGACCGCCACCTCCGCGCAACTGCGGCGGGCGGGGCTGGACCGCCTGCGCACCGGCGCCGCGATGGTGTTTCAGGATCCGTTCAACGCGCTCAACCCCCGGCTGACGGTGGGCGAGACGCTGGCCGAAGTGCTGCGCCACCGCGGCGAGACGCCGCCCGCCGAGATCGAAAACCGCGCCGGTGAGTTGCTCGACATGGTAGGGCTGGACCGCGCCTTCGCGCCCCGCCTGCCACGCAGCCTTTCGGGCGGGCAATGCCAGCGCGCCGGGATCGCCCGGGCGCTTGCGGTCAATCCGCGCGTCATCATCGCCGACGAATGCGTGGCCGCGCTCGACGTGACCATTCAGGCACAGATCGTGGCGCTTTTCCGCGAACTGACCGAAAAGACAGGCCTTACGCTGATCTTCATCGCCCATGACCTCGCCATCGTGCGCAATCTCTGCGAGCGGGTGGTGGTCATGCATCACGGCGAAATCGTCGAGGACGGCCCCTCCGCCCGGGTCTTTGCCCGGCCCGAAAAGCCCTATACCGCCGCGCTGATCGCGGCGATCCCGGATATCGACCCGGACCGCCCCATCAACGGCGGCATTCCCTTCCCCTCCCAACAGGAGTTTGCAACATGATGAAGAAACTGACAGGGGCGCTTGCCTTCAGCCTGATGATAACGACCGCGCTTGCTTCCTATGCCGAGGCGCAGGGCGTGCTGACCATCGGCCGGCGCGAGGACAGCTCCACCTTCGATCCGATCAACACCGCACAGAATGTCGACTTCTGGGTATTTTCGAACCTGTTCGACGTGCTGGTCCGTGTCGATAACGAAGGCAAGACCCTCATTCCCGGCCTTGCGGAAAGCTGGGATGTCTCGGCGGACGGCCTGACCTATACCTTCCATCTGCGCGACGCGAAATTCTCTGACGGCACCGCCGTCACCTCCGAGGATGCGGCCTATTCGCTGGCCCGTATCCGCGACAGCGAACTGTCGCTCTGGCAGGACAGCTACGCCATCATCAAGGACATGCAGACGCCGGACGCGAAGACGCTGGTGATCACGCTCGACGGGCCTTCCGCCCCGTTCCTGTCGACGCTTGCCATGCCGGGCGCCTCGATCGTCTCGAAGGCGGCGATGGAGGCCGTTGGTCCCGAAGCCTTCGCCGAAAAGCCGATGGGCTCGGGTGCCTTCATGATGCAGGAATGGCGGCGCGGCGACCGCGTGATCCTGACGAAGAACCCGGATTACTGGGATGCCGCCAATGTCAACCTGGACGGGGTGGAGTGGATCTCGATCCCCGATGACAATACGCGGATGCTGGCGGTTCAGGCCGGAGAGCTGGACGCCGCAATCTACGTGCCCTTCTCGCGTGTCGAGGAGCTGAAAAAGGACGCCAATCTGAACGTGGTGGTCAATCCCTCCACCCGCGAGGATCACCTGCTGATCAATCACGAGCACGAGCCGCTGAGTGACGTGCGGGTGCGTGAAGCACTGGACTACGCCATCGACAAGCAGGCGATCATCGATACCGTGACCTTCGGTATCGGCGAGGTGGCGAATTCCTTCGTGCCGCGCGGCGCGCTCTATCACAGCGAAGACAATGGCGCGCGCGGCTTCGACCCCGAGAAGGCGAAGGCCCTGCTGGCCGAGGCCGGGGCCGGCGGCATTACACTGGACTATCTGGTCAATGCCGGCAACGAGGTTGACGAACAGATCGCCGTCCTGATGCAGCAGCAGCTTGCCAATGTGGGTGTCACGCTGAACCTGCAGAAGGCAGACCCGAGCCAGACCTGGGACATGCTGATAGAGGGAGATTACGACCTGTCGGTCATGTATTGGACCAACGACATTCTGGACCCGGACCAGAAGACCACCTTCGTGCTCGGGCATGATGTCAACGTGAACTACATGACCCGCTATCACAACGACACGGTCAAGGATCTGGTCGCGGCCTCGCGGCTTGAGATGGACCCGGTGAAGCGCGAGGCGATGTATGCCGAGATCCAGCGGCTCGCCAAGGCCGATGCCCATTGGATCGACCTCTACTACAGCCCCTTCATCTCGGTCACCCGCAAGGGAGTGGCGAATTTCGGCCAGAACCCGCTGGGCCGTTTCTGGCTGGAAGAAACCGGCAAGGCCAACTGAGCATCCGGCGGCCGGTGTCCCCGGCCGCCGCTTTCCGACCCGGTGAGGAGACGCCGCCATGACCGCCATCAATATCGACGCGCTTGATGCCGCACTCGACGCGCTGCCGAAACGCTTTCCCGGCCCCGGAGGTGTTGCCGGCGTGGTGCTTGAGGGCAAGGTGATCGCCGCCCGCGCCTGGGGCTACAAGGATCTCGACGCTGCCGCGCCGATGACCGCGCAGACGCGGCTGCCGATCTGCTCGATCACCAAACAGTTCACCTGCCAGGTGCTGCTGGCGGAGTTGGGCGAGCCGGAGGCGCATGACGGCAAGGTGGCGACCTATCTGCCGCAATTTACCGGAACGCTGCCCACTCTGCGTCAGCTCTGCGACAACCAGTCCGGCCTGCGCGACTACTGGGCGCTGACCGTCCTGCAGGGCGCCATGGCCGAACAGCCGTTCCGCCGCGAGGATGCGCTGCCGCTGATCGCGCGGATGAAGACCGGGCATTTCCCGCCCGGCACCGCCTATTCCTATTGCAACTGCAACTTCCGCATCATCTCGGAGATCATCGAGACCGAGACCGGCGCGGATCTGGAAAGCCTTTATCGCCGGCATGTCTGGGGCCCGGCGGGAATGAAGACCGCCGCGCTGACCTCGGATACCTCGCGGCCCGAAGACGGCGTGACCGGCTATGAGGGCAATGCTGCGACCGGCTATTTCCCGGCCGACAACCGCATCTTCTGGATCGGCGATGCCGGGATCTCGGCCTCGCTGGACGACATGCTGGCCTATGAGATCTGGGTTGACGCCACCCGCAACGATCCGCAAAGCCTTTATCGCCGTGTCTCCGGCCAGCCGCATTACATCGATGGCACACCTGCGGCCTACGGGCTTGGCATCGCGCGCGACGAGGTGGCCGGGCGGGTCTTCACCGGCCATGGCGGCGCTCTGCGTGGCTTCCGCGCAAAGCGGCTGAATGCGCGCGAGGACCGGCTTTCAGTCGTGGTGATGTTCAACCACGAGGGCGATCCTCATGGCGCGGCGGTCAGCCTGATCGAGGCAGCCTTCGGTCATTCCCCCACTGAGCCGGACGCCGCGCCGGAGGGCCATGACGGGCAATGGTTGGCCGATAACGGCCTGCTGGCAAGCCTTTCTGCCGGCCGAAGGGGTGTCAGCCTTACCTATAACGGCTGGGGGCCGGATCTGCTCGATCCGGCGGCAGACGGCTCTCTGACCTCGCCCGGAGTCACGCTGCGGCGTGATGGTGTGCGGCTGGTGATGAGCCGCAGGGGCGACAACACCGTCTCGATTCTGGAGCCGCTGCCGATCATCGACACCGCCGATGGCACCGAAATAGCCGGGCGCTGGCATTCGCCCGAGCTTGAGGCCGATCTGGTGATCGAAGCCCGCGACGGTGGCATCTATGCCCGCTTCGAGGGGATGCTTGGCACCGGCCGGATGGAGCGGATGGCCCCGGTGGGCCGCGATGTCTGGACACTCTCGACCCGGCGCTCCATGGATGCGCCGGCACCGGGCGACTGGACGGTCATCCTGCACCGAGGCCCATTCGGCCGGGCTGCTGGCCTGACACTCGGCTGCTGGCTGGCGCGCGGGGTGGAATATCGGCGGGGCTGAGCCGCTTTTCCCTTTCCCGGCAGCGGGGCAGCCTTGCCTCTGGATTGCATGTTGATGCTGTAGTTCCCTCCATGCGCGACGGAAAGGCCACACTGTTTTTGTGGTGGCGTGTTTCCGGCACACAAGATTTGCCATACCTGGTTTGATCAGGCAGCATTCCCAGGACCGGGGCCGTGGCCAGAGGGCGATTGCATTCCCGGTGTCAGCTATCGGCGGAAAGCCGATCTCATAGGGGAAAGGACTTGTCATGGAACTGATAATCCAGTTGATCGCCGGCGCCCTTGGCGGCAATGCCGCCGGCAAGGGGCTCAAGAGCGCCGATCTGGGGCCGATCGTCAACAGCATCATCGGCCTGATCGGCGGCGTGGGCGGCGGCCAGATATTGCAGCAGATGGGCGGCAATGCCTCGGCCGGCCTCGACCTCGGCGTCATCATCCAGCAGGTGCTGGGCGGCGGTGTCGGCGGCGCGGTGCTGGTGGCCATCGTGGGCGCACTGAAAAAAGCGCTGGTGAAATAGGCGTCGGGAGGCGGTTTTCCGCGTCAGCAAGCCCTGATCCCGCCGAAGCTCGGCACAGAGACGGTCGAGGGACCCGATTCAGGAGGCGGACTGCCTTTCCTCCCGGCCCGAAGAAAGGGGGCGCTCGCGCCCCCTCTTGAGCCTGCGGCTCAATTCACCCCCTGAGGATATTTTTGAACAGATGATGACCAAGAGGCGTCCCTAGCTTCATCTGTTCAAAAATATCCTCGGGGGGAGCTTCCCGAAGGGAAGCGTCGGGGGGCAGACAGCCCCCCGGAGCGCTGTCGGTTCAAACCCTTTCGCCGGCATGGCAGACAAAAACCCCGGGGCCTTAACCAGAATATCAAATGAATGCGGTGGTCATGGAGCTACTGCACCGCTCCCGGCCTCAGGCGCTGCAACCCTCCGCCCATTAGCAATGTCAATCCGGTATAAACCATGAAATATCCTGTTAAAATCAGTCAATATATCTGAAATATCAGCATATCGCTGTTTTGGCATCCTTCATGCGAGCGGAGTCGACATGGTGTTCTTTCTGGGCGTGGACGGCGGCGGGACCGGGTGCCGAGCGGCGCTGGCCGATGCCCGGGGGACGATCATCGGCCAAGGCCGGGCGGGGCCTGCCAATATCAACACCGACCCGGACGAGGCGCGGCGGAACATTCTTGCCGCCGCCACGGAAGCCATCGCCGGCACCCGCGCGCGGCTGCAGGGGCTGCGGGTGGCCATGGGCCTTGCCGGTGCCAATGTCAGCGGAACGGTAAGCCGGCTCTGTGAGACGGGGCTGCCCTTTGCAGAATGCCATATCGTCACCGATGCCGTCACCGCCGCCCGGGGTGCCTTGGGGCCGGACGATGGTATCGTCGCGGCGATCGGCACCGGCTCGGTTTTCGCGATTCAGCGGGACGGGGTGATCCGGCAATATGGCGGGCGCGGGTTCGTGCTGGGTGACGAGGGCAGCGGCGCCGTCCTCGGCCGCACCTTGCTGGCCGAGGCGTTGCGGGCCGAAGATGGTTTCGTGCCGATGTCGCCGCTTCTGGCCGAAATCCTTGGTGAATTCGGCGGAGGTGGGGCCATCATCGCCTTTTCGCTGAGCGCCAGACCGGCCGATTTCGCTGCCCTCGCCCCCCGGATTGTCGGCAGCGACGACATGGCGGCGCGGCGGATCTTCGACCAGGCGACCAACGAGTTGCGCGGCATCCTCATTACGCTGCTGGCGGGCCGCAACCTACCGGTGGTGTTCGTTGGTGGGCTCGGCGCAACTTATGCCGCCCGGATGGAGGGGATGGAAATCCGGGCGCCCAGAGGCTCGGCGCTCGACGGGGCGGTGCAGATGGCGCTCGGTCTGCGGGGGCATTGAATGGATGCGCCCATCTCATTCGACGGACGTATCCCCGAAGCTGCGGCGCCCCCGCACGATCCGGCGGAGGTGGTGTGATGCGGCAGGTGTTGCATGGCGCGCGGATCTTCGATGGAAACCGTTTCCATGATGGCACGGCGCTGGTGATCGAAGACGGTCATGTTGCCGCCCTGATCCCCGAAGCCGAAGCGCCGGACGACGCGCTGCGGTTGGACGGGCTGATCGCGCCGGGCTTTCTTGACCTGCAGGTGAATGGCGGTGGCGGGCAGCTGGTAGGGTCGCAGACCGATCTCGCCGCGCTGCGCCATATCTGCGCCACCCATCGCCGGCTTGGCACCGCCGGTTGCCTGCCGACGCTGATCACCGATACGCCCGAAAACACCGCCCGAGTGATCGAAGCCGGAATCGCGGCGGCGCGCGCGGGGGTGCCGGGCTTTCTCGGCCTGCATCTGGAGGGCCCGCATCTCGATCCGCGCCGCAAGGGCGCGCATGATCCGGCGCTGATCCGGCCGATGACGGCGGAGGATTTGGTGCGCCTTTGCGACGCTGCGCGCGCCCTGCCCGCGTTGATGGTGACGCTGGCGCCAGAAAGCGTGACGGCAGAGCAGATCGCGGCGCTGGCGGGGGCGGGGGCGGTAGTCAGCCTTGGCCATAGCGATTGCGACCATGACACCGCCCGCGCCGCCTTCGCGGCGGGGGCCGGTTGCGTGACACACCTCTTCAACGCCATGAGCCAGATCGGCAGCCGCGCGCCCGGCCTCGCTGGGGCGGTGCTCAGCGGCGATTGCGCCGCCGGATTGATCGCCGACGGAATTCACGTCCATCCCGCCGTGATGCGGCTGGCGTTGGCGGCGCGGCCGGAGGGGATCTTCCTCGTCACCGATTGCATGGCTTTCGCCGGCACCAACGATGCTGAAATGCTGCTGAATGGGCGCCGTGTGCAACGCCACGAGGGGCGGCTGACGCTGGAAGATGGCACGCTGGCCGGTGCGGACCTGACACTGCCGCAGGCAATCCGACGGCTGATCGGGATCGGCATTGCCCCGGAGCGCGCGCTCGCCATGGTGACGGTGGAGCCGGCACGGGTGATCGGGCGAGGGAATCTCGGCCGGATCGCGCCGGGACGGGTGGCGGATCTGGTGCTGCTTTCGGGCGACTGGGCGCTGAAGGCCGTGTGCCGGCACGGTCAGTGGGACTGAGCGCGCGCAACGGCCTCCCACACATCGGCCTGGCTCACGGCGCGCCGCTGCAGCACCCCGTCGCGCACCGCCAGCCGCAGGAGCCGAAGGAAGGCTCGCCGGTCCTTGCCATAGCGCCCGGCCGTCATCGCCCATTTCGGCACGACCAGAGCCGCTACCGACCAGAACAGCAGCGGCCCCGCCGCCTCGCGATAGGCCAGCAACCCATTGCGATAGTTGTAATAGACCTTCCAGAGCGGATAGTAGGTCCGCCCGCCATCCGGCGCGAAGGTGCCGCAATCGTGCTGGAACACGATCCAGGGCGCAAAGCCGATCCGCCCGCCCCGCCGTGACAGGCCAAGCGTGTAAAGCACGTCGTCGCCATAGATGAAAAGCCGCCCGTCCGGATAACCCGCCCGTCGGATAGCCGCCCGCGACAGGAAAAGGCCGACGAAGGAGGCCGCATCGATCGGCAACGTTTCCCGGCTGCCGTAATCGGCATCGGGGACATGAAACCCGGCCCGGCCCCCACCCAGCGCGGTGCGCAGGAAGGCACCGATATGCCAGAACGGGTTGCGCGAGGGGCGGTTCATCTCGCAGATCGGGCCTTGGGGAAAGCGGACACCAGCGGCAACCGCCTCCCACTCCTCGGTAGCAAAGCGGGCCGCACCGGCGCGGAAGGCAGCCAGCGCGCCCGGGGCGGGGCGGGCATCGTCATCCATGACCACGATCCAGTCGGGATCGAACCGCGCCACCGCTTCGCGCAGGCCCATCTCGAACCCCGCCGCCCCGCCGCCATTCACCGGAGATTCCACCAGGCAAAGCCGTGGATCGGTGACGCTGCGCAGCCATTCCCGGCTGCCATCGGCAGAGCCGTTATCGACAACGACCAGATGGTCCAGCGGCTCGGCCAGAAGCCGCTCCACCGTCAGGCGCAGATGCTCAACGCGGTTATAGGTCACGACGACCGCGCAAAGCCGCAGCGGGATATTCTGGGAAGCTGGGCTGGCGGTCATGGGCGGGGCAGGTCGCGGGCGGATGGATTGCCATTCGGCCCTATCACACCGCAGCGGGATGTAAAGCCACCGGGCTTGTCGCTGGCCCGGCCCGGAGCCATATTTCGCCACAAGATGGAGGCAGGTATGGCGGAAGACAGGTTTCCCGGCTGGCATGGCACGACGATCCTTGCCGTGCGGCGCGGGGCAGAGGTGGTGGTGGCGGGCGACGGACAAGTGAGCCTGGGTCAGACGATCATCAAGGGCACGGCGCGCAAGGTGCGCCGTCTTGCTCCAGGCGGGCGCGAGGTGGTCTGCGGCTTCGCGGGCTCGACAGCGGATGCCTTCACCCTGCTTGAACGGCTGGAAAAGAAACTGGAGGCCGCACCCGGCCAGCTTGCCCGCGCCTGTGTCGATCTGGCGAAGGACTGGCGGATGGACAAATACCTGCGCAATCTGGAAGCGATGTTGATCGTCACCGACGGGTGCGAACTGTTCGTGCTGACCGGCGCCGGTGATGTGCTGGAGCCGGAGCATGACGTGGCCGCCATCGGCTCGGGCGGCAATTACGCGCTGGCGGCGGCGCGTGGGCTGATGGCAACCGGGCTGGACGCAGAGGAGATCGCGCGCCGCGCCATGGCGATCGCCGCCGACATCTGCGTCTATACCAATGGCAACCTGACGGTGGAGCGGATCGGCGCCTGATCGCTCAGGCACCTTCTTCCTCCACCGACCCACTCACAGGGCCCCCGAGCCCGTCTGGAAAACCCGCCCCGCAGCGGATGGGCCGGCGCAAGCGGTGATACCGCCACCTTGAGCCCGGCGCGTTGCTTGAAACGCGCGGGTCCGGCCTTTAAGTGATGCGCAAGAGCAACAGGAGCCGCCATGACCGACCTGACCCCGCGCGAGATCGTCTCGGAACTCGACCGTTTCATCATCGGACAGGCTGACGCGAAGCGGGCGGTGGCAGTGGCCCTGCGCAACCGCTGGCGGCGCAAGCGGCTGAAGGATGATCTGCGCGACGAGGTTTATCCCAAGAACATCCTGATGATCGGGCCGACCGGCGTCGGCAAGACCGAGATCAGCCGCCGGTTGGCAAAGCTTGCCCGCGCGCCGTTTCTCAAGGTCGAGGCGACCAAGTTTACCGAAGTGGGCTATGTCGGCCGGGACGTGGACAGCATCATCCGCGATCTGGTCGATGCCGCGATGATCGAAACACGGGAGCGGATGCGGGACGAGGTGAAGGCGCGTGCCCTGAAAGCCGCCGAAGACCGGGTGATCGAGGCCATCGCCGGCAGGGACGCCCGCGAGCAGACCCGCGAGATGTTTCGCCAGAAGCTGAAATGCGGCGATCTCGACAGCCATATGATCGAGCTCGAGGTCGCCGACAGTGCGCCCTTCCCGATGATGGCGGGCGGCGGCAACGGCATGGAAATGCAGATGCAGGGGTTGCAGGACCTGTTCAAGGCCTTCAGCGGGCGGACCATCCGCAAGAAGATGACGGTGGCCGACAGTTATGAGATCCTGCTGGGGCAGGAGGCCGACAAGTTGCTGGACGACGAGGCGGTCCGGGCGGCAGCGCTGGAGGCGGTGCAGCAGAACGGCATCGTCTTTCTTGACGAGATCGACAAGATCTGTGCCCGCGTCGACGCGCGCGGCGCCGATGTCAGCCGCGAGGGGGTGCAGCGCGATCTGCTGCCGCTGATCGAAGGCACCACGGTTTCCACCAAATACGGGCCGGTGAAGACCGACCATATCCTGTTCATCGCCTCGGGCGCGTTCCATGTGGCGAAACCTTCGGATCTGCTGCCCGAATTGCAGGGCCGCCTGCCGATCCGGGTGGAGCTGCAGGCGCTGACCGAGAATGATTTCGTCCGCATCCTGACCGAGACCGACAACGCCCTGACCCGGCAATATGCTGCGCTGATGGATACCGAGGCGGTGGCGGTCAGCTTCACCGGCGACGGTATTGCAGCGCTGGCCCGCATCGCCGCCGAGGTGAACCGCAGCGTCGAGAACATCGGGGCGCGGCGGCTCTATACCGTCATGGAGCGGGTGTTCGAGGATCTGTCCTTCACCGCCCCGGATCGCGGCGGCGAAGATATCGTGGTGGATGCGGATTTCGTCGAGGAGAATCTCGGGGCGCTGGCACGCTCGGCCGATCTGAGCAGGTATGTGTTGTAAGGCGGGGCGGAGAGGTCGCGTCACTCATGCCAGGCAGGATATGCATCTATTCAAGGCTCATGTCGCCTTCCGGCAAATCCCGTAATTCCCGACCCAACTCGTGCGACAAAGGGCAGCGCCTGAACGCAGGTGGGTGCTTGATACGATTGTGGTCTGCACTTATTGGGCTCAACTACGCCCAAGTTCGATCCCGCGCTTGAGGGCAACAAAGCGCCCGCCCTCGGGGAGCGGTCGGGCGCTGCACGGCGGGGGAAAGGCTCAGGCGGCGTGAGGGCAAAAGCAACAGTTGATCCGTCACGAAATATTCGTCGTGGTCCGGCAATCCTGAATATCCGCCCGCCCGGGGGGGCCGGCCGCGGTCGACAATCCTGAATACCGACCGCACCTGAGCATATGGCGGCAGCCGAAGCCAACCGCAGAACAACTTGCGTCAGACGCAAAGTTGGTCACACTGCCTCTGTCGGTTCTGATCGGGGGCTCAGGTTTGCGCGGTCTGGTTCTTGTCCTTGTTGCCTGCCTGTTACCCCTCTCCGCCTGTGCACCGCGCGGCACGATCACGCTTGATCCTGAAGCCGCCGGTGTCGGCACGATAGAGCGGGTCTTCGTCGGCTCCACCCGCAGCACCGACCCCGAGACCGGCAGCTTCGGGCGCAAGCGGTCGGAGGACGAGCAGTTCGCCCGCTACGACATATCAGTGCCGCCGGAGCGCGAGCCCGGCTCCATTACCTTTCCGCGCCGGGGCGGCAAGCCTGATCCGCGAAAGCATTTCCTGACGACCAGCCAGCAGATGTATGCGTCAATGGGCGAATTCCGGGCAGATGTCGCGCGGAACCTCCGCGCCCTGCCACGCGGCAAGCGCGACGCGGTGATCTATATCCACGGCTTCAACAACACTTTCGCCGAAGGGCTCTACCGGATCGCGCAATTGACGCATGACCTCGACATGCCGGGGGTGACGGTGCATTATAGCTGGCCTTCGGCAGGCACGGCGCTGGGCTATGTCGCCGACCGCGATTCCGCGTTGTTCGCGCGCGACGGGCTGGAACGGCTGCTCGACGAGGTGGACGAGGCCGGGGCGGAACGGATGCTGATCGTCGCGCATTCAATGGGATCGGCGCTGACGATGGAGGCGCTGCGCCAGATCGCCATCCGCGGTGATACCGCCCTGAAGCGGAAGCTGTCGGGCGTTGTCCTGATCTCGCCCGATATCGACGTGGATCTGTTCCGCATGCAGGCCAAGGCCTATGGCCCGCTGCCGCAACCCTTCCTGATCTTCGGATCGGACAGGGATACGCTGCTGAACCTCTCGGCCCGGCTGACAGGGCAGCCGGAGCGGCTGGGCAACCTCTCGGACATCTCGCGGGTGGCCGACCTGAAGGTGACTTTCCTCGACACCCACGCCTTCCGCGAGGGGGCGGGGCATTTCGATATGGGCGACAACCCGGCGCTGCTGCAACTGCTGAGCCGCATCGTCGAGGTGAACGCTGCCTTCGACGCCGATCAGCGTGGACGGACCGGGCTGTTGCCGGGCGTGGTGCTGACGGTGCAGAATGCAACGCAGATCATCCTTGCCCCGGTCGGCGCGGTGGCGGAGGGGTTGGCGCAATAGCGCTCAGCGGCCCCGGCGGAGATAGACATAAAAGGCGCCCGCGCCGCCATGTTTCAGATGCGCCTCAGTGACCTGCAACATGCAGGGGCCAAGCGGCGGCAGGCGCAGCCAGTGCGGCACCTGATGTCTCAGCACGCCATAGCGCATCGGGATCGGGCCATGGTCCGGCCCTTGCCTGCCCTTGCCGGTGATGACCAGCACCAGCCGCAACCCGCTGCTCCAGCTATTCAGGATGAACCGGATCAGTTCGGGATGCGCCTCGGCCACCGTCATGCCGTGCAGATCGAGCCTCGCCTCCGGCGTCAGCTTGCCGCGGATCATGCGGGCATGATGCTTGGCATCCATCAGCACCGGCGCGGGGGAGGTTCGCTCCGAAAGGTCAGGCCCCGGTCTGGCCGCGCCGTGCTCTCCGACCCGGAAACGGTTCAACTCCGACCGCGGTGGAACGTCCGGTCCGGGCGGCGGGGGTTCGGCTTTCGGCTCCTCACGCCGGTGCAGCGGCGGGGCATGGAGCGGCCGGGCGGTGCGGGCCACCGCCTGCCAGAGCTCGGCCTCATCAGGGCGCAGACCACGGCGGCGCATGGCTCAGCCGTCCGGGTTCGCCGCATAGGCGAGGTCGATGGGCAGCAGCACGACCATACGACCGCCATCCTTCACCGTCCCGGCATCCTGGCCGGCACCGTCCCCGGTGCCGAAGAAGATGTCGGCGCGCTGAGCGCCCTTGATCGCACCCCCGGTATCCTGCGCCACCATCAGCCGATGCAGGGGCGCGCGGCCTGCCTTCTCGATCCAGACCGGGGCGCCGAGCGGATTGTAACGCGGATCGACGGCGAGCGAGCGCATCCCGGTGATCGAGCGGCCCATGGCGCCGATCGGGCCGCGATGGGCAGCCAGATCCGGCAGGCGGCGGAAGAACACATAGGACGGGTTGTGATCCAGCATCGCATGGCCCGGCCCCGGATTGGCCCGCACCCAGGAGCGGATGGACTGAGCCGAGACCTGTTCCGGCGTATGGGTGCCGCGCCGGATCATCTCTTTCCCGACAGAGCGGTAGGGATGGCCATTCTTGCCGGCATATCCCACCCGGATCGTGCGGCCATCCGGCATACGAATGCGCCCCGAACCCTGCACATGCAGGAAGAACACCTCAACCGGATCGTCGAGCCAGGCAATCTCCAGCCCGCGGCCGCGCAATGCGCCGTTCTCGATCTCGGAACGCGAGTAGTAGATCGTCCCGTCGTGCAATTCCGGCGGCCGCGCATAGATCGGCCAGGCGAAGCGCGGGGTGCGGACGGGCGAGCCGTCAAGCACCGGCTCGTAATAGCCGGTGAAAAGGGCCGGGGGGGTGCCGATCAGGACGGGGCGGTAAAGCAGCTCGAAGTAAGCCCGCGCACTTTCCGGCGTGGCCTGCGCATCGCGGGCCAGCGCGCAAAGCGGCGCCCAGACCGGATCCTTCAGCAGATCACAGGTCTCGATGAAAACAACCAGCGCCTCGCGCTGATCATCCTCGGCCCAACCGTCGAGTTCTTCGAACCCCAGAACCTGCGCCCGAACCGGATCCGGCGCTGTCATGGCACAGGCCACGACCAGAGCGGCAAGGATCGGCCGCAACGCAAGCTTCATTCCCCGGTAGCCACGAGTTGCCAGTTCGGGTCGCTGCTGCCCATGACGCGGGCGAAGGTCCAGATA
>JAIRJX010000205.1 GCA_031260425.1 Gemmobacter sp.
CAGGTCCGCCTTCTTATTGGCGAAATCGGCCTGTGAGGCAAGGGGCCTGGGGAGAAGACCTGGATGTCGGCGGGGGAATTGTCGACCGGCTGCGGGAGTGTGGGTGGGGTGTGTGGTGCGGCCGGTCGACAGAGCGTTGCTTGCCGGGGCACCTTGGCTTGCCTCTCACAGAAATGCAACCCAAAGGTGATAAAATTAATTTCGTTTTTTCATAAATTGAAATTCAACCATTTACCCTCCGACAACACAGGCTAGCGCCGCGTGACTCCGTTACAGGCCTTGAACCGGAACAAAAACGGATCATCATGAGGGCAAGCCAGAGAATCGTCCATGCCGCACAACAATACCAACGCCCCTGCCGAACGCCCCGAAGTGCTGACCCGCCCCAAGCTTGAAGGCGGGCGGCGTTTTGTCATGCAGTCGCCGTTCCAGCCGGCGGGCGACCAGCCCACCGCCATTGCCGAACTGGTGGCCGGGGTCGCTGCAGGCGAGCGCGATCAGGTGCTGTTGGGCGCCACCGGCACCGGCAAGACCTTCACCATGGCCAAGGTGATCGAACAGACCCAGCGCCCGGCCATCATCCTTGCCCCGAACAAGACGCTCGCCGCACAATTATATGGTGAATTCAAGGGCTTCTTCCCCGAAAACTCTGTCGAATACTTCGTAAGCTACTACGACTATTATCAACCCGAAGCCTATGTGCCGCGCTCGGACACCTATATCGAGAAGGAAAGCCAGATCAACGAGCAGATCGACCGGATGCGCCATTCGGCCACAAGGGCACTCCTGGAACGCGACGACGTGATCATCGTGGCTTCGGTGAGTTGCATCTACGGCATCGGCTCGGTCGAGACCTATTCGGCGATGGTGCAGGATCTGGTCGTCGGCCAGATGTATGACCAGCGGCAGGTGATGGGCGAATTGGTGGCCCAGCAATACCGCCGCAGCGACGCGGCCTTCGCGCGTGGCTCGTTCCGGGTGCGCGGCGATTCGCTCGAAGTGTGGCCCGCCCACCTCGAAGACCGCGCCTGGCGATTCTCCTTCTTCGGGCCGGAACTGGAGAGCATCGTCGAATTCGACCCGCTGACCGGGGCCAGAACCGATCTGTTCAAGCAGATCCGCATCTATGCCAACAGCCATTACGTCACTCCCCGCCCCACGCTGCAACAGGCCACCAAAGCGATTCGGCTGGAGCTGAAGCAGCGGCTGGAGCAGTTCGTTGCCGAGGGTCGGTTGCTGGAGGCGCAGCGGCTGGAGCAGCGTACCAATTTCGACCTGGAAATGCTGGAGGCGACGGGGGTCTGCAACGGGATCGAAAACTACTCCCGCTCTCTGACCGGGCGCGCGCCCGGTGAGCCGCCGCCCACGCTCTTTGAGTTCATTCCGAACCATGCCATTGTTTTCGCTGATGAATCCCATGTATCTGTTCCGCAGATCGGTGGCATGTATCGAGGCGACTATCGGCGCAAGCACACCCTCGCCGAGCACGGCTTCCGCCTGCCCTCCTGCATGGACAACCGGCCGCTGAAATTCGAGGAATGGGATGCGATGCGGCCACAATCCGTCTTCGTCTCCGCCACCCCGGCGGCATGGGAGCTGGAGCAGGCCGGCGGCGTCTTCGCCGAACAGGTGATCCGGCCAACCGGCCTGCTGGATCCGCAGGTCGAGATCCGCCCGGTGGAGATGCAGGTCGACGACCTGCTCGACGAGATCCGCAAGGTGGCGGCGCAGGGGCTGCGGGTGCTGGTCACCACGCTCACCAAACGCATGGCCGAGGACCTGACCGAATATTTCCACGAGCAGGGCCTGCGCATCCGCTATATGCACAGCGATATCGATACGATCGAACGCATTGAAATCCTTCGAGATCTTCGGCTTGGGGCCTTCGATGTGCTGGTCGGCATCAACTTGCTGCGTGAGGGGCTCGATATCCCCGAATGTGGGCTGGTGGCGATCCTCGACGCCGACAAGGAAGGCTTCCTGCGTTCGGAAACCTCGCTGATCCAGACTATCGGCCGGGCGGCGCGCAATGCCGAGGGGCGCGTCATCATGTATGCCGACCGGATTACCGGCAGCATGGAGCGCGCGCTGGCCGAGACCAATCGGCGGCGCGAAAAGCAGATCGCTTATAACGAAGCGCATGGCATCACGCCGCAAACCGTGAAGAAGAATGTCGAGGATGTGCTGGCCGGGCTCTGGCAGGGCGATACAGATATGGCCCGGGTCACCGCCAAGGTCGAGAAGCCGATGGTGGGCCAGAACCTCGCCGCGCATCTCGACGCGCTGCGTGCGCAGATGCGCAAGGCTGCCGAGAATCTGGAATTCGAGGAGGCGGCACGGTTGCGCGACGAGGTGAAGCGGCTGGAAGCGGTGGAGCTTGCAGTGGCCGACGACCCTCTGGCCCGGCAGGACGCAGTGGAAGATGCGGTGGCCGAGGCGGTGAAAGCCTCGGGCCGCTCTACCGCCGGAAGGGCCGGACAGCGCGGCGGCACCAGGCGGCGGCGGAAGTAGGCGACCTCGCCCGGATCACGGCGGACGAAGCGCAGGCCCGGCGGAGGTCAGGCAATGCCCCCTCGCTCGAACGCCTCATCAAGGCCGCTGCCTCGACGGGGGCCGGTCAGGTGGGCTGACAACCTGATTTGAGAGCACAGTCGCCCCGGCGCGAGCCGGAAGGGGGCCGGTCAGAACACCGCCACAACCTCATACATCACCGGCTCGAAACTGCGGCAGAGGCTGGAGATGATCCGGTTGCGCTCACGCATTTCCGCGCTGCGCAACATCGCTTGGTAGTCCTCGCGCCGCTGCCACTGCGAATAGTTGCAGATCCGGGTCTGCGCGTCGTTCATGTGAAGGCCGGCGCCGATAAAGCCGGGCTGGTGGCGAATGAAGGCGGCATAGGCATCCTCCAGCGCCTCCATCAGATCATGGGCGGTGCCCGGGGTGACCTCGAAGGTGGTGATGACGGTCTGGCCCTGAAACTGCTTGCTGATATCCGGCATGGTCAAGCTCCTCCCTGCCGTGCAGGATATCACCGGAACCGAAGGAAATCATGCACTTCCTCACTGTTGGTCATCCATTCTTCGCACGGGGCCGGAGATACTGTTCAAGCCCCGCCGCTGGCCCGGATGATGCGGGAACTGAGGCGGCCCCGGGGCGGCGGCAACGGAAGTGTGCGGTCCGAATGCGCCTCATCGTCGCTCCTCCGGGCAGGTGACCCGCGCGCGCATCTCTCCGCTGTCGCCGGCAATGCTGGAGGGCAGCACGTCGCAGCCGGTGAGCCAGGGCACGATTTCGATCATGGCGGCACGGATCCGGGCGTGTTCGCCGGGAGCCGCCCAACCCCGCCGGATCACCTCCACCCGGTTACCCTTGCGGTAAACGACGTAATCCCGCCCATCGACGGTGGTTTCGTGCCGGGCACCGCCGAGCATGAGCGGCGCGGGCTGTGCACCGCAGGCGGCGCAGAACAGCATGAGCATAAGGGTCAACAGACGGTCCATGACCCGCAGCATGCCCCCGAAAGGTTAAGCAAGCGTTAGAAGAGACAGACATTCATATACGGCACTCCATGGCCGTTCGGAAAATCCGGAAACCGATCCCTCCCCGGGGGGTGACCTCCATGCGGACGCGGATCTCTTTTGCCGCTCAACAGGCGCTAATCCCGTCCACCACCCGAAAAATTCGCAGATTTGCAATTTGCACAACATCACCTGCCAATAATATGCAAATTTTCGCAATTCCGCTTCAGGATTACCACGCCACCGCATAATGTGCCCGCGATTCCGGGGAGGACCGCATGAAAGACATCCTGCAAGAGCTCGAAGACCGTCGCGCCGTGGCCCGCGCCGGTGGTGGGGAGCGCCGGGTCGCAGCGCAGCACGCCAAGGGCAAGCTCACCGCGCGCGAGCGGATCGAACTCCTGCTGGACGAGGGCTCCTTCGAGGAGTTCGACATGTTCGTCCGTCACCGCTGCACCGATTTCGGCATGGATGAGGACCGGCCGGCGGGCGACGGCGTGGTAACCGGCTGGGGCACCGTCAACGGCCGGCAGGTCTATGTCTTTTCGCAGGATTTCACCGTCTTCGGCGGCTCGCTGTCCGAAACCCATGCCCAGAAAATCTGCAAGATCATGGATATGGCGGTGCAGAACGGCGCACCGGTGATCGGGCTGAACGACTCGGGAGGGGCGCGGATCCAGGAAGGCGTGGCCTCGCTTGCCGGCTATGCCGAGGTGTTCCAGCGCAACATCATGGCCAGCGGCGTAGTGCCGCAGATCTCTGTCATCATGGGCCCCTGCGCGGGTGGTGCTGTCTACTCCCCGGCAATGACTGACTTCATCTTCATGGTGAAGGACACGTCCTATATGTTCGTCACCGGCCCCGATGTGGTGAAGACCGTGACGAACGAGGTGGTCACCGCCGAGGAGCTGGGCGGCGCCTCGACCCATGCAAAGAAGTCCGGCGTCGTCGACGGCGCCTTCGAGAATGACGTGGAGGCGCTGGCCGAGGTGCGGCGGCTGGTCGATTTCCTGCCGCTCAACAACCGCGGCAAGGCGCCGGTGCGGCCGTTCTTCGACGATCCGGCGCGGCTGGAAAGCAGCCTCGATACGCTGATCCCGGACAATCCGAACCAGCCCTACGACATGAAGGAGCTGATCCTCAAGATTGCCGACGAAGGGGATTTCTACGAGATCCAGAAGGATTACGCCGCCAACATCATCACCGGCTTCATCCGCCTCGAGGGCCAGACCACCGGGGTCGTGGCCAATCAGCCGATGGTGCTGGCGGGCTGTCTCGATATCGATTCAAGCCGCAAGGCCGCCCGCTTCGTGCGCTTCTGCGATGCATTCGAGATCCCGATCCTCACCCTCGTCGACGTACCGGGCTTCCTGCCGGGCACCACGCAGGAATATGGCGGCGTCATCAAGCATGGCGCGAAGCTGCTGTTCGCCTATGGCGAGGCGACGGTGCCGAAGGTCACTGTGATCACCCGCAAGGCCTATGGCGGGGCTTATGACGTCATGGCCTCCAAGCATCTGCGGGGCGATTTCAACTATGCCTGGCCAACCGCCGAGATCGCCGTGATGGGCGCCAAGGGCGCGACCGAGATCCTCTACCGCTCGGAACTCGGCGACAAGGAGAAGATCGCAGCTCGGACCAGGGATTACGAGGATCGTTTCGCCAATCCTTTCGTCGCCGCCGAACGCGGTTTCATCGACGAGGTGATTATGCCGCATTCCACCCGCCGTCGGGTCGCACGCGCCTTCGCCTCGCTGCGCGGCAAGAAGCTGGCGAACCCGTGGAAGAAACACGATAACATTCCCCTGTAACGGGCGATCCACCACCGGGGAAACATCATGCGACTGGCCATCGACATCGGGGCAGAGGCGAGAGAGCGCGCGATCACGGCGCTCGACTTCAGCGCGCTCGGCAAGGACGACTACCTGAACCTGATCCTGCAGCGTTCCGAGATCATGTTCGACCGGCCGCGCCATGGCCGGGTGATCCGCGCCTGGAACGCGGGTGACATGGCGCCGATCGAGGCGGTGATCGCCGATCTGGGCGTTGAACTGGCGCGCCGGGCCGCCGGGGTGATCCATGCCGAATATCGCGCGCTGGAGCCGCTGCTGCGGGAGCTGGCTCCGGAGCGGGTGGCGGATATCGGCTGCGGCTATGCGCTGTTCGACCTGTTCCTTGCCCGCGGGCTGAAGTCGGAGTTGCTGCTGATCGACCTGGAACAGAACGAGCATCGTCATTTCGGTTTCAGTGACGAGGGCGCGGCCTATTCCAGCCTGAAGGTGGCGCGCCGCCTGCTGGAGGATAACGGCGTCCCCGCCGCTGCCATCACAACGCTGAACCCGCGTGACCGCATACCAGAGACGGCGGGCCCGGTGGATCTGGCGGTCAGCTTCCTGTCCTGTGGTTTCCACTATCCGGTCGACCTCTACCTGCCCTTTCTGGAACAGGCCGTCTCCGCCCGGGGCGCCGCGATCTTCGATCTGCGCGCGACGACGGCGCCGGAACAGGCCGCGAAGCTGGCGCGTCTGGGCAGCCTGACCGATCTGCCCGCACCGCCGAAATGCCGGCGGGTGCTGCTGCGAAAGGGGGCCGGACAATGAGCGGAACTGCGGAAGAAGAGGCCAAACCGGGCACGGTGCTGCTGACCGGCGATGGCGGGCGGATTGCCGTGCCCTCCGGCCAGCCCGTCACCCTTCAGGACGTGATCTGGAACGAGATGGGCCCGCAGGGCCTGACCATGCGGTTCCGCTTCATCGCGCCGCAGATCGCCCGTGAGGGTGGCGGCGTGGATTTCGACACCGCCGCCGCCGACATGCAGGCGCTTTGCGAGAGCTTCGCCCTGCCCCGGCTGGCCGAATTCGGCCCCATGCCGGCACAGATCGTGATCTCTCTGGCCGATATCTCGGTGCCCTTCGGCGAGGCGGCGCCCGAGGCGACCCAGTATTTCGAGGCGTTCTCGATCCGGGACGGTGCCTGCATCTGGGAGATTTACTGATGCAGACACAACATGTTGCGAGCCCTTCTTCATATGGGAAGCCGACTGATGTAGCCGAGTCACAGGTGCCGGCTTTGCGCACCCTCGCATGTCCTTTCGCGCCCGGATCGGCTATTCTGCCTGCGAAACGTGCCCAAGCGTTTCATACCTCGTGTAGGGGGCACGGGCGGGATCTTGTTGCCGCCCCGGCCCTCCAAGAAAATTGGAGTAGAGGATGTCGAGCACTATCCGCATCACCCTCGCGCTTTGCACCGTCGCGTTCCTCGCGGCCTGCGGTAGCGCAAAGAAAGACCAGCCCTACGATCAGAACGAGCCCCCACTCACCACCGAGCCGGTTTATACCAGCAAGTGGAAGTGAGCCTTCCGGGCGGGCCGACGGCGTAGCGCCCCGGCCCGCCCGACCTCGCGCCCTTGCCGGGGGCACGTCATGCTGAAACATCGCGGCTTTCCGGGCCGGATGACCGGCACCGATTTCCAGTTCACCATCCGCCGTGCCAACCACAAGGACGGCCCGACGAAGATCATCCGGCGCGAGCGGTTCAAGGATCGCAAGGCGCTGGACCGCGCCGCCGATACCGCCTTCATGGCCGCACTCTGGGCCTCATTCGGCGAGAATGTGTTCGAGCGCGGCAATCTCGACGCCGGTCGGCTGAGCTGGCTCTTCGGGCGTGAGGTAGTTCCCGCCGAGGATCCGTTCGACCCCTGCTCCTACGAGGCATTGCTGCGCATCGACCTGAAACGCGCGCAAGCCGGCTTTCCCGAGGTCTTCGTCGCAGATGCCGCCCCCTTCGACTTCGACGACGAAGAGGACGACTAGGCATGTTTCCGCGCGTGCGCGCCTCCCTCAGGCAGACTTTCGCGCGGCCGGTGCGCAGTCGTGGTTTTGCGTTTGCGCAAGCCGGCGGGCTACCGCACCAGCCGGAAAGGACGGCGCGGTCCCCCGTCTCCGGTCGCCCGGCCACCTCTGGCGGCCCGGACTGTGTCCCTTCTCCTTGCCTCGATCCCGGCCCCTCGCGGGTCGGGATATTTTCTGCCGCCGATCATCGGCAAGGCTCCGCCGGCCCTCTCCGGTCCGGTGTGCTTTCGGCCTTTTCGCGACGGAACCTTGCGGTAAGATCGTTGTTCATAAAAGCAACATCCGGAGGCCGAGTATGCGTATTCAATCCCTTGTCCTGGTGGTGGCCCTCGCCGCTGCCGTCGCGGGCTGCACCCAGCCCGGCAGCCCAGGTCCGCTGCAAACCCAGGGCGGCCGTGCCGTCGCCGGGGCCGTGGTCGGCGCCGCCATCGCCGATGCGACCGACCGGAACATGGTCGCTGGCGCCGCGCTCGGCGCTCTGGCCGGCGGCGCTTCCTGCGGCGTGCCGGGCCTGCCTGCCTGCTACTGACCACGCCGCCACGCAAGTGGCGCGCGCCCCGTCCATCTCCAGACCATCCGGGCCTGCCGCCCGGGTGGTCTTTTGTCATTCGAAAACGCCGCACGCGGGCAAGCGCGCGGTTCGTGGGAAGGAAGCCGGATGTTCAAGAAGATCCTGATTGCCAACCGGGGCGAGATTGCCTGCCGGGTGATCAAGACCGCCCGCAGGATGGGCATCAAGACCGTCGCCGTCTATTCGGATGCCGACCGCAACGCGCTGCATGTGCAGATGGCGGACGAGGCGGTCCATATCGGCCCGCCGCCCGCCAACCAGTCCTATATCGTGATCGACAGGATCATGGAGGCGATCCGCCGGACCGGCGCCGAAGCGGTGCATCCAGGCTACGGCTTCCTGTCGGAACGCATGGATTTCGCGGCAGCGCTAGAGAAGGCGCGCGTCGTCTTCATCGGCCCGCCTTCCCCCGCGATCGAGGCGATGGGTGACAAGATCACCTCCAAGAAGCTTGCGCAGGAGGCAGGCGTCTCCACCGTTCCGGGCTATATGGGCCTGATCGCGGATGCCGAGGAGGCAGTGCGGATCTCCGGCGAGATCGGCTATCCGGTCATGATCAAGGCCTCCGCCGGCGGCGGCGGCAAGGGAATGCGCATCGCCTGGAACGCCGACGAGGCGCGCGAGGGCTTCCAGTCCTCGAAGAACGAGGCGGCGGCGAGCTTCGGCGACGACCGCATCTTCATCGAGAAATTCGTGACCCAGCCGCGCCATATCGAAATCCAGGTCCTGGCTGACCAGCACGGCAACTACGTCTATCTGCACGAGCGCGAATGCTCGATCCAGCGCCGCAACCAGAAGGTCATCGAAGAAGCCCCCTCGCCCTTCCTTGACGAGGCGACCCGCAAGGCGATGGGCGAACAGGCCTGCGCATTGGCCAGGGCTGTAGGCTATACCTCCGCCGGCACGGTGGAATTCATCGTCGACGGCGCGCGCAACTTCTACTTCCTCGAGATGAACACCCGGCTTCAGGTGGAGCACCCCGTCACCGAACTCATCACCGGCGTCGATCTGGTGGAGCAGATGATCCGGGTTGCGGCCGGCGAAAAGCTGCCTTTCGCGCAATCCGACCTCAAGATCAACGGTTGGGCCATGGAGAGCAGGCTTTATGCCGAAGATCCCTATCGCAACTTCCTGCCCTCCATCGGTCGGCTGACCCGCTACCGCCCCCCCGTCGAGGGGCCGACTGCGGGAGGCGGCATCGTGCGCAACGATACCGGCGTCTATGAGGGCGGCGAGATCAGCATGTTCTACGACCCGATGATCGCCAAGCTCTGCACATGGGGCAAGACCCGCGCCGACGCCATCGAGGAGATGCGCCTTGCCCTCGACATGTTCGAGGTGGAGGGGATCGGCCACAACCTGCCCTTCTGTTCGGCGGTGATGGATCACCCACGCTTCACCTCGGGTAATATCACCACCGCCTTCATCGCGGAGGAATATCCCGAAGGCTTCGCCGGCGTGACGCTGGATGACACCACCCTGCGCCACGCCGCCGCCGCCGCCGCCGCGATGAACCGCGTGGCCGAGATCCGCCGCACCAAGATTTCCGGCACCATGGACAATCACGAAAGGCGCGTCGGGGATGACTGGGTGGTCTCGCTGCAAGGCATGGCCTTCCCGCTGACCATCGCCGCCGACAGAGCGGGCTCCACTGTCACCTTCGCGGATGGCCAGAGCATCCGGGTGGAAAGCGGCTGGACGCCGGGCCAGCCCCTCGCCCGCGTCACGGTCGATGGCCAGCCGCTGGTGCTGAAGGTCGGCAAGATCCCGCTCGGCTTCCGCATCCGTCTGCGTGGAGCCGACCTCAAGGCCCATGTCCGCACCCCGCGCCAGCACGAGCTTTCGCTCCTGATGCCGGAAAAGCTGCCCCCCGACACCTCGCGCTTCCTGCTCTGCCCGATGCCCGGCCTCGTGGTGAAGATCAGCGTCGAGGAAGGGCAGGAGGTGCAGGAAGGCCAGGCCCTCGCCACCGTCGAGGCGATGAAGATGGAAAACATCCTCAAGGCCGAAAGGAAGGGTGTGGTGAAAAAGATCAACGCCGCTCCCGGCGCCAGCCTGAGGGTCGACGACGTGATCATGGAGTTCGAATGATGGCCCGCGTCAACCGCTTGCAAGGAAGGATATGCGCCGATACGGCATCGCACATCCCCGGAAAACGCGGTGAAACCTATCTGCAGATCGACACCTACGGTGCCGCAGGAAGGCAAATCACCGGCAAGGTCAGCCAGTCGATACAACTTGGAAAACAAGGGCGTAGCGCACTCCGAAGGCTTCTGCGGCAATTCGATGAATAGATACCGCCTTTCCTTCATTTTCTGTCCCTGAATATCCCGGGGGTCGCCGATTGTGCGCCATTGGTTCAAACCCAATCGGCGACAGGCAGCGCCCCCGGCCTCTTCCCCGACCGAGGCTCCGACATGACCGACCCATTCGATACCTGGCGCAAGCTCGCCGAAAAGGAACTCCGGGGCAAAAGCCCGGACAGCCTCGTCTGGCAGACGCTGGAAGGCATCGCCGTGAAGCCGCTCTATACCGCCGAGGATACGGCGGATCTGGCGCATATGGGCAACCTGCCCGGCCTCACGCCCTTTACCCGCGGCGTGCGCGCCACGATGTATGCCGGCAGGCCCTGGACGATCCGGCAATATGCCGGCTTCTCCACTGCCGAGGAATCGAACGCCTTCTACCGCAAGGCCCTTGCGGCGGGGCAGCAGGGCGTCTCGGTCGCCTTCGACCTTGCCACCCATCGCGGCTATGACAGCGACCATCCGCGTGTGGTGGGCGATGTGGGCAAGGCCGGCGTCGCCATCGATTCGGTTGAGGACATGAAGATCCTGTTCGACGGCATCCCGCTCGACAAGGTGTCGGTCTCGATGACGATGAACGGCGCGGTGATCCCGATCCTTGCCAGCTTCATCGTGACGGGCGAGGAACAGGGCCATTCCCGCTCGGTGCTTTCCGGCACCATCCAGAACGATATTCTCAAGGAATTCATGGTCCGCAACACCTATGTCTATCCGCCCGAACCTTCGATGCGGATCATCGCGGACATCATCGAATACACCTCGAAGGAGATGCCGAAGTTCAACTCGATCTCGATCTCCGGCTATCACATGCAGGAAGCGGGCGCGAACCTGGTGCAGGAACTGGCTTATACACTGGCCGATGGGCGCGAATATGTCCGCGCCGCGCTGGCGCGGGGCATGAATGTCGACGATTTCGCCGGCCGGCTCAGCTTCTTCTTCGCCATCGGCATGAACTTCTTCATGGAAGTCGCGAAACTCCGTGCCGCCCGGCTGCTCTGGCACCGCATCATGTCGGAATTCGCGCCGAAGCAGACCGGCTCGCTGATGCTGCGCACCCATTGCCAGACCTCCGGCGTCTCGCTGCAGGAGCAGGATCCCTATAACAACGTGATCCGCACGGCCTATGAGGCGATGGCGGCGGCGCTCGGCGGCACCCAGTCGCTTCATACCAACGCGCTCGACGAGGCGATCGCCCTGCCGACCGAGTTCAGCGCGCGTATTGCCCGCAACACCCAGCTTATCCTTCAGGAAGAGACCGGCATCACCCATGTCGTCGATCCGTTGGCCGGCAGCTATTACGTCGAAAGCCTGACCGCCGAACTGGCGGAAAAGGCATGGGCACTGATCGAAGAGGTCGAGGCGATGGGCGGCATGACCAAGGCCGTCGCCTCCGGCATGCCGAAGCTCCGGATCGAGGAATCCGCCGCCCGTCGGCAGGCCGCCATCGACCGGGGCGAGGATGTGATCGTGGGCGTGAACAAGTATCGCCTCACGCACGAAGATCCGATCGACATCCTCGACATCGACAATGCCATGGTGCGCGACGCCCAGATCGCCCGCCTTGCAAAGATGCGGGCGGAACGTGACGAGACGGCCTGCCAGGCGGCGCTTCAGGAGCTCGGCCGGCGCGCGGCCGAAGGTGGAAACCTGCTCGAGGCGGCGGTGGAGTGCGCCCGCGCCCGGGCCAGTGTCGGGGAAATCAGTCTGGCCATGGAAGACACCTTCGGCCGCCACCGCGCGGAAGTGAAGACCCTCGCCGGCGTCTATGGCGCCGCCTATGAAGGCGACGAGGGCTTTGCCCGCATCCAGCAGGATGTGGAGATCTTCGCCGAAACCGAGGGCCGCCGCCCCCGGATGCTGGTGGTAAAGATGGGCCAGGACGGCCATGACCGCGGCGCCAAGGTCATCGCCACCGCCTTCGCCGATATCGGCTTCGACGTGGATGTGGGCCCGCTCTTCCAGACGCCGGAAGAGGCGGCGCAGGACGCCATCGACAACGACGTGCATGTCATCGGCATCTCCTCGCAGGCCGCCGGCCACAAGACGCTGGCCCCGAAACTGGTCGAGGCGCTGAAGGCCGCCGGCGCAGGCGACATCATCGTGATCTGCGGCGGCGTGATCCCGCAGCAGGATTACGATTTCCTCTACCGCAACGGCGTGAAGGCGATCTTCGGCCCCGGCACCAATATCCCCAACGCTGCCCGCGACATCCTGCGCCTGATCCGCGCGGCGCGCGGCTGACCCGCGGCAAGGCAGGGGGCGCTCGCGCCCCCTCTTGAGCCTTCGGCTCAATTCACCCCCTGAGGATATTTATGAACAGATGAAGCCGGGGGTGCTTCTCTATTCAGCATCTGTTCATAAGGCTCTAGGTTTTGTGGACACTTGTGCTTCCCTGTTCTGAGGAAAGATGCTTCAAGGTTTCTGTTGCAGGTGCCCTGCCCCGGGTCTTTCATCCGGGCGCGCCCGCAGCCGGCAGCTGATTTACGCCTCTCGACGCGGGTCGGGCAATCGCCCGGCGCGCGGAGCTTTCATCGCGTGCAGCGGGACGGGCGC